>JAOPVI010000226.1 GCA_025966225.1 Mycobacterium sp. | reverse complement strand
CGGCAGGGGGTTCTTGGGGGCCAACGGCAATGAGGCGATGCTGCTCTGCGCGAGCGTCTCGACCACGTCATCCTCCAGCTTTGTTCCCCCCGACAGCACCCGTTTCCTTAGCGTATCTCCGCAAATTATAAAGGAACGCAGGTGAGCCTTTCAGCCTATGCCCCCATACGGCGTTGATGCGCCAATTGGCGGCGTCGATCAACCAATTCACTGCCACCGCTTCGCGTCCGCCAGACTCCCGTCCACGTTTCCCAGCTGCGTGGACAGGCTGCAATCACGTTCCGGCAGAACCGATTCCGCTCGCTTGATGCCATCGTCGTAAATGGGCACGCGCTGATGACTCCGGCGCGATGAGCGCCGGAGTCCCGCCACGTCCGATCCGGCGTAGTGGTAGGCGCTCGGTCGGCGATCGGTCGCATCGACAGAAAGTTCGGCAAAACGACCTGCGGGGCCGCTTGGTGCCCACCCAGCGGCGATCAGGGTAACCGGTTGACGAGAAGACAACTTCGCTTTTTGCAGGCGCGAATCCCGTGGGCGTACTCGAAATAACGGCGCGGCCTCGAACTAACGGCGCGGCGTCGAAGCGCGCATCGACTGACGGGCGAGGAACTCCCGGTAGTAATTCAACGAGTCCGGTTGGACGATGGCGGGTAGCAGTACTTCCCAGGTGCCTGCCATCTGCCTGCCGAGGTCGTCGCCGCCCGACAGTGCGGCCGAGAGCAGTTCGGTCCCGAGCATGGCACCGTAGATCGTGCGCGCGATGACGTCGGGATCGAGGTCCGATCTCACGTCGTCCTCGGCCACCGCGGACTCGACCCGCCGGGTCATCTCCTCGAGGAACCGTGCATAGGTGTTCTTGGCGGCGGGGTTGAACCCACCGAACGTGCGGAGCAGCCGGGAAGCCGCCGCGGCAAGCACGTCGTTGCTGATCGTGTCGCCGACCATGAACACGCCGTGAATGAGGTTCTCCATCGCAGGAGATCCCGGGCGCCCGGCTGACACGAAGGCGGCAATCACCCTGCCCCCGCCCTCCTCGATGATGGCGGTCGCCAGGGCTTCCTTCGAGTCGAAGTGGTAGTACAGCGCGCCCTTGGTCAGCTCGGCCCGTTCGATGATGTCGGCCAGACCAGCGGCGGGATATCCGATCTCATTGATCAGATCGACCGCTGAGTCGATGATCTTCTGCCGGGTGGCTTCCGATCGGGCTTGACGCACCATCTTCGAATACCTCAGTCATCCCAATCGATGGCGTTTTAACTTGTCCGGGAGATCATAGATTGCCATTGCGCGGTGGCGCGGTATTCGTATCGCGAGCGCAGATCTGCGTCGGACGAATCCGCTCAGACTAGCCAACCGCTGCGGGTCGACGCAGCCGGGGAAGGTCTTCGGCTCGTCGGACGGCTGGTCTGGCGCAGGCCGGTGTATCCAGGGGCCCAGGCATCGACCAGTGGTCGCCAACGGGCGCTTCCGCTCCTGCGCGGCCAGCGCTAGTTCCCTCAACTCGGGCTGGGTTCCTGCGTAGCCACTTTCTGGTTGCACTCGTACCCGATTTAGCTCAGACCTTTAGTCCTTACCAGTGCTGCGGAACATTCAAAAAGTATGTAAAGTACGCAGTGTGATGACTCATGGTCTGAAGCCGGGGGAGCTCCTCGTGGCTGAAGCCTGGGCGTCGCATGGCACGTCGGAAGGGGTTCTGACCCCTCCGACGAAAGGCCGGAATGGCACGTCCACACAATTGCCATGGCTCTCAACTGCAAATTCCTTCGAGCCCTCGCGCGGGCCGGGGAAACTCGAAACCCAGGAACCGTTGCTAAGCGCGCAGTTTGCTTATCCATATCCCGAAATGGCTTTTGAAGTGCAGGGTATGGAACAGGAGGAAGCGTCCGAGACCTCGCTCTCCGAGCTGGTGCCAGACGACTTCAATTCTCATCCCAGTCGCAATTAGCAATGACGAGGTACTTAACTCACATGTGGGATCTTGAAGTTGACGTAGCGTGCATTGGCGCTGGAGTCGGAACACTGGCAAGTGCCATCTCGACCGTCGATCAGGGCGCTGAGGTGCTGTTGGCCATCCCGTCCGTCGACCGACCCGCGTCGACTACCTCGGTTGCCGTTCACCACCGTGTCGGCGGATTCCTTCGTAGCTGGTCGCCGATCGTCACCGACGTCGAAACCGACGAATACTTCGCCGCCCTGTCGCACGGACTCGAATCGGTCGGCCGTGGCGCCGAAAATGCCCGCCTGACGGTGCGCAAGGTCCGCGCTGTCTCGGTCGACGACCGCACCGTCGCACCGTTCGTGGGGGCAAACCTTCGCGACTGGAACGCACAGTGCCTGGCGTCGCAGTACGGGCTGCTGTACACGTCCCTGACTGGATGGCGAACCAGTAGCGTGCGCGCGAGCGACGGTCAGCCGCTCGAGGTCCATCCCATCGCATCGATCGGCCCGGCCGAACTGGCCGACGGGTGCACCATTTCCGATTGGATGCTCGGGAAGGTGCGCGAACGCGACGTCGACGTCCGCGAGCAGAGCACGCTGGAGCGGATCGTCTTCGAGGACGGACGAATCATCGGGGTCGTGCTCGCCACGTCTGATGGCCCGCTGGCGGTCGGAGTGCGCCACGGCCTCTCGGTGTCTTCGCGCGACCCGTTCGTGGCACCTGCCGACCCGCTGGTCGCACCGTCTGGGCCCGATGGGCTTCAGGTGTGCATCGTGGGCCAGTCCGCCAGCCGATTCCTACGTGTCGAGCTGCTGGAGACAGTTCCAGCCGAATTTCCGGTAAAGCCGATGTGCACGGCGTCCGGTCGTCAATTGCTCGCGAGCCTCAGGGTGCAGCCACGGGCCCTGCCGTCAACTGGTGGGCGCTGCCGCGAAGTGCGCTGACACCCGGCCCTTGGCCATTAGCGCACCCAGATCTGCTCCGCTCAACGGCGGAGACAGCAGGAAACCCTGAGCCCGGTGGCAGCCGTGCCGCAGCAAGGTGAGCGCCGCGAGCTCCGACTCGACCCCTTCTGCGACGAGCTGTAACCCGAATGCCTCGGCCAGCGCGATGATCGCGCGCACGATGGCCAGGTCGTCCGGATTCGAGCCGAGTTCCGTAACGAAACTCCGGTCGATCTTGAGCACGTCGACGGGTAGCGACTTCAGGTGTGAGAGCACGCTGTAGCCGGTCCCGAAGTCGTCGATGGCCAGCTGCACGCCTGCTGCCTTGAGGCCGGCCAGCGTGATGCTGGTGGTCTCGAGGTCCTGGACCACGACGCTTTCGGTGATCTCGAGGCATATCGATCCGCGCTCGAGCCCGAATTCGCTCATGAGGGCGGCCACCGACTCCGCGAATCCGTCGGTCACCAGTTGGACCGGCGATACGTTGATCCGCAGTACCGTGTTCGTGCCGATGCCCTGAGCGCGCCAATGGGCGAATTCGGCGCATGCGGTGCGCATCACCCACCGTCCCAATTCTCCGGCCAGGTTGATGGATTCGGCAACGGCGATGAACGAGGCGGGGGAGATGAGCCCACGGGTCGGGTGCTCCCATCGCACCAGTGCCTCGGCAGCGAGTACCTCGCCGGTGCGCATGTCCACCTCGGGTAGATAGCGCAGAAACAGGCCGCCGTCCTCGATCGTGCCCGCGAGATGAAGCTCGATGTCGGTGCGGAACGCCGAGTCCATCGACAGCTCGTCAGAGAACGTGGCGACCTGATTGCCGCCGGAACCCTTGGCCGTGAGCAGAGCCTGGTCGGCTCGGCGCAACAGATCCGAGGTGGTGTCGCGGCCAGGCAACCCTTGCGCGACGCCGATGCTCACGGTGCGGGTCAACAACTCGCCGTCGATCGCCACGCGCTCACGCAAGATGCCCAGCAGCGCGTGCGCCTCTTGTTCGGCCGCCTCGGCGGACAGCGCGCCTGCGGGGACGACGACGAACTCGTCGCCACCGAGCCGCGCGATGTGGGTGGCCGCATCGACGTTCGCCTTGAGCCGTTCGGCCATCGCCTGGAGGAACCAGTCACCAGCGGTGTGGCCGAGATAGTCGTTGACCGTCTTCAAGCGGTCCAAGTCGAAGAACAGCGCCGACACCGGCCCGGGGCGCCCCGGCTGAAGCCGGGCTTCCAGATGCGCGAGCAGCGCGCGCCGGTTGCACAGCCCGGTCAGATCATCGTGCTCGGCGAGGTGACGAAGTTGATCCTCGGCGTTCACCCGGGCCTGCACCTGGGCGAAGAGCGAGCCGATCGCTTCGAGCGCGTTGAGCTCGTCGTCGCGCCACTCCCTGTCGCCGAACTTGACGAATCCGATGATGCCGGTCGTCAACTCACCCGATACCAATGGGGCTGCCGCCATTGAGGTTTGGGGGACGTAGCGGCCTTCTTCGATGCGCTTCTGGTAGACCTCGTCGTCCGGCCGGAACACCAGCGGCGTCTTGCCGTGTTCGGACGCCGCGAATACGGGATCGGCGTCGACGAAGTACACGACGCCCAGCGGATCGGGATCGGGGATGTCTGGCCGGACGGGCCATTCCGCGACCAGGAGCGAGGCCCGAATCGAGTGGTCGTTGTAGCGGAGGAAGCTCACGTCGACGTCGAAGTACTCGACGAGCACGGAGAGCACCTCTTCGCTGACCTTCACGGACGTGGCCGCGTTCGCCGCCATCAGCCGGGCAGCGACGGTGGTGACCAATCGCTCCAGGCTGAGGGGGTGTTTCTCGGCGGACATCCGAGCGAGCTTATCTGCCGCAGGCGTCAATCGTCAGCGCCCGGGGGGGTTGACCTCCGCACGTCGATACGGGCCGACCGTCCATGCGTGGGCGCGCCAGCGAATTTCCGTTCGCGCGATGTTGTGTCGTGGCTGCGGCGAAGTGGGTCGCGGTCCAGGCGCCGGCCCTCGGTGATCGCTCGCCGTGGCGATGCGAAGCGAGCAAACTGGGCCGCCGACCAGGTCCCCAAGAGGCCCGCGCGCTGCTTGCTGTTTCGGCGAGTCGACGAAGCCGGAGCGTGGCGTCGGCCCGAAGCGGCTTCAACCTCGTGGGTGATCGGCGCCGCGCGTCAGTCAGAGCGCTGACACTCGTTGGGGTCACCCTGCCATGGCCAACCTGGAGATCGACTCCGTCTCCTGGAGGATTTTCGACACTTGTTCTGGCTCAGCCTGATTCGCGAAGGTGCGCCGGTCCCACCACATCATCTTGGTGCGGTAGCGCTCGTCGGGATACGCCGCCGCCGGGATGGGTGCCACGACGCCACCGGAGGACCGCCAGCGCTCGAGCACGTGAGGCGCCGACGTCGCCATGCAGAACTGGACGTCCATCATCGCCATCGCGTGAAAACCGCTGCGTGCGAGCACCTGCGTGATCGGCCTGGCCCGATCGCGGTCGTCGGTGACCCACGCCGACTTCATCTCGAGAACGCCGAACGGGATGCGATCGGAGATCATCTTGCGGACGGCGGGCTGCCCGGGATGATTCGTCCATTCGATGACCGCATGCGAGTCGTCGGCGGACGTCAATGGTCCTTTGGCACGGACGCCCCCGATGACCCGGCCCGTGTCGTCGAGGGTGGCCCAGAACATCACCGTGTCCGATCCGTCGCGGATTGCGGCTACGTCAAGAGCTTGCTCGACACCGTGCTTTCGATAGCTGTGGTGGGCGCCACGTAGATACTCCGTCCACAGTTGGGGGTCGGCCGCAGGGCTCGATATCACGAGCGTGCATTGCGAATCGGGATCCCACCAACTTAGCCTCTCGGCGATCGCGAAATCGTAGCGGGATTCGAATTCGAGGGAGGGAGCGCGCATTCTTGCCTCATTCGCTAGTTGTGCTAGGCGCTTACCGATGTCGCAGCGTGCTGGCGGTTTTTGCCGCCCGGCGGCACGCGGTTTGCTCATTCAGTATCGGGTCCAAACTGCCCCCGAATCGACCCATAGGTTGCGGTTTTGGGATGGCGTTAGACTTTTGAACCAGAGTCGCCGCCTTTGGCAAAGAACATGAAAATAGCTGGCAATGCGTGCCAATACTGTTTTGGCTGCATAATCGGTATTTTGGAGCCTATCCGCGAACTCGCGACAGAAATCGCGGAAAGGTTGTTGTGTCGAGGGCATCAAAGGCACTAGATGTAGTACGTGGCGGTGTATGCCGCCACGATCCCGTCGTGAGGAGAAGTGATGAAGGTTTTCACCGGTCTCGATGAACTCGCTGGCGCGCAGGGCAGCCAGCTCGGGCCGACCGACTGGGTGGAGATCAGCCAGGATCGGGTCAATACGTTCGCCGATGCCACCGATGACCATCAGTGGATCCACGTCGACCCCGCCAAGGCGGCGGGTGGTCCGTTCGGCGGAACGATCGCCCATGGTTTGCTGACGTTGTCGTTACTTCCGCACTTCTCTCAGCAGTTGTACACCGTGGAAAATATTGCCATGGCCGTCAATTACGGCTACAACAAGGTTCGATTCATCACCCCGGTCAAGGTTGGGGCCAGGCTCAGGGCGCGGGCGGAACTCACGTCGGTCACCCAGCTGGAGGGGGCGGCACAGTCCACCATGACCGTGACCGTGGAGATCGAGGGCTCCGACAAGCCGGCCGCCGTGGCCGAGTCGATCGTCCGCTACATCGCCTGATGGCCCCGGTGGCGTCGTCCGGACACCTGCACGCTGACGCGGCAGCTACCTGGGGCTGGCCCCCTACTGCGGCGTCACGAGGGTCGCTTCGCGGCGCGGACCAGCCCGCCGCCGATGATGAGGCGTTGGATCTCGCTGGTGCCTTCGTACAGACGCAGCAAACGAACGTCGCGGTAGATGCGCTCGACGGGGACGTCACGCATGTATCCGGCGCCGCCGTGGACCTGCACGGCCAGGTCGGCAACCTTGCCGACCATTTCGGTGCAGAACAGCTTCGCGGTCGACGGGGCGATCCGGCGGTCCTCGCCCGACACCCACATCCTGGCGGCGTCACGGACCAGGGCGCGGCCCGCCATCACCCCGGTCTGCATGTCGGCGAGCATCGCCTGCACCAATTGAAAGTCACCGATGGGGGTGCCGCCCTGGGTCGCGGTCGCGGCATAGGTGACCGATTCGTCGAGTGCACGCTGGGCAGCACCGACCGACAGCGCCGCGATGTGGATGCGGCCACGCGCCAGCGAGGTCATCGCCGCGCGGTACCCGATGTCCTCGGCGCTGCCGATGAGCGTGTCCTGACCGACTCTGACCTCGTCGAAGTTCACATCTGCCGTCCACGCGCCCTCCTGACCCATCTTGGCGTCCTTGGCGCCGACCTCGACGCCCGCGGTCTCGGCGGGCACTAGGAACACCGCGATGCCTGGGCCGTCGGAGTCGGCGGGCCGGGTGCGGGCGAAGGTGATGAAGAGGTTGGCGGTCGGTGCGTTGGTGATGTACTGCTTGCGTCCGGTGATCACCCAGCTGTCGCCGTCGCGAACGGCCTTCGTCCGCAGGCCCGCGGGATCGGATCCCGCACCTGGTTCGGTCAATGCGAACGCGGCGACGACGTCACCCGAGGCGATGCCTTCCAGCCAGCGAGTCTTCTGCTCGTCGGTGCCGAAGCCGACCAGCACCTGGCCTGCGATGCCGTTGTTCGTGCCGAACATTGAGCGCAGCGCCAGCGTCGTGTAGCCGAATTCCATCGCCAGCTCGACGTCCTGGGCGATGTCGAGCCCGAGCCCGCCCCATTCCTGGGGGATCGCGTAGCCGAACAAGCCCATCTTCTTCGCCTGGTCCCGGATGTCGTCGGGCACCTTGTTCTCGTTCATGACCTCTAGCTCGCGGGGCATGACCACGGATCGAACGAAGTGCCGGGTCGCATCGAGGATGTCGCGGAAGTCGTGTTCGTCTACGGCGGCGTCAGTCGGGTCTGCCATGCGTCGTACTCCTGATGGGGGCGATTGCCGGTTTGGCTTTGTACAACGAATATCATATTTTATGTTCCATACCGGAGCGCCGGAGCAGGCTACAGAAGGGCAGGAGCACCCATGGGATTGCTTGACGGACGGACCGCTGTGGTCACCGGAGGAGCGCAGGGAATCGGCTTCGCAATCGCCGAGCGCTTCGTCGCCGAAGGGGCCCGCGTGGTGCTCGGCGACCTCGACTCAGCTGCCACCGATGCGGCCGTGCAGAAGCTCGGCGGCCGTAGTGTCGCCGCGGCGGTGCGCTGCGACGTGACCAACGCTGCCGAGGTCGAGGCACTCATCGCCGCGGCCGTCGACACGTTCGGCGGGCTCGACGTCATGGTCAACAACGCGGGCATCACGCGCGACGCCACCATGCGCAAGATGACCGAGGAGCAGTTCGATCAGGTCATCTCCGTGCACCTCAAGGGCACCTGGAACGGCACCCGAAAGGCTGCCGACATCATGCGCGAGCAGAAGAGCGGCGCGATCATCAACATCTCGTCGATATCGGGCAAGGTCGGCCTGATCGGCCAGACGAACTACTCCGCAGCCAAGGCGGGCATCGTCGGCATGACCAAGGCTGCGGCCAAGGAGGTCGCCCACCTCGGCGTGCGCATCAATGCGATTCAGCCCGGCCTGATCCGCTCGGCGATGACAGAGGCCATGCCGCAACGGATCTGGGACGCCAAGCTGGCGGAGATTCCGATGGCCCGCGCCGGCGAACCCGACGAGGTGGCCAAGGTCGCACTCTTCCTTGCCTCGGACCTGTCGTCGTACATGACCGGCACGGTGCTCGAAGTGACTGGCGGCAGACACATCTGATGGGTGAAGCTACTACGTCATCGCTCCTCGCGTCCGCAGTCATCTGCGAACCCGTCCGCACGCCCATCGGCCGCTACGGCGGAATGTTCAAGTCTCTGACCGCCGTCGAGCTCGGCGTCGCGGCGCTCAGTGGACTGCTCGAGCGCACCGGCGTTGCGCGCGACGCCGTGCAGGACGTCATTCTCGGCCACTGCTATCCGAGCATGGAGGCGCCCGCGATCGGCCGTGTCGTCGGGCTCGACGCTGGCCTTCCCGTGACGGTGCCCGGCATGCAGCTCGACCGCCGCTGCGGTTCGGGCCTGCAGGCCGTCATCCAGGCCTGCATGCAGGTGGCGACCGGACAGCACGACCTCGTCGTCGCGGGCGGCGCGGAATCCATGAGCAACGTGGTGTTCCACTCCACCGACATGCGCTGGGGCGGATCCCGCGGCGGCGTCAAGGTGCACGACGCGCTGAACCGCGGCAGGACCACGGCCGGAGGAGGGGACTACCCGGTGCCCGGCGGCATGATCGAGACCGCGGAGAACCTCCGTCGGCAGTACGGGATTTCGCGCGCCGAGCAGGACGAGTTGGCCGTCAGGTCCCACCGGCGCGCGGTCGCCGCGCAGACGGAGGGGCTGCTGGCCGACCAAATCATCCCGGTCACGGTTACTAGCCGCAGCGGCGACGAGGTGATCGACACCGACGAGCACCCGCGTGCGGATACCTCGGTGGAGTCGTTGAGCAAGCTCAAACCGATGTTGGTGAAACAGGATCCGGAAGCCACCGTCACGCCGGGGAACGCCAGCGGCCAGAACGACGCGGCCTCGATGTGCTTCGTCACCACCCCAGAGAAGGCGGCCGAACTGGGCCTCAGGCCGCTGGTGAGGCTCGTCTCCTGGGGCGTCGCGGGCGTGCCGCCCAACGTCATGGGCATCGGCCCAGTGCCCGCGACCGAATTGGCGTTGCGGAACGCTGGGCTCGAGCTCGCCGACATGGATCTGATCGAACTCAACGAGGCATTCGCCGCGCAGGCCTTGGCGGTGATGCGCGAGTGGAAGTTCGGTGCAGGCGATCTCGACCGCACCAACGTCCAGGGTTCGGGTATCTCGTTGGGGCATCCGGTGGGGGCGACCGGTGGTCGGATGCTGGCCACCCTGGCCCGTGAACTCGACCGTCGCGGCGGCAGGTACGGCCTCGAAACAATGTGCATCGGCGGAGGGCAAGGACTGGCCGCCGTCTTCGAGAGGGTGGCTTCGTGACAAGGCGAGAAGCGGAGTGGGATCGCGCATGACCAAGCTGGCGCAAACGATCGGGCTCACCGAGTTCCAGACCGAAATCCTCTCCACGGTAAGACGGTTCGTGGACAAGGAGGTCATCCCAAACGCGCAGGAACTCGAGCACTCGGACACCTATCCGCAGCACATCGTCGACCAGATGAAGGAGCTGGGGCTCTTCGGGTTGATGATCCCCGAGGAGTACGGCGGGCTTGGCGAGTCCCTGCTCATCTACGCGCTCTGCGTGGAAGAGCTTGCGCGCGGATGGATGAGCGTGTCCGGGGTCATCAACACCCACTTCATCGTCGCGTACATGCTCCGTCAGCACGGCACCGACGAGCAGAAGCAGCGCTTCCTCCCGCGGATGGCGACGGGCGAGGTGCGAGGGGCCTTCTCGATGTCTGAGCCCGAGTTGGGTTCCGACGTCGCGGCCATCCGCACGAAGGGCGTTCGCAATCCCGATGGCGGCTACACCATCACCGGTCAGAAGATGTGGGTGACCAACGGCGGCAGTTCCACGCTGGTGGCCGCGCTGGTGAAAACCGATGAGGGAGCGGACAAACCGCACCGCAACCTCACCGCGTTCCTGGTGGAGAAGCCCGCTGGCTTCGGCGAGGTGGCGCCCGGGTTGCTCATCCCCGGCAAGATCGACAAGCTTGGCTACAAGGGCGTCGACACCACCGAACTCGTTTTCGATGGCTACCAGGCCGCTGCCGACGACGTGCTCGGCGGCGAACCTGGACGGGGTTTCGTCCAGATGATGGACGGCATCGAGGTCGGCCGCGTCAACGTGTCCGCGCGGGCGTGCGGTGTGGGGATCCGGGCATTCGAGCTCGCGGCCCGGTATGCCCAGCAACGCAGCACGTTCGGCAAGCCCATCGCCGAACACCAGGCCATCGCGTTCCAGCTCGCCGAGATGGCGACGAAGGTTGAAGCAGCGCATTTGATGATGGTCAACGCCGCGCGCCTGAAGGACTCGGGCGAGCGCAACGACGTCGCGGCGGGGATGGCGAAATACCTCGCCAGCGAGTTCTGTTCGGAGGTCACGCAGCAGGCCTTCCGCATCCATGGCGGTTACGGATACTCCAAGGAGTACGAGATCGAGCGGCTCATGCGCGACGCGCCGTTCCTGTTGATTGGCGAGGGCACCAGCGAAATCCAGAAGACCATCATCAGCAAGAGTCTGCTCAATGAGTACCGCATCTGAGCCGGAGTTCGCCGCCAGGCCGCAACTGTCCGAAGACGTTGCGCGCTACGTCCGAAGGCGGATCTTCACGGGCGCGTACCGGGCAGGTGAGTTTCTGCGGCTGGATCAACTCGCGGTCGAGCTCGGGATCAGCGTGACGCCGGTTCGGGAGGCGTTGCTCAACCTTCGAGCCGAAGGGCTGTTGGTCCAACATCCGCGGCGCGGGTTCATGGTGCTCGAGGTGACGGCACGCGACCTCGCCGACGTCGCCAAGGTACAGGCCTTCATCGGCGGCGAACTCGCCGCGCGCGCCGCCGAGCACATCACCAACGACCAGCTGGCCGCACTGCGGGCCATCCAGGACGAACTGGAGCTGGCCTACGAGCAGACCGACCTGGAGCACACGGTGCGGCTCAATCACGATTTCCACCGCACCATCAACGTCGCGGGCGATTCACCCAAGCTGACGCAGTTCATGTCGGGCATCACCCGCTATGCGCCCGAGTCGGTGTTTCCGACGTTGCACGGCTGGCCCGACCAGTCGATCAGGGACCATCGCGCCGTCATCGCTGCGCTTGAAGCGCGGGACTCGGAGCTCGCCAGGAGTGCGATGGCCGAACACTTCACCGTCGGAGTCGCGCCGCTCACCGACCATCTGATCGAGCGCGGGGTCATCGGTCCCTGACGGAATCGCTCCTAAAGCGTGTCGATCAACTCTGGTGAGTGGTCGGCACCGCCCTTCTCGGGCGTCGTCGGTTCAGGCCGCTGGTGCGGTGTGAACGTCGGTTCCCGCGTCTTTCGGGCTGGTTTCACCGGCACACGTGGGGTGCTGGTCAGTGCCGTCCCGTCGGCGGGCGTTGGTGGCCCGGCCCCGTTGCTTGGGGGTCCGGGGATCGTGGGGTGAATCATGGTGGTGCTGCTGGCCCCAGCACGCGAGGTTGACCGCGGCGTTGAGGTCGCGATCGGCCGAATACCCACAGCTGCAGGTGAACACCCGATCGGCCAGCGTCAGATCGCCGCGGACGGTCCCGCAGTGCGAGCACCGCTTGCTGGAGGGAAACCAGCGGTCAGCCAGCACGACCGTGCCGTGCCGCCAGGCCTGCTTGTAGCCCACGATGCGGGCGAACTCGGCCCAGCCCGCGTCGGAGATAGCGCGGGCCAGGTGGTGGTTGTGCAGCATCCCGGACACGTTGAGGTCTTCGAGGACGAGCCGGTCGTGGGTCTTGACCAACGCGTTGCAGACCTGGTGCAGGAAATGGCGCCGCACGTTCGCGACGTGATGGTGGTGACGCCGTAGTTTCGCGGCGGCCTCACCGCGGTTGCGTGATCCCTTCTGTGAGCGCGACAAGCGTTTCGCTAGTCGCCGTTGCTTCTTCATGCCCGCGGCGAGGGCCTTGGGGGCGTCGATGACACGCGCGACTTCGGCGCCGTCGCTGGTGGCCGCGACCAGGAACGCCGACAGACCCCGGTCCACACCCACCCAGCCACCGTCGTCGCCGTCGGTGCGCGGGCTGTGGTGGTGGGCCGGATGCAGGTCGGCAGCCTCGACATTCAGCGACACCCACCACCGCCCGGCGCGGTGGGACACGGTGGCGAAGCAGATCTTCGCGCGGCCGTTGGCCAGCATGCGGCGCAACCGGCGGGTGTCCCCGTGCACTGCGATCGGGCCGATGCCGGGCAGGATGACCGAGCGCGGACGATCGTGCTGGCCGACGCGGATCGCCGACGTGCCGCTCTTGGGGTGTTTGTTGCGTAGCCGAAACGACGGGGTCGTGCTGGTCTTCTTCTTGAACCGGGGGAACCCGACCCGCTTACCCTTTCCCTTGCCCGAGCGGGAGTCCGACCACGCGGTCAACGCTCGACCGAGGTCGACGGCGGCTTCCTCGAACACCTGCTGACACACCTGCGACCGCCACGACAACCCGGTCACCCCGACCGCTGCGACGCCGTGGGTGTCGACGGCGATGACCCGGCCGGCGGCCTCGGTTGTCTTCCACGCGTTGAACGCGTTGATCAGATCGAACCCCGACCACGGCACCGTGACGTCCGGGGCGGTCGTGCGCTGGGCGAGCCCAGTCTTGACGATCCGTAGGCACTGGTTGAACGCAAACCGGGACGCCCCGGCGTGGCGGGCCAGCACCTCGTGCTGCTCGACCGTCGGGTCGAGACAGAACCGGAACGTGGTGTGACGCGTCATCATTGATGAGCATCCCACCTCCGACCGACACAAACCGGGCCCCGTGGCCAACACTGCTGCGACAGGCCAAACGCATCGCACCAACCACCACCCACGTCTGGGCGGACAAGGGTTACACCGGATCCGCTGTCGCTGACGCCGCCGCCAAGGCCGGCGTCACCGTCGACATCGTGTCTGGGCTAAAACCCGGCCGCGGGTTCATCGTGCAACCGCGCCGATGGGTCGTCGAACGCACCAACGGCTGGATCAACTACTGCCGGCGCCTGGACCGCCACTACGAAACCACCCTCCAAGCCCACGCAGGATTCCTCATCCTTAGCCAATCGCCCTCCTACTACGACGACTCGACCGCACCCAGTTGTTCGACACGCTTTAGGCGTTGAGGTGCTCGTCGAAGAACGTCAGGATGCGAACCCAGGCGTCTTCGGCCTCCGGGCGTGAATAAGACAGCCCCGCAATGCGTTCGACGAACTGTACGACCTGGGGGTAGCCCCAGTCGTTCATGAAACCGTGGCCGACGTTCGGGTACTCCTTGACGTCTCGCGGGACGTCGGCGCGAGCGAGTTCGGCCTCCAGTCGGGCCGCCGCCCCTGGCAGCATCCCGTCGCGCCCGCCGTAGCTGGCGACCACGGGGCACGCGCCGGTGAGGTCAGGCAGTTTCGGCACGACGCCGTAATTCGGTGCGGTCGCGTCGAACACCCCGCGTGGTGCCAACTGTAGGCAGAAGCCGCCGCCAAGGCAGAAGCCGATCGAGCCAACCATCCCGGTGCAGCGCGGGTCGGCGGCCAACTGATCGCGGGCTGCGACGATTGCGTCGACGGCCGAACCTCCGCCAGTGAGCGACGCCCGGAAGGTCGCCACGACGCATCTCACCCGGTTGCCGCGGCGGTAGAGCGCTGGGGCCAGTGCGAGGTAGCCGCTGGCGGCGAAGCGGTCGGTGATTCGCCGGATGTCTTCCGTCATGCCCATCGCGTCGTGCAGGACGACGACGGCCGGCCATGGGCCGTCGCCCTCCGGAATCGCGAGGTATGCGGGCACGGTTCCGTGGGCCGAGGGATAGTCGATGTCCGCCATGGCCATACGTTAGCGAACCATGCAATTGACAGTTGTCAGAACTCGTTGACGTACGTCAAATCGGCTGATAATGTCCCGCAGAACCCCGAGGAGCGGCAGTGGACAAGGCTCACCCGCGCACCGCGGTCATCGGTGCAGGCATCAGCGGATTGACCGCAGGAAAGATGCTGAAGGACTACGGCGTCCCGTACACCACGTTTGAGACGTCCGACCGCATCGGTGGCAACTGGGCGTTCGGCAACCCGAACGGACACAGCAGCGCATACCGTTCGCTGCACATCGACACCTCCCGGCAGATGTTGTCGTTCAAGGACTTTCCCATGCCGGCGCACTACCCGTCCTTTCCGCACCACACCGACATCAAGGAGACACGGTGCACTTCGACGACGGAACCAGCGGCCAGTTCGACGTGATCATCTACGCGACCGGCTACAACATCACGTTCCCGTTCTTCGATCCCGGCTTCATCGGCGCGCCGGACAACAGCATTCGGCTCTACAAGCGCATGTTCGCGCCCGGCCTCGAGGACCTCGCGTTCATCGGGTTCGCCCAGGCGATACCGACGTCGTTTCCATTCGTCGAGTGCCAATCGCGTTGCCTCGCCGCCTATGCCATCGGCCGCTATGCACTGCCCTCGGCCGATCAGATGGAACGCGTCATCGACGCCGACCAAGAGCTCTACACCGGCCACTGCACCGGTAGTGCGCGGCACACCCAGCAGGTGGACTACTTCCACTACGAGCACGACATGCGCGCGCGCGAACTGCCCGCCGGGATGAAGCGGGCCGACATGCGGCAACCGGTGCACTCGTGAGGTCACAGACCGATCGGCGACCGCCCCAGCGCAGCGACTACCGGCGCGAGGCCATCCTGGACGCGCTGGACACCTGGCTGCAGGAGTCGAGCCTCGAGGCGATCAACATCGCCGAGATCTCCAAACAGGCCGGCGTGACGCGCTCGGCCTTCTACTTCTACTTCGAGAACAAGGGCGCCGCGGTCGCCGCGCTCATGGAACGCATGATTGACGAAACCATCGTCGTGAACGAACATTTCACGTCCACAGTGGATTCTCCCCGGAACCGCATCTGCGCGATGCTCGACGGCTTGTTCGCGATGCGAGCCCGACATCACCACCTCTTCAAGGCGATGCTCGAGGTGCGCGGATCCAGTACGTCGGTGCGTGACATCTGGGATGGCGCCCGGGAGTCGTTCACGGAGTCGATCGCCGAGATGATTCGCACCGACCGGGCGGCGGGGCGGGCCCCCGACGGGCTGGACCCCGACGTGCTCGCGGCCGTGCTGCTCGAAGTCAACGACCGGTTGCTGGAGCGGCTGACGCTCGGCGGCACGCTGACCAGTGCACAGTTGAAGGACGGAGCGGCGGCCATCTGGCTTAGCTCGGTCTACGGAATCACCGACCTGTCCGAGCAGTCTGGAGAGCCGGCATGAGCTACGCCGAAGTCACGTTCGACTCCCACGGCGTGCGTTGCCACGCTTGACATTTCCGCGCCGAGTCCGATCGGATGACGGGCCCGAACGGTCGGGCGATGGTGGTGATGGCGCACGGCTTCGGCGGCACCAAGGACTCGGGGCTGGAACCGTCGCCGAGCGCTTCGCCGCGGGCCGCGATCGGGCAGCGCAGCGTGCTGACTGCCCTGTCGTGGATGGCCACCGGCGTGGCCAGCAAGGTGTCCGTCGCCCGCGGCAGGGCGCCAAGCTGATGCCGTTGGTCGCCTACTCCGACGAACGCGGCGCATTGGCGCTCGACGGAGCTTACGAGAGCTACACCGCGCTGGCGGGACCGCCGTGGCGCAACGAGGTCGACTCCGCCGTCGGGCTCGAGCTGGGCGGGATTCGGGCCACCCCGGCGGCCAAACGGCTCAAGTGCCGACTGCTGGTTCAGGTCAGCGACTTCGATCGGTACGTGCCCGCCGCCTCCGTCGTCAAGACCGCGGTCGCGGGCCGGGGCGAAGTACACCACTACCCGTGTGACCACTTCGACGTCTGGCCGGGAAACGAATGGTTCGACAAGGTCTGTGACGACCAGGTGGCGTTCCTGACCCGAGCGCTCGCGCCTGCCGTCGCGACCCGTTGATTCGCGGGCTCCTCGGCGGTCAGTACTGCCGCGGTCAGTACTGGGTGGTTCCGCCGTCGACGGGGATGGCCGCTGCGGTGACGAACTTCGACTCGTCGCTGGCCAGCCAGAGCACGGCATCGGCGATGTCGCCCGCCTCGGCGATGCCCATCGTGAGGAAGCCGAGAAGCATGCTCGACAACTGCGGGTAGGACTCCATGGTCCGGCCGATCTCGGACATCATGTCGCCCGAACCCATATCGGTGGCGACGGGACCGGGGTGCACGCTGTTGACCCGAACCGAATGCCTGCCCAGTTCGGCGGCGAACGCCCGCGCCATGCCGGTCACTGCGTGCTTGCTGGTGGTGTAGTGGACCATGAACGGCTGCATCTTGAGCCCGGCGGCCGAGCTGATCAGGATGATCGAACCTCCGCGCCCGCCGTCGACGATCTTCTGTGCGCCCGCCATGACGGCGTTCCACGTACCGGTCACGTTGACGTTGATGACGTCGCCCCACGACTCCGGCGTGATCTCGTTCCACGTCTGGGGCACCGCGATACCGGCGTTGGCGACGATGACGTCGAGCCGACCCAATTCGGCGACACCGTCGCTGACGGCCTTGGCGAGGCCGGGGTAGTCGCGGGTGTCCACCACGGAGGTGAGGATGCGGCGCCCGGTGGCCTGTACCAGCCGAACGGTCTCGGCGAGGTCTGCTCCCGTGGCGGGGTCGTACTTGACGCTCGGTGCGACCCGGCCGGCAAGGTCGACGGCGATGATGTCCGCGCCCTCCTCGGCCATCCGGACCGCGTGTGCCCGGCCCTGACCCCGCGCCGCGCCGGTGATGAAGGCGACCTTGCCCTCGAGTTTGCCCGTCATGAATCTTCCTTTCGTTCGCGCCTCATCGCGCGCCGCTCAGCTCGCGGGCCTCGTGAATCCAATTCCGTTGTTCTGGAGAGCATGTCACGGAGCCGACGGACGTCGACCTTGCCCGTCGAGCCGCGAGGTACTTGCCCGTTCGAATCGACCAGCAGCCACACCGTCGGGACCTTGAAGGAGCTCAACGCCTTTCGTGCCGACGCGCGCAGCGCATCCGCCGTCGTGCGTGCGACGTCGCAGACCACCATGGCACCCAAGCGGTCGCCCCGAGCTCCAGACACATTGGTGACGAATGCGCTGTCCACGCCGTCCAGGGCGCGTAGGGCCTGCTCCACCTCGCTGGGATACACGGTGGCTCCGCTGACCTTGAACATGTCGTCGGATCTGCCGTGAAAGAACAGGAAGCCGTCCGCGTCGAGCCGGGCGAGGTCGCCGGTGGGGTAGTAGCCGTCGGCGGTGAAGGTCTGCTCGCGGCTTCGGCGGCAGATTCCGCGCAACGTGTGCGGCCCGCGAAGCTGAAGCTCGCCGAGCTCGTCCGTGCCGACCGGCCGCCCGGTGTCGACGTCTACGACTCGAACCGCCATGCCCGCGAACGGAGTACCGCAACTACCCCACGCGGAGGCGGGCATATCGGTATCGGCGGCATAGCCGCAGTACGGACCGAACGACTCGGTCATCCCGAACAGCTTCGCCCTGGCGCCGGGGGCGGCCCGCTCGGCCGCGGGCAGCAGCGCCTCGAGGCTGCCCGGCCGCAGTGCAGACAGGTCGGCGCCGATCGAATCGGCTTGCGCGCCAAGGTTTCAGCCTGGTCCGGCCAGCCGCGGAACAGCGTGACCCCTTCGCGTTCGAGCAACCGCAAGGTGGACTCGGGCTCGGGCATCGGCTCGGTCACCAGCGCGGCGCGTGCCAAGAGCGCCGACAGGAGGCCGCTGCCGAAGCCGCCGACCCAGAAGAACGGCATCGGAAGATAGAGCCTGGTGTCGGAGTCGATACATCGTGGTCCCAGGCCGGAGCGGGCCGCTCCCAGTGCACTGCCGTGAGAGTGTATGACCCCCTTGGGCATTCCGCTGCTTCCCGAGGTGAACATGATCGCCAGCGGATCGCTCGGCGTGACCGTCGCGGCCAACGCGGCCGCCACGGCCCTGGCCGTATCGTCCGCGGGCAAGGTCGAGCCGGAGTCGGCAGTCCAGACGTGGCGTAGCGCAGGCAGCGCGGTGAGATACGCGGATCCGCCGCCGAGCGCTGGGTCGTCCAACTCGGCACGCAGTTCGTCGAGGTAGCGATGACCGCGGAACTCCTCGACGGTGACCAGGAATTGGACGGCGGCGACGCGCAACTGTGCGACGAGTTCGTTCGGCGCTAGCAACGTGCTCAGTGGGACCAGCACGGCGCCCACCCGGGCAAGCGCCAGCGCGAGCTGCACCCATTCGACGCCGTTGGGCATCACCAGCCCAACCCGGCTGCCCTTGCCGACTCCGGACTCGACGAATCGGCCGGCGAGCTCTCGCGTGGTGGAATCCAGTTCCGCGTACGTGATTCGTCTCGTCGGGTCGACGACCGCCGGTTTGGTGGCGTCTTCGGCGGCGCGACGCCGGAGCAGTTCGTCGATGGTGTCAACCATCGAACAACCTCGAAAGTTCGCGGGTGTCGACCTTGCCGCTGGACAGCTGCGGGATGCGCGCGGGAGGCACCGCGACGATCCTGCGGGGGATCTTGTACGACGACAGCTCGCGCGCCAGTCCCTCGCGCAATACCCGTTCGTCGAAGGGCTGATCGTCGGTGACGACGACCACCGCAGCCACCAACTGACCGCGATCGGCGTCGGGCAGTCCGATGACGTGGGCGACTGCGCCGGTCACCCTGGCGATCGCCTTCTCGACCTCGATGGGTGACACGTTTGCACCCGCGGTCTTGATCATCGCTCCACGCCTGCCGAGGTAGTAGACGAATCCGTCGGCGTCGGCGCGGACCAGGTCGCCGGTGTGAAACCAACCGTCGGCGTCGAAACACTCCTCGCGGCTGCGCCCGTGGTAGCGCTGCATCACGAAGGGTCCGCGGATGTACAACTCGCCTGGATGGCCCAGCGCGGTCTGCCCGCCGGTGTCGGGGTCGACGATCATCGTCTCGAAACCTGGTGCCGGCGTGCCGAACGAACCGCGTCGTTGCTCACCTTGGTCGGCTTCGTCGGCGCTGAGCAGGAAGGTGCCGCCTGCCTCGGTCATGCCGAGCATGTTGTGCCGCAGTTCGGGATCGGCGGGCCGGGTGTCGGGCGGCATGATCGCGTAGAGGTTGCCACGGCGCATGGACGACAGGTCACGGTCGGCGAAGCTCGGGTGGCGGGCGAGGGGGGCGACGGCGGCGACGAAGCCGTTCGTCATGGTCGGGCGCTGCTCCTCGAGCAGATCGAGGGTATCGGCTGCGTCGACGGCGTTGGAGCAGATCAGGGTGGCCCCGGCGACGAGGGTGGCGAGCAGACCGAATCCGAAGCCTCCCACCCAGAAGAAGGGCGAGTTGCAGAAGAGCCTTTCGTCCGGTGTCAGCCCGCGCACCGCGTTGAGGTTGCGCTGATGCGTCAGCAGCGCACCGTGGGTGTGCACCGCGCCCTTGGGTGCGCTCGTCGAACCCGACGTGTAGATGATGGCGAGGGTGTCTGCGAAGACCACGTCGGCCTCGCTGGCCTGCAGTAGACCCTCGCCGATCGCGGCTCCGGATCGGCCGAGGTGTTCGAGGTCGAAGATCACGTGCCGCAACTGGGGCACGGCTGGGCGCATCAGCCGCTCGCTGGTACTGACGGCGCCGCCCGCTACCTCGGCCAGCCGCGCGACGTAGTCGTGCGAGCGATAGGCCTTGGCGGACAACAGGATCGCCACGTCGCCGTCCACCAGTTGGTCACGAAGCTCGCGCACGGTGGCGAACGTGGTGAATGGGACGACGACGGCGCCGATCCGCCCCGCGGCAAGCATGCCGGTGACGAAGTCCGAGCCGTTCGGCTGGAGTATCCCGACGTGCGTGCCCTTGCCAGCGCCGAGTGCGATGAGCCCACGCGCGAGCTCCGCCGAGCGACGTTCGGCCTCCTCGTAACTCAGCCGGTCGCCGTCGCAGACTAGCAATGGGTGATCGCCACGCGCCTCCGCTTGCGCACGGATCACCCCGGCCAGCGTGGCTGGCCCCTCAGCCATGCTCGCCGTGGGGAAAGGCGGCGAAGTATTGCCGCACGGCGGTCAGCTCCGCCTTTCCGGAAGGGGTCCGCGGAATGTGCTCGACGACGGCCATCGCGGTAGGAATCTCGTAGCGCGCCAAGCGGCTACGGAGATAGTCGGTGAGCTCGTCGTGGTCGACGGACGCACCGTCACGCAGCTCGATCATCGCAACGGGTGTTTCGCCAAGGCGGTCGTCCGGATATCCGACCACGGCCGCGCCAAGGACCGCGGGGTGCTGTTCCAGCGCAAGGCGCACGTCGTCGGGCATCACCTTGAAGCCGCCTCGGATGATCGCCTGGTCGGCCCGGCCCAGGATCCACAAGAACCCGTCCTCGTCGATGCGGGCCAGGTCGGTAGTCCGAATCCAGTCCGTCGTGGGACCCAGCTGGCCGGGCTTCACCTCGAGCAGCCCGGGCTGGCCGGGTTCGACTGCGGCGCCGTCGTCGGCCACGACACGCAGCTGGGCGCCGAGGCTGGGCCGACCGACGCTGCCTCTCTTGGAGGCCCAGAACTGCTTGTGGTCGGCCAACGACCAACCGGCCACCCCACCACCGAACTCGGTTGCTGCATAGGACGTCAGCACCGGGATACCGAACTTCGCGGTGAAGGCATCGGCGTCGTCGGCATCCAGCGGCGCCGTTCCGGACGTGACGGCTTGCACGCTGTCGAGATCGGCGCGGGTGAGTTCGGAGTGCAGCACCATCCGCAACGCGGCGGGGACCAGCGATACGGCGCGTGGCCGGTGCGTGCGGACGGCAGCCGCCCAGCGGTCGAGCTCGAAGCGCGCCAACAGGACGAACGAGCGCGCCTCGGCGACGCACTGCAGCACTCTGAAAACGCCGCCGATGTGCACCAGCGGCGCGTTGACGATGGCTACGCCGCACCGGACTTCGGTGGGTGCCTCTGCGCCGATGACGCTGTGCGCCAACATGTCATATGTGAGGTCGATCCGCTTCGGTGGCCCGGTAGTGCCGCTGGTCAACATGCGCACGGCCACCCCGGATCGACCCGGGTCGATGCCGGACACCGTGGCGGGTGTGACGACAGGCGCCGTGTCGAGCTCCGTGATGGTCACGACGGTGGTGGCGGGTGAAGGGGCGACAAGCGCGTCGACGTCGTCGGGCGTACCGATGAGCACCGGTAGCTCGAGTGACGCGATGTCGGCGCGGGTGCGTTCGGCGCCGCGGGCCGGGTTGATGACGACGAGCGTGGCACCAGAAACCAACAGCCCGAGCAGAGTGGCTACGTGTGCGGGCCGGTTGCGCAGCAGCACGCCGACCTGAAGGCCCGGCTGCGCGAGTTCGGACACGTGGTGCGCGAACGCGGCCAGCTCGCCCCACGTGTGCCAGTCACCCTCGTACTCGACCGCCGGCGCGGCCGACTGCAGCGACAACACGTGCTGGATGCGCTGGCTGAGCGGGTGCTCATCCGTCATCACCTGACCGTCGGCAGGGGCCGGTCCGTGTCGGATTGGGCCGCCAGTTCGGCTGTGCCAAGCGGATTTCCGAGCCGGGTGTAGATCAGCCCTTGATCGAGGGCCACCCGGTAGGGCTTGTCCAGCGACTCCCAGATGGCCTTCACGGTGCCCTGCGTCGCCGACGTGGGATGGCGCGCGATGGTCGCGGCGATTTCGCGTGCCCGAGTCCACAGTTGGTCGCGCACCACGATCTCGGACACCAACCCGATGCGCAGCGCGGTGTCTGCGCTGACGCGTTCGTCGTTGCCGACCAGCGCCATTCGCAGCGTCTCGCCGAGCCCGATCCGGCGCATGAGGCCGACCGGCTCCAGTGCCGACACGAGTCCCGCGCTGACGTGCGAGTCGAAGAACGTGGCTTCGGTCGAGCAGATCACCACATCGGACTCGTTGACGAAGTAGAAGGCGCCCGCGGTGCACATGCCCTGTACTGCGCACACGACGGGCTTCCACATCTTCTGCCACTTGGGGCTGAGCAGTTCGCCCGGATCTTCGTGGTTCCACACGCTGGTCGGCTGGCCGTAGGACTCCTTCATGTCGAGCCCCGCACTGAACGCACGGTCGCCGGTGGCGCGCAGCACCACGGCGTTGACCGAGTCGTCGAGCTTGACCGCCCGCCAGACGTCCACCATCTCGTGGCACATCGCCCGGTTGAAGGAGTTCAGCCGCTCTGGCCGGTTCAGCGTGATCGTCGCAACGCGGGAATCCGCGTCGACGTCCAGTTGGATCGTGTCGAAGTTGCTCATAACCCTCTGTTCTTCGCGCAAGCGCTCATCACCGCCCTCTGTTCTTCGCGCAAGCGCTCATCACCGGCACTGCCAGTTCGGAGCCCGCTTCTCCATGAAGGCCTTCGGCCCCTCCAGCGCGTCCTCGGTGCGGACCACACGCTCGCGGAACGTCTCGGCGAGGATCTCGGCCTCGTGGAGCGGCAGGTCGAGGGTCTTGTGGATGGCCAGCCGCGTGCCCCGCACCGCCAGCGGCGCGTTGGAATTCACCATGTCGGCGATCTGGTGGGCCCGCTCGAGCAGCCGGTCGTGCTCCACGACCTCGCTGATCATGCCGAGGTCGTAGGCGCGCTGCGCGCTCATCCGCTCGTGCTTGCCGACGAGTGACATGCGAAGCGCGATGTTGCGGGGCAGCACACGCGCGAGCCGCACCATCTCGCGTCCCGCGACGAGGCCGATGCTCACGTGTGGATCGAAGAACGTCGCCTGATCCGAAGCGATGGCGATGTCACCAGTCGTCACCCAGTCCAGGCCTGCACCGCAACACAATCCGTTGATCGCCGCCAGTATCGGCTTGGCCATCGTCCGGAACGGCGGAGTGCCTTCCTGCGGGGCCTCCCACTGATCGTAGGTGGACAGGTAGGGCCGTTCGTAGACGACCTTGCCGTCTTCTGGGATCTCCGTGACGTCGGCGCCCGTGCAGAATGCCCGGCCGGTTCCCGTGACGACCAGAGTCCAGACGTTGTCGTCGTGCTCGGCCTCGTCGTAGGCGGCGCGCAGCTCGGTGATCATGTGTGGGCTGAGCGCGTTGAGCGCTAGGGGCCGGTTCAGCGTGATCGTGGCCGTGTGCCCGGCGACTTCGTAGTGGATGTCGTCGAAAGCCTTACCCGGCATGTCGTGGGTCCCTTTCATCTGCCGTTGAAGGTGGGTGGGCGGCGGTCTCTGAGCGCCGCCAATCCTTCTTTGAAGTCCGTTGTTCGGCAGGAGAGTTCGAGGTTGAACAGCTCCTGCTTCATCGCCTGGTCCAGGGGAGCGTGCTGGGCTGAGTTGATGGCCTGCTTCGCCAGCCCGAGTGCCACCGTCGGCCCCTGCGCCAGTCGCGCGAGCAGGTCTTCGGTGACGGCATCCAACTCGGCCGATGCGGCGGCGTGATGAATCAGTCCCCAGTCGGCGGCATCGGTGCCGCTGACCTGCTCGCCAAGCAGGAGCATTCGCCGCGCCCTGGCCAAGCCGACGAGTCGCGGCAGCAACCACGTCGACCCGGAGTCGGGGGAGAAGCCGCGGGTGAGAAACGGTTCCCAGAACACCGCATCGGTGTCTGCGACGGTGAAGTCGGCCGCCAGTGCGAGATTGCAGCCGAGCCCCACGGCCCAACCCCGTACGGTGCACACGACGGGCAGCGCGATGGTGTGGAGCAGTTCGACGACGCGGTGTGCCGTCAGCGGGATGCGACGGACGAGGTCACCGGTGCGTGGGCGTTCGGTGCCGCTGTTCGACGCCACCAGATCGGCGCCGGTGCAGAAGTCGTCGCCTGCGCCCGTGACGTGGAGGGCGCGCAGCCCGTCATCGGTGGCGGCTTCCGTCAACACCTCGACGAACTGGTCGATCATCGTGTGGTTCAACGAGTTCCGCCACGCCGGACGATCAAGTGTGATGCGCAGAATGGCGCCGTCCCGGACTGCGGTCACCGAGCCGTCAGCGGCGTCGTTGCCGACTTGTCGACTCACCGTGGGGGGTTCCCTTCCCGTTCGTTACGGATAACCCTACAGTAGGCGCCACGATTGGTATCTTGTATAAGTTAGCAAGGAAAGGCCGCCGACGGAAGATCGGTGTGCGGATGCGGATGCGGAGGTGACGGATGGCCGACGGCCCGCGCTTCGGTGGCACTCGCATCCGTCCACCCCGGGTGGCCGAACTCGTCGCCTCGAAACTGCGGGAGGACATCCTGTCCGGACGCTTGCGCGAAGGCGACGTGCTGCCCACGCAGGAGGCGCTGTTTCAGGAGTTCGGGGTCAGTCCGCCCGCCGTGCGCGAAGCAATCCACATCCTGGAGGCCGACGGGCTCATCTCGGTGCGGCGCGGGAACGTCGGCGGGGCCGTCGTCCACCTGCCGTCGTCCGAGCGCACGGCGCACATGATCAGCATGGTGCTCCAGACGCGCGGCGCTTCACCCGCCGACGTCAGCGCGGCGCTGATGCATCTCGAACCCGTCTGCGCGGCGCTATGCGCTGCGCGTGACGACCGGCTGACCGAGGTCGTGCCGTATCTGGAAGCCGAACTCGAATTCCAGACAGCACATTTCGACGACGTCGCGCAGTACGTGCCCAACGCCCGACGCTTCCACGAAGCCTTGGTGGCGCGGTGTGGGAACGAGTCGACGATTCTGGTGATCGGATCGTTGGAGCTGATCTGGTCGGCGCACGAGTCGGCGGTCTGGAGCGGCGAGGGTGGAGATCCGGACGTGCGGGGCAAGACGCGGCGGGCCGCACTGCGCGACCACCACCGCATCGTCGACGCGATTCGGGATGGCAACCAGGCCCGCGCGGTCCGACTGGCCACCGATCACCTTTCGGTTGCGCGCCACAGCACGCTCGGCTTGGACAAGACCATCGAGGCCAAGCACGTCTCGCAGAGATGACTGGAAGGAACTCCCCCACATGACAACCCACGGCAGCGGCGATGACCGGGTGCTCTTCGAGGTCGATCGCGAACTCCGGATCGCGACCATCACGTTCAACAACCCCAAACAGCGGAACTCGTATGACGCCACGATGCGCGACGCCGTCGGCCGCTGCCTCGACGTCGTGGCGGAGGACGACGACATCACGGTGGTACTGCTGCGCGGGGCCGAGAGCGTCTTCTCCACCGGCGCCGACATGAACAACGCGTACGGCTGGTATGGCGACCGCCCCGGCGAAGACGCCAAACCCAAGAAGGGCAGGCCGAGTCAGCGTCGGCGACTCACGGTGGACCGCAAGTCCTTTGGCTTCTACCACAACCTCATGGGCTTTCCGAAGGCGACCGTCGGCGAGATCAGCGGCTTCGCGCTCGGCGGAGGGTTCGAAATGGCGCTGATGACCGACATCTCGGTCATCGCACGCGACACCAGGATCGGCATGCCTGCCACGCGGTTCCTCGGCCCGGCCTTGGGCAGCCTGCACATGTTCTTTCACCGCCTCGGACCGGTGCTGGCGCGGCGCATGCTGTTGACCGGCGACATCGTCGAGGCCGGCGCGGTCGAACATCTCGGCGTCTTCACCGAGACGTGTGAGCCCGAGGCCGTCACGGCCCGGGCCTGGTACTGGGCACAGAAGGTGGCCAAGATGCCCGCCGACGGCGTGGTCATCGCCAAGGAGGCGTTCCGGTGGGTCGAGCAGAGCCAGGCCTACCAGGGCGAGGAGGTGGCGAGCTACCTGTTCCACGCCTACGGCACCAACCTGCAGTTCTCCGAGGGCGAGTTCAACTTCGTGAAGACTCGCGCCCAGTACGGCACCAAGGAGGCGTTTCGCCTGCGTGATGAGCATTTCCACGTACCCGAACCCCAGTGACACCCATCACCTACCGTTAGCGCTACAGTTTCTGTTACTTTTGTAACGCCGTTAAATCGTCGAAGCGAGGTTTCGCACATGTCCACACCCGTCATCGTTGGCGCCGCCAGGACGGCCATCGGCCGCTCGTTCAAGGGCACTCTTGCGAACACGTCCGCGGAAACGCTGATCACCACGATCCTGCCCGAGGTCGTGCGCCGCGCCGGACTCTCGCCCGACGAGATCGACGACATCATCTTCGCCGAATCGCACTACGGTGGTGGCGATCTCGCGCGCTACGCAGCCGATGCCTGTGGCATGCAACAGGTTCCAGGACAGGCCGTCAACCGGCACTGCGCAGGCAGCCTGACCGCGATCGGCAACGCCGCGGCTCAGATCGGTTCCGGGATGGAGCGCGTGCTGATCGCCGGCGGCGTCCAGTCGCTATCGATGATGCCGCTGATGAAGATGCGCATCCCAGGCCCGGAACTCGAATTCGCGGACATGTGGATGCCGCCGACGCACGTCGAGACGCCCGATGCGCCAGCGAAGGACATGTCCATCACGGTGGGCTGGAACACCGCCAAGGCGGCCGGGATCACCCGCGAGGAGATGGACGCCTGGGCAGCGCGGTCGCATCAGCGGGCCGTTGCGGCGATCGACGCAGGCAAGTTCCTCGACGAGATCGTGCCGATGAAGGTCGCGTTGCCGGATGGTTCGGTGGTGGAATTCAGCGTCGACGAGCATCCCCGCCGGGACACCACAGCAGAGAAGCTGGCCGGGCTCAAGGTACTGCACCCCGAGATCGAGGGCTTCTCCATCACTGCGGGCAACGCCAGCGGAACCAATGACGCCGCCGCAGGAGTCGCGCTGGTCGATCGCGACTACGCCGTGGCCAACGAACTCGGCGTGATGGCCACCGTGAAGGCGTGGGGCGCCGCAGGGGTGGCCCCGCGCGACACCGGCCTCGGAGCCGTCAAGGTCATCGGCAAGGTGCTCGACCGGGCCGGACTCAAGCCGTCGGACGTCGCACTGTGGGAGATCAACGAGGCGTTCGCGTCCGTGCCCATCGCGGCGTGCAAGGAGTACGGCCTCGACGAGGACCTGGTGAACTTCTCGGGCAGCGGTTGCAGCCTGGGACATCCCATCGCGGCATCCGGTGCGCGCATGGTGACCACGCTGGTCTACGAGCTGCAGCGGCGCGGTGGCGGCATCGGTGTCGCCGCGATGTGCGCGGGTGGCGGCCAGGGCGGCGCCGTCATCGTCGAGGTCTAGTGATTTGTGGAGTTCTTCCGGCGCTCACCACCGATGAAACTCCACGAATCGCAAGGAGAGTCATGGTAGGCGTGCTCGACGGAGTCCGGGTGCTCGACTACGGACGGTTCATCGCCGCGCCGTGGTGCAGTGCACTCTTGGCCGACATGGGTGCCGACGTGGTGCGGGTGGAGAAACGTGAAGGCGGCGAAGACCGCTGGGTGCAGTCCGTCACCGACGGCGGCGAGGGCGGCACGTTTCTTCAATGCAACCGCAACAAGCGCTCCTTGACGTTGGACTCCACCACACCGGAGGGCGCGGAAGTCACCCGCCGGCTCGTCGCGCAATCCGACGTGGTGATCGTCAACATGCCACTGGCGGGAATGCGCGCCAGCAGGCTGGACTACGAGAGTCTGTGCGAGCTCAATCCGAACGTCATTCTGGCCAGCGCCAGCGCATTTGGCGAAGGCGGTCCGTACAGCGACCGAATCGGCTTCGACGGAGCAGGCCAGGTCATGTCCGGCGCCGTGTACCGGCAGGGACTGCCCGACTTGCCGATCCGAACTGTGGTGCCCCAAGCCGATTTCGGTACCGCGCTGACCCTCACCATCGGAGTGATGATGGCGCTCTACCATCGCATCCAGACCGGCGAGGGCCAGCATGTGGAGGCAGCGTTGCTCCCGACCGCGCTCATGCTGTCCAATGCATTTCTCATCGAGCGGCACCTGCTGGGTGTCGACAAGCCGAGGATGGGCAACCGCGGTACGTCGGTGGCGCCGTGTGATCTGTACGAGGTGACCGACGGCTGGGTGCTGCTGCAGATCGCCGGTCAGCCGATGTTCAAACGCTGGTGCCGGTTGATCGGTCGTGAGGAGCTGAGCGACGACCCTCGTTTCGTCGACGACGACGCGCGCTGGGCGCACGGTGACTTCCTGAACGATCTGATGCAGGACTGGTGCGCTGGCAAGACCAAGGCGCAAGTGCTCGAACTCCTAGAGGCGGCAAAGCTACCGGCGGCGCCGTTGAACTCCCCGCAGGAGGTGCTCGAGGATCCTCACGTGAGGGCGATGGGCTACCTGAAGTCGGTCGACTTTCCTGGCGCACCGCGTGAGGTGCCGATCATCGAGACACCATTCCGGATGTCGCGCACGCCGGGGAGCATCCGTCATCGGGCGCCGTTGCTCGGCGAGCACACCGACGAGATCCTCGCCGAGATCGGCTATGGAACGGCCGATGTCACCGGACTCCGTGAGCGTGGAATCGTTTGAGGGTCAGCGCGCTGCGCTGGTCTTCCGTCGCGGCGGGGCCGCCTTGCGGCGTTGCGGAGCCTTGGCATTCGACTCCTCGATGAGCCGTGCGGCATGGTCGAGAATGCAGGTCAGGCCGTACTCGAAGTTGTTGTCGTCGGCGGCCCCGATGCGATGACCCTCGTTGGTCACCTGCGCCAGCAATGGCGTGGTGTCGGGATCGATGACCATTGCCTCGTCGAAGGAACCTGGTCCGTCGTCCGTCGATCGGTTCTTGTCGTAGAGCCTCTGCAGTACCACGGATCCGCGCACGTGCACCGACATCGCGGAGTAGGTATCAAAGGCGTCCTCGGCTGACAACCCAGCTTCGGCGAGCCCCTCGATCGCCTTCTCGACCGCGACGACGCCTGCCTTGGCGGCCCGCGGGCTGAGCGCTGAGCGAATGAGGATGAGATCGCACAGAATCGGGTTGCCCAAGAACGTCTTTCGCATGGTGCGCGCATGGTTGCGCAGCGTCTCGCGCCAATCCTTGGCCTCGACGTACGGAGTTGCGAAGACGTACTGCCGCAGCGCGCGGTCGGTCATCGCGTTGAGTAGGTCGTCCTTCTTGCGGAAGTACCAGTAGATGCTCGTCACGCCAACGCCCAGATGCTTGCCGAGCAACGGCATGCTGAGGTTGTCGATGCCGACCTCCTCGGCCAGCTCGAAGGCGCCGTTGATGATGTCGTCGGGATTGATGGAACCGCGTTCGCGGCGCTGACGCTTCTCAGCGGTCGCCTGCTTGGCCACGAGTGGCACCTCCATCGCAATCACATCGGGTCCCCGTCGGGGTGGCTGAGCGTCAATCTACCGGCTACTCCCAGGTGAACAGCGGCTACGCGAGCGTGTCGCTGGTCACCGTTCCCGATAAGCTTACCGGTAGGCATTCGGTTGCATCCGAGCCACGGTTGTCTCCGCAGGTAGTGGCCTTGTTCGGATTGCCGCAGCGGGGTAACCCACGCCGCCCGGGCATGCTGTGGGTGGCTGGCGGAACGCGATGTCCGGCAACGCGATTGCGCGTTGGGTGGCGCCCGAAAGCTAAAATGCGCGGGCGGCCCGCGATGCTAGTCAGTCGCACAGCGGGGCAGTCCGCGGCTACTGAAAGTCCTATAGTAGGTTTCACCGCGACCGATGTGGAATTGTCGGCTCCGCCGACGGTGTGTACGACCAAGCGAATGAGGCAACGTGGCCGACGAAGTTCTGACAGAGCGCCAGGGGCGCATCCTCGTCATCACAATCAACCGACCGGAAGCGCGCAACGCGTTCAACCTGGCTGTGGCGCAAGGCCTGGCGGACGCGATGGACGAACTCGACGATAGCCCCGAGCTGTCGGTTTCGATCGTCACCGGGGCGGGCGGCACCTTCTGCGCCGGGATGGATCTCAAGGCCTTCATGGCTGGTGAGGTGCCGTCCATTCCCGGCCGCGGGATCGGCTTCACCGAACGGCCACCACGCAAGCCCGTGATCGCGGCCGTCGAAGGCTACGCGCTGGCAGGTGGCACCGAGATCGTGCTGGCTACCGATCTGGTGGTCGCGGCCAAGAACGCGAAGTTCGGCATCCCCGAGGTCAAGCGCGGGCTAGTCGCCGCCGGTGGCGGACTATTGCGGCTGCCGCACCGAATTCCATACCAGAAGGCGCTCGAGCTTGCGCTCACGGGCGACAACTTCACGGCCGAGGAGGCCGCTGCATGGGGTTTCGTCAACGTGCTCACCGAGCCGGGCGAGGCACTCGCCGGAGCGTTGGCGCTGGCCGAGCGCATCACGGCCAACGGTCCGTTGGCGGTGGCGGTGACCAAGGAGGTCATCGCGAAGTCGGCGGGCTGGAGCGAAGAAGAGATGTGGAAGAAGCAGCAGGAATTGATCCTGCCCGTGTTCTCGTCCAAGGACGCCATGGAGGGGGCGACGGCCTTCGCCGAGAAGCGCGCACCCAACTGGACGGGCTCCTGACAGCCATGTCGTAGGCAGTGTCGTGGATCTAGGCTTCGCGAACTCCACCGCCGTCGTGGTCGGCGGTAGCCCCGCTCGGGTCGACGAGGTCTTCGCCGAACGCGGGGAGCGCCGTGGGGCCCAAGCGCCGCAGGCACGTTCGAGCAAGTCGCCGACGAACGGTGGCTCGGATTTCGGCTGACTCCGTCTGATTTCCACTAGATCCCAACCGAAGAGAGCAGCGCATGGCCACAGCCAAGGATGCACGTGAATGGGCGCGCGGAGCGATTCGGGGGATCGGTGACTCGCTCTACACCCCGTTCAGCGGTGTCGACGGTGACGACATCGACTGGCCCGCATACCGCACGTTGGTGCGCTACTGCGTGGACGAGCTCAGTCGCGAAATGCTTTGGTGCACAAGCGGCCTGGCGGAGTTCTGGGCGCTGACGCTGGATGAGCGCAAGCGCCTGCTCGAGGTTGCCATCGAAGAGGCGCGCGCCATCAACCCGGGGGTGGTCATCCAGGCGTGTACCTCCGCGACGGCTGCGAAGGACTGCTTGGACCTCACACGGCATGCGCAGGAGGCCGGCGCGGACATCGTCTACATCCAGACGCCGGTCATGGAGACGCACGGTGGCGAGGGCACGCTGAACTTCTTCCGCTACATCGCCGACCGCACCGACATCGCGTTGGGCATGTTCAACTCGCCGTCGTCCGGTTATGTGCTGACTGCGTCGGAGAGCGCACGCATTGCCGCCGAGATTCCCGCGGTGTGCGCAAGCAAGGAGGGCGCCTTCCGGCCCGCAAACAGCCGCCGACTGCACGAACTCGCCCCCGATTTGCTGATCTGGGAGTGCGACACCACCGTCTACCGGGCTGGCTGGTTGCGCGACGGCATCGTCTGCCCCGCTCTGCTTGGCACCGCGGGCTACCTGCACGAGACGCCCCAGCGCCGGCTCTTCACCGAGTACTGGAACCTGGTGTGGGACGGCAAGCTCATCGAGGCGATGGACTACGCACGCGCGACGGGCATGGATCAGTTCGAGTTGGATCGAGGCTCCTGGTTCACCTGTTATCCGGGCCGGCCGGAGTACTTCACCCACTGGGGAAGCGCATTCAAGTACGCGGCCTCGGTACTCGGGCTGCCCATCGGTTCCTACCCGCATTCCCGGGCTCCGCAGGCGGTGCTGCCCGACGAGGCCAAGGCCCAGATCCGCGCGGCCTACCGCCGTGTCGGCCTGTTCGAAGAGTGACCTCACGCGGCTTGCGGAAGGCTGTACCGATAGGTGTACAGTAAGTCCATACATCCAGCCTGAAGCTGCTTTCGAGGAGCTGCCCAGACCATGAGGTCGCAGTGACCGTCTCCGATCAGACGAACCCGGTCGATCAGAAGAGCCCGGTGTTGTTCGATCTGCTCGACAGCGGGGTCGCCGTGGTGACGCTCAATCGCCCCGATCGCATGAATGCCTGGGGCGGTGGACTCGCCGCCGCGTTCTATCACTGCATGGACCGCGCCGAGGCCGATTCCGCCGTCCGCGTCATCGTGCTCACCGGCAACGGGCGCGCCTTTTGTGCCGGGGCCGACATGGGCGACGGTGGCAGCATCGGCGGGGCGAGCATCGAGGGCGACACCGACGTCACCGCACTCGTCGGCGAACGTCATCCGCACTTCGTGACGGGAATGCGCAAGCCGATCATCGCGGCCATCAACGGGGCGTGCGCGGGCATCGGGCTCACGCAGGCGTTGATGTGCGACATTCGCTTCGCCGCGGCGGGCGCCAAGTTCACCACCGCGTTTTCCCGGCGTGGCCTCATCGCCGAATACGGCATCTCCTGGATCCTGCCGCGGGTGGTCGGTTGGGGCGCGTCGCTCGACCTGCTCTTGAGTGGCCGCACGTTCTACGCCGAAGAGGCCAGAGAACTGGGGTTGGTCAAAGAGGTCGTGCCGCCAGCGGAACTGATGCCACGGGTGTTGGCCTACGCCGAGGACATGGCCGTGCACTGCGCACCGAGCGCGCTGGCCGTGATCAAACGGCAGCTCTATGACGATGCTTTGCGAAACGTGCACGACACCAGTGACACAGCGGAGAAACTGATGCACGAGTCGATGTTGCGACCAGACTTCATCGAAGGCATCACCGCCTTCTTCGAGAAGAGACAGCCGGACTTTCCACCACTGAAAAACGAGCAATCCGATCAGGAGGACACCCCATGACGGATCAGCGCGAAACGCGCGAGACGCTGGGTTACCGGGCCATCGACGTGGACAACCACTACTACGAGCCGGTGGATTCGTTCACCCGCCACCTGCCCAAGGAATTCAAGCGCCGCGGCGTGCAGATGCTCACCGAAGGCAAGCGCACTTTCGCGGTCATGGGTGGCGAGGTCAACCACTTCATTCCGAACCCGACGTTTGATCCGATCATCGAACCGGGCTGTCTGGATGTGCTGTTCCGCGGCGTGATCCCCGAGGGCGTCGATCCGGCGTCGTTGATGAAGGTCGACCGCATGGCGAACCATCCCGAGTATCAGAACCGCGACGCGCGCGTGAAGGTGCTGGACCGTCAGAACCTCGAGACGGTCTTCATGTTGCCCACGTTCGCGTGCGGCGTCGAAGAGGCACTCAAGGATGACATCGACGCGACGATGGCCTCGGTGCACGCGTTCAACCTCTGGCTCGACGAGGACTGGGGCTTCGACCGACCCGATCATCGGATCGTCTCGGCGCCCATCATTTCGCTGGCCGATCCCGACGGGGCTGTCGAAGAGGTCGAGTTCGCCCTGGCGGGTGGCGCCAAGATGGTGCTGGTGCGGCCCGCGCCGGTGCCCGGCGTGGTCAAGCCGCGGTCGTTGGGCGATCCGCTCCACGATCCGGTCTGGGCGCGGCTGGCCGAAGCTGGTGTGCCAGTGGGCTTCCACCTGTCGGACAGCGGCTACCTGGCGATCGCAGCGCTGTGGGGTGGTCAGGCGAAGTTCGAAGGTTTCGGCAAGAAGGATCCGCTCGATCAGCTCCTGCTCGACGACCGGGCCATCCACGACACGATGGCCTCGATGATCGTGCACCAGGTGTTCACGCGGCATCCGAAGCTCAAGGTCGCGAGCATCGAGAACGGGTCGTACTTCGTGTACCGGTTGATCAAGCGGCTGAAGAAGGCCGCCAACATCGCGCCCCACCACTTCAAAGAGGATCCGGTGGAACAGCTGCGGAACAGCGTGTGGATCGCCCCGTATTACGAGGACGACGTGAAGCTGCTCGCCGAGACCCTCGGGGTGGACAAGGTCCTGTTCGGCTCGGACTGGCCGCACGGCGAGGGACTGGCGGACCCGATGACCTTCACCGCCGACATACCCCAGTTCCCCGAGTTCAGCGCCGAAGACACCCGAAAGGTCATGCGGGACAACGCCTTGGACCTGCTAGGTAGCTCAGTCGATTCTGCTCCTCGCGTCCGCAACGTTCCGGCCTCCGCCTAATGGGCGAGTGGACCATAGGCGACGTCGTCGACGCCATCGCCGACGTCATTCCGGATCGCACGATGACGGTGTGCGGCGAGCGTCGCACTACGTACGGGGAGCTGGCTGAGCGCACTGGTCGGTTGGCGAACTTCCTGGCCGACAGGGGATTCGGCGCCCACCACGATCGTGCCGGGTTGGACAACTGGGAGTGCGGACAGGACCGCGTCGCGCTGATCATGTACAACGACCGCTATCCGGAAATGGTCGTCGGCTGCCTCAAGGCCCGCACCGTTCCGGTGAACGTCAATCATCACTACACGCCGCGCGAAGTGGCTGAGTTGCTGGATTACGTCAAGCCGCGCGTCGTGGTCTATCACCGGGCGCTGGGGACCAAGTTCGCCGACGTGCTGCCACCCGACAGTACGGACCTACTGATCTCCGTCGACGACGGCAGCGCGGGGCCCGAACTGTCGGGCTCGATATCGCTGGATGATGCGCTCGCGCAGGGTGATCCAGATCGGAAGATCACCGGGTCACCCGATGACCTGATCATGTACTGCACTGGCGGGACGACGGGCAGGCCCAAGGGTGTGCTGTGGCGTCAGAGCGACTCGTACGTGTCGTCGATGGTGGGGGCCGACCACGAGTCCACAAGCGAGATCCACGACAAGGTCCGTCGAAACGAAGGCGCACCGTGGTTCGCGGTATCGCCGCTGATGCACGCGGCAGGCCTGTGGACGGTGTTCTCCGGCGCGCTCGCCGGGCTCCCGGTGGTGCTCTACGACGACCGCTCCAAGTTCAATCCGTCCTTGGTGTGGCAGACCGCCGAGCGCGAGCAGGTCGGTCTGATGACGATGGTCGGCGACGCCTACGCGGCCCCGCTGATCGAAGAACTGCAGCGAAACACCTACGACCTGTCGTCGATGTACGCCATCGGAACCGGTGGGGCGGCAACCAATCCGAAGCATGTCAGCGCGCTGCTCGAGCTGGTGCCGCAGCTCACCATCATCAACGGCTACGGTTCGTCGGAAACCGGCAACATGGGCTTCGGGCACAACCGGCGGGGTTCCCATCGCGAGACGTTCGACCTGCGCGAAGGCGGCACGGTGGTGTCCGACGATCTGAGCCGGTTCCTTGCGCCAGGTGATCCGGAAGTCGGCTGGGTGGTGCGTACTGGTCGAATTCCCTTGGGCTACCTGGACGATGCCGAGGCCACCCGCAAGACCTTCCCAGTAGTAGATGGCCAACGCGTGGTGGTCTCGGGTGACCGTGCAGCTCTGGAAGCCGACGGCACCCTGCGGGTGTTCGGACGCGACTCACTCGTCGTCAACACGGGCGGCGAGAAGGTCTTCGTCGAAGAGGTCGAGGCGGTGTTGCGCGCCCATCCTGGGGTGGCGGACGCACTGGTGGTCGGCCGCGAGAGCGAACGGTGGGGCCAGGAGCTGGTTGCCCTCGTCGAGCCGCGGCCCGAGACGGTCGTCGCGCCCGAGGAACTTCACGCCGACTGCGTCGAACACCTGGCCCGGTTCAAGGCGCCAAAGGAGTTCATCTTCGTCGAGAAGGTGCGCAGGCTGGGCAACGGAAAGGCCGACTACCGGTGGGCGAAGAGCGAGGCGGCTCGACGCGCGGCGGTGTCGTACTAGCCATGGAGCACAAAGTGATTGACTGCCTGGTCAACGTGCACTTCGGCGAGACCAAGAAGCAGCCCGAGTTCATGCTCAAGGTGCGCGACGACTACTTCAAGGGCCCGCAGTCGCTGTACGATCAGGTCGAACTGCCGCAGCTGCTCGACGAAATGGACGAGCACGGCGTCGCCAAGGCGATCCTGATGGACAACATCGGGAAGCCGTCGGTGACGGCCCGCAAGTTCGTCGCCGAGCGGCCGGACAAGTTCGCGTTGGCGATCGGTGGGATCAATCTGCTGCGGCCGGTGCCCGCACTGCGCGAATTGTCCGCGGTCTGCAACGACCTGCCCGTGGCGTATGCCGCAGTGGGGCCGAGCTTCTGGGGAGACGGAATGTATCCGCCCAGCGACGCCGTCTACTACCCGCTGTATGCGAAGTGTGCGGAACTCGAGCTGCCGCTGTGCGTGAACACCGGACTGCCCGGTCCACCGATCCCCGGTGAGGTGCAGAACCCGATCCACCTCGACCGGGTGTGCGTGCGCTTCCCGGAACTGAAGCTGTGCATGATCCTCGGCGCCGACCCGTGGTGGGACGTCGCGATCCGGCTACTGATCAAGTACCAGAATCTGCGCATCATGACGTCGGCCTGGTCGCCAACGCGATTGCCGGAGAGCCTGTTGCACTACATGCGTACGCGTGGGAAGAACAAGGTGATCTTTGCGTCGGACTGGCCGGTGCTTCGCCAGAGTCGCGTCGTACCAGAGGCGCTGGCGCTCGACCTCCCCACGGACGTGCTCCACAACTATCTCTACAAAAACGCGGAGGAGTTCTTCTTCGGCGCAGGAGAGGAACAGTGACCATGGACCGCTACGAACTGCGCAGGGCGGACTACAGCCTTTCCGAGGATCACACCGAATTGCAGGCGGCCTACCAGAAGTTCTTCAAGACCAACTGCCCCATCGACGGGGTGTGGGCAGCCGAGCCATCCGGCTTCGACAAGGGGCTCTGGGAGAAGTTGTGCGCCACGGGCGCAACAACCATGGCGCTGCCCGAGGACGTCGGCGGCGACACCGCGACGCTGGTGGACCTCACCCTGCTCGCCGAGGAAATCGGGCGGGCGCTGGCGCCGGTCCCGTGGATCGACCACGTCTGCGCGGCGCGGCTGTTGGCTCGCCTTGGAGCGCTGAACGGCGAGACCGCCGCCGTCGTGACGGGTGAGCAGATCGCTGGGCTCGACCTCCGTGAGACCAGCAGTGCGGGTGCTCGGCTGATCTCCAACGGAGCCGTCGCCGATCACGTCATCGTCCGCGACGGTGACGACGTCGTGCGGCTGACGTTCGACACCCGGCCTGCCGCGGTCGAGAACCTCGGCAAGCTGCCCATGGCGTGGATCGAGCCGGGCACCGCCGATGGCCGCACCGTGCTCGGTAGTGGAGCGCAGGCCTTGGCGGACTACCAACTGGCGCTTGATGAATGGCGGTTGTTGACGGCGGCCGCATTGGCTGGCCTCGTCGAGGAGACGATGACCATCGCGGCCGAGTTCGCCAAGACCCGCTACACGCTCGGGGTGCCGATCTCGACGCTGCAGGGCATCTCGCATCCGTTGGCCAACATGGCGATCACGGTGCAGGGCGCTCGGGCGTTGGCTAGACGGGCCGCTTGGTACCTCGACAACGAGCCGGGCGTACGCCCCGAACTGGGCCCGTCGGCGTTCGTCTTCATGTCGGAGGAGGCGGCCAAGGCCGCCACCATGGCCGTGCACATCCAGGGCGGCCTCGGCGTCTGCGCGGAAGCTGCGGCTACCGCCTACCTGGTGCGGGCACGGGGATGGCCACTCGCTGCAGGAGACCCCGGGGAGACGACCAAGCGGATCGGGCGGATCGTCTCCGCGCGGGAAAGCCAGTAGGAGAAGAACAATGGACTTCTCACGCGTAGCGCTCTCCGATGACGAGCAGACCTTTCTCGACGACACGCGGACCTTCCTCGCCGAACAGGTGACCGAAGACGTCATCCGGCGCGACCGCGAAACCGGGGACAACTTCGACGAGGGCGTCCACCTGGCGATCGGGGCGGCCGGTTACCTTCACGGCGAGTGGCATACCGAGCACGAAGGCGGGTTCAGCCGCGTCAAGCGGCGGCTGTGGGAACTGGAGAAGCGTCGCTACCACGTGCCGTGGGTCACCATGGGCACGACGGCCATGGTGGCCAGGACGGTGGCCGCGTTCGGGTCGCCCGAACTCCGCGATGAGGTGCTGCCGCAGGTATTCAGCGGGCACGCGCGCCTATGCCTTGGCTACACCGAACCCGAGGGTGGCTCGGACATTGCGACGTGCAAGACGCGCGCCGTGCGTGAAGCGGATGGGTCGAGCTGGATTATTAATGGCTCCAAGATGTTCACCACCGGCGCGCACAAATGCCAGTACGTCTTTCTGATCACCAACACCGAACCCGATGCGCCAAAGCACAAGAGCATCACGATGTTTCTGGTGCCGCTAGACCTACCTGGCATCGAGATTCAGGGCATCCGCACCGTCGACGGCGACCGCACCAACATCGTGTACTACAGCGACGTGCGGGTCGACGACAAGTATCGGCTCGGCGAGGTGAACGGCGGCTGGACGGTGCTGCGCGGACCACTCGACGCCGAGCACGGCGCGGTCGAGGGCGGCGCCGACGGCCTGCAGGACGTGGCCATCATGATGCACCAGGCGGAGTTCATGGTGAAGGCCTGCGACAAGGCCGGCCAGGTGTTGGGTACGCCGGATCTCAACGGCCGCAAGGCTATCGATGATGACTCGGTCGCCTACCGGCTGGGTCGCAGCGTGGCTCGCATGGAGGTGGCGATCAGCACGCCGAACATCTTCGGACGGGTCGCCTTGGCCCAGTCCATGCGCGACGTAGCGCCCGACCTGATGGACATCCTTGGCACCGCGTCCACGCTGTCCGTCGGGACGGAGGGCGCCGCCGACGACGGGGCCGCCGAATACGTGTACCGATTCGCGCCGCTGGTCGGAATCTACGGCGGCACGCTCGAGGTGTTCCGCAACATGATCGGTCAACACGTGCTGGGCCTAGGCAAGCCGAACTACTCGCCGCCCAAGAAGGTGTCGTGACGTATCGGGGCGAGCGAAGCGACGGGAGACGCCATCGCGCCCGGACTGAGGTCCTCGACGGGCTCGGGCATTGGTGGATGCTCTAAGACGCGTTCGAACGTCGGGTTGGGATGAAGTCGCTGATGACTCCCGTTGATCGCGATCCGGGTGTGCCGACCGAACTGCACGAATTGCGCGGCGCATCCGGACCGGCTCGATCGGGGTCAATGGCGGCATGTTCTACGGAGCCGATGCGCCCTTCGGCGGATACAAGAACTCGGGCGTCGGCCGTCAGTGCGGCATCGAAGGATTTGAGCAGTACCTGGAAACCAAGACCATCGGCTGCCGGGTGCCCCGGCGGGCTTGAGCGACGGCCGAAAAGAGAGCAGACGAAACGGCACCTGGCGCCCTAGGCCCCGTCGAAGGTCACCGGCAGGACGTTCGGCGACCGGAACGGTTGCCCGTGGATGTGCGGATCACCGTCGTCGACTAGCGCAATGTTGCTCAGCCGGTTCAGCAGACACTCCACGGCGACCCTGGTCTCGAGCCGAGCGAGATGCAGACCCAGGCAGGTGTGTTCGCCCGCCGCGAAGGTGATGTGGGGAGTGCGTTTGCGGAAGATGTCGAACTCCTCGGGACGATCCCACCGCGCCTCGTCGCGATTGGCGGAGCCCATGCAGACGTCGATCACCGACTGCGCCGGGAGTTCGATGCCCTCGAGTTCCGTGTCCTCGGAGGCGAAGCGCTGCACCGTGGTGAGCGGTGTCTCGAACCGCAGCCCCTCTTCGATGGCGGGGCCGACGAGTTCGCGATTCTCCTGCACCGCCTTGAACTGTTCCGGATGCGTGAGCAGGAGGTACAGCAGATTGCCGGAGGACCGGTACGTGGTCTCGAGGCCTGCCGGAAGCAAGAGTCGCAGGAAGGAGTAGATCGCCTCGTCGGTCAGCCGCTCGCCATCGAGCTCGGCGGTGACGAGGTCGCCGATGATGTCCTCAGTCGGATGGGACTTGCGCTCGTCCATCTGCGTCAGGAAGTAATCCTTCAGTGCCGCAGATGATTCGAACGCCTGCTTGTACTTGACGGTGTAGCTGATGAGATCCACCGCCCACTTGCGGAACATCGGGAGGTCCGCTTCCGGTAGCCCGAGCAGTTTGGCGATCACCCGGGTGGGGAATTCGAAGGTGAAGTTCTTGATGAGATCCGTCTGGCCGGTTTCCACGAACTCGTCGATGAGCGCGTTGACGATGGGCCGCACGATCTCGGGCTCCCAGCGCACCAAGGACCTCGACTTGAAGGCCGCCGAGACCAGGTTGCGATGCGCACGGTGTTCGGTACCGCCCATGGCGAGGATCGTTGGGCCGATGAACATCCCGATGGTCGCGTCGTACATCGCCGAGTTGAAGAGCTTTCCGTCGCGGAACACCTTTTTGACCGCATCGAAGGACATCGCCGCGTAGCACTGCTTGGGGCGGAAGTCCTCCGGCGTCTTGGAGTAGTCCATGACGGTTCCTTCGAAGACGCCGCCCTCCATGCGCTTCGCTGCAAAGAATGGGTACGGGTCCCGGAGCAGTCCGGCTCGATCCTCAGCCGACCGAGCGGCCTGCGCTTGGGTTTCCATGGCACCTCCGCGTGTGAACGGGCTCGTGCAGCGATGCTGCACGTCACTACTGTAAAGATTACAGTATCGTATCCGTCACCGCGCCGACGGCCATTACGATAGCCGGGTGCCTGCGTCGAGGACTGCGGGAACCGTGAATTGCATTGCGCTCCTTGACTGTTGTCAGTCTTACGGCTGGTGGGCGAGCAGCTTGATCATCAAACCGTTGGCCTCGCTCAACACGGTGCCGTCGAGGTCGGTCATGGTCGCCGTGATGAAGGCCTTGCGACCATCGAGGCGGTCGATGCGGCCTCGACTGATCAAGGGTTTGTCGATCGGCGTCACTGCGCGGTAGTCGACATGCAGATAGGCGGTGCGACTGATGGGCCGTCCCGCGGCCGAGACGATCATGCCGAAATGCCAGTCGTAGAACAATGGGATGACGCCACCGTGCACCGCCATGTTGCCGCCGACGTGGAAGCGGCTGAAGTGGCCTTCCATCGTGACGCCGTCCGCGCTGTAGTCGCTGATGGTCCACGGCGGCATCAGGGGATGGCCAAGTCCGGGCAGCTTGGTGGCCCGACCAGCTGGGGCCTCGCCGTCGCCCACCTCGAACTTCTCGAGTTCCGCGCAGATCCCTTCGATCTGCTCGGCCGTGGACGTCCAGAGCTCGCCACCGGGGTTCGTCGACACCGCGAGGTCCTGCAGGCGACGCATCGCCGCTGCGAACCGGTCCAATTCCGGTGGCGCCTCAACGGGTTTCAGCTCGGGGAAGCCGCGGGTGTCGGTCACGCGTGCGCCCACGTGGCGAGCAACTCGTCGGTGGTGGTCACCGTGGCCAGCAGGGACATGCTGTATTCGATCACCGCCGTACCGTACTCGGCGGGGAATCCGGCGACGGCGTCCCGCGGCAGGACCACTCGGTAACCCTTGTTCACGGCGTCCATCACGAGGTTGGGGATCGCGACGTTCAACGAGACCCCGACGGCGACGATGGTCGTCACGCCGAGATTGCGCAGGATCGCGTCGAGTTCGGTGCCGCCCATTGGTCCGAGGCCGTGCCAACGGGACAGGACGAGATCGCTTGGGTCCGGACCTACTTCGGACAGCAAGGCCGCTCCTTCGCTGCCCGGCGTGATGTCGACCCCCTTGCCTGCCCCGGCGAACAGTCGCGCATTGTGGTTCGAGCCGAGCCCGTCGGGGCGCCGCTGCACGGTGCAGTGCACGACTCGTACGCCAGCGCCGCGGGCCACAGGCAGTAGCCGAGCGATGTTGGGCAGCGCCTCGCGTCGAGCCTCGGCGGCCAGCACCGCCAGCGCGGCATTGGGGCCCATCACCGCACCCTGGACCTCTTGGGTGACGATCGCCGTGTGCGCCGGTGCCACGAGGTCGGCGAGTTCGGGCTTCACGTAGGCGTTACGTCGTAGAATTGCGTCGCCCACTTGCGCAGTGCCATATACGGTTTCGCATCGACCTTGGACAGCGCCGGGTGCTCGACGTACTTCTGGTAGCGCCAGATCTCCAGGTCGTCCCAGACGGTGACCAGGAACTGCTTCTCGATGCGCTTGCGAATCGAGTCCGGTGGGACGTCGGACTCGTCGCCGGGTACGCGCGGTTCCCAGATGGAGTAGAACATGTTCGAGTACTCGTCGTCGACGGGTGTGCAGGCGAAGATCAGTCGATGGTTTGACTGGCCCGCGAAGACACTGATCGCACCGCCGAGGCCGAACATGTTGCTGTGGATCCCGAGCGCCATCTGGTCGGGATCGTCGCTACTGGCATCGGGCCAGCCGGTAAGGAAGCGCCATTCCTGATCGACGATGTTCCAGTCGAGCAGCTTCGGTGTCACGGAGGCGCGGTGCACGTACTGGAAGTGCGCGCTGTCGGGTCCGTTCTCCGCGACGATCTGGGGGTGTACCGGTTCGTGCTCCGCGAAACGCGAGAACTCGGGATATGGCCGGTAATACGCCGTCGAGTCGGTCTCGTGCTGCGGGAAGGAGGTGAAGATGTCGGGCATCTCCCACTGCGGTTCCTTGCCGTCGGGGTGGTGCCAGACGAAGACGCAGTCGTACTGCTCCATGACGGGGTACGTGCGTAGCCGCAGGCCGCGGTTGGGCCTATCCGGTTGATACGGGATGTAGCGGTTGGTGCCGTCGGGCCCCCAGCGCCAGCCGTGGAACGGGCATTCCACGCAATCGCCGACCACCTTGCCGCCGTGACCGAGATGCGCGCCGAGGTGCTTGCAGTGAGCCTCCATGACGTGCAGTTCGCCGGACTCGTCGCGGTAGGCGACGAGGTCCTCGCCGAAGTATTTCAGCGGCCGCGTTTCATCCATTGGAAATTCCGGCGACCAGCCGACCATGAACCAGCCGGTGACCTTCCAGGTGAACGGAACCTTCACGGGCTGTCCTCCACTGTTCGACCCTACTACTGTAAGAGTTACAGTAGCATGCAATCCCTACCGTCAGACGGGAAGACAACTTGGCAATGGGCAGGCAAAAAGCGCCGCTGGCGTTCCTTTGGCCACACCGGCGTACCAGGCGGCGACTGGCCTAGGTACGGCGGTCGCGGGTCGGGGCCGACCCAGCGTCGTTACGGCCGCAGGCGTGGGCAGACATCAACGCCGGCAAGCAGATTCGGTCCCGTACGCCCCAATGATCCGGTCACGCACAGTCGCCAGTTCACGGTCGAGTTGGTAGCTGTCATCGAACACGATCCAGTGGTATGCAAGGCCCAGTCCGGAGGTGCTGATGTCGGTGGTGGCTGCTACGACGTCGACGTCGGGTCGGACCGACCCATCCCGGATGCCTGCCCGCAGTCCGGCCTCGACCGTTTCGACGCCGCTACTGAGCCAGGCGCGCATTCGGCCACGTATCGGCGAGGTCGACTTCACCGCTTCGAACGTCAGCACGAACACCGCTCGGACGAACGCGCGGTCCTCGACGTAGAGCTCGATGATCCGGTCGAAGTGGCCGAGGGCCTGCCGAAGTCCGTCGGCGTCGTCGGCGGGCGTCGTGTCGAGTCGTGCCTCATAGGTAGTCCGGAACAGGGTGTCGAGGATGGCGTCCTTGCTGCCGTAGCGCGCGTGCACCATCGCCCTGCTGTAGCCTGCGCGACGCCCGATCTCGGCGGCTGTCGTTGCCTCCCAACCCTTCTCGGTGATCAACTCCGCAGCGGCCTCGATCAGTCTGCGGGCCGACGTCTCGACTCGCTGAGGCTGGGTCAACCCACGGGCGGGGGAGGGCACCCTTGTATATTAGACGGTCGACAACTAACTTAGTTGCGCATCGTCAATTACCTCGGCGGGGAGGTTCCGTGACATCAGCTACGTCGGCGATTCCGTCGGACATCGGCGACGTCGATGCTCGATGGCTCACCGAGGCCCTTGGTGCACGTGTCGACGACGTCCGCAGCGAGCAGATCGCCCAGGACACTGGCTTCTCGGCTCTGCTGTATCGACTGCACCTCACCGGCGCTGATGACCTGCCACCGGGCGGTGGCGGCCATCGACGCCATCGATGCCTTGAGGTCTTCGCGTGAGCGGCCCCACCCGCACCGCCCGCGAGGTGGTGGAGCAGTACAACCTCGTGGTGTGGAACCAGCGGGACTTCGCGCTCGCCGAAGACCTGACGGGCGAGCGCATGATTCGGCACGACGTGGGAGAGCCGACGGTGCTCACGCACGAACAAGCCGTCGCACGCATCGTCGACCACTGGGCGATGTTCGCGACCATTCGTTTCGACCTCAATCTGGTGGTGGCCGGGGACGACGGCGAGCACGTGGCGATCGTCTACCAGTCGCCGATGAAGCTGAAGGACGGCACCGAGACGACCATCGGCAGCATGGAGATCTTCCGGGTGGTCGATGGCCGGATCACCGAAGTCAGGAATGTGGCTACAAACAAGGAGTTTGGAGTTGAGCGACAACCGTGTGCTGAGCGAACTTGGCTACTACCTGCTGGCCGGGGCCGGGGGTGAGGGCCCAGCCACGCTGATGGACGAGGCCCGCCGCGGCGAGCAGCTCGGCTTCGGTACCGCGTTCATCTCAGAGCGCTGGAACGTCAAGGAGGCCTCGTCGCTGGTGGGCGCCGCTTGCGCGGTCACCAACCGGATGCAGATCGCCACCGCGGCAACCAATCACAACACTCGTCACCCGCTGATCACCGGATCGTGGGCGACGACCATGCATCGGCTCTCCGGCGGCCGGTTCACTCTTGGCATCGGCCGTGGGGTGGCGGCGATGTACAACGCGTTCGGCGTGCCTGCCGTCACGACCGCCCAGATGGAGGACTTCGCGCAAGTCATGCGCAAGCTCTGGCACGGCCAGGTGGTCTTCAATCACGACGGGCCGATCGGTAAGTACCAGGTGCTCTTTCTCGACCCCGACTTCAATGAGGACATCCGACTTGGCATCGTCGCGTTCGGCCCGCGGACGCTGGCCTTGGGCGGACGCGAGTTCGACGACGTCATCCTGCACACCTACTTCACTCCGGAGACGCTGCAGCGCAGCGTGAAGATCGTGAAGAACGCGGCCGAGCAGGCCGGCCGTGATCCGGCCTCCGTCAAGGTGTGGTCTTGTTTCGCCACCGTCGGCGACCATCTGCCCGAGGAGTTGCGGCTCAAGAAGACGGTCGCCCGGCTGGCCACCTACCTGCAGGGCTACGGCGATCTTCTGGTGTCGACGAACGGCTGGGATCCTGCCGTGCTGCAACGCTTCCGGTCGGATTCGGTGGTGACGTCCATCCCCGGTGGCATCGACCACAAGGCCTCTGCCGAACAGATCGAGCACATCGCCACGTTGATCCCCGACGAGTGGCTCGAACCGTCGGCGACCGGCTCGGCGGAGGAATGCGTTGACAGCATCCGCAAGGAGTTCGACTACGGCGCCGACGCGCTGATCATGCACGGCGCCACACCCGACGAGCTAGAACCGATCCTCACTGCGTACCGCGCGACCGTCGGCTGACCTCGACGTCCTGCCTGCCGCCCACCACGTCGCGGCCAGCCGATCCCTGGCGCTTCCGACGACGTCCCTATGATGGCCGCGTCGGGAGTGGCCTCGCTGGCGTTCATCGTCGTGCTCGCGATCTACAGCTCGTCCGGCGACTTGGTGGACGGGCTGATCAAGACGCTCGTGTTCGGGTTGCTCGGCATCGTGGCGCACGCCTTCTCGGTGCGGGTCGTCGAACTGGTCACCGGCATCGACATCGGTGCGGTGCTGGCCAAGGAGCAGTACACCCCGGAGGTGCTCGTGGTCGCCGCCGCGCACTTCGGCCTTGGGATCATCGTCGCCGCGGCGATCCTCTGAGGGAACCGTCCGACCGCGTCACCCCGTGCGACGCCACACAAGGCTGCTGTGAGTCGTCGTACCAACGGCGTCGGAGCTGGTGGCTGAAAGCGTCAAGAGGTCACCGTCGACGGAGGCCTGGCGAAACTGAGGCTGCGCCAACAGTTCCGGCATCATCGACATGGTTACGTCACGGTGCAGGGTGGACGTTTCCTCGTTGACCGCGAAGCGGCCGCCGTACGCGACGTAACCGCTCATGTCCGGATTGGCCAGCTGGGCCGACATGTGGCCGTCCGGCGTGTAGACGATCAACCCCCGAGGCGAAGGGCCCAGCGGATGTTCGACGGCGCCCGTGGCGACGTCGGTTGAGCTGAACGACACCAACTCCCACGCACCGAGCACGCTGTCCCGCAGCGTCGTCGTCACGGCAGGATGACGGTCCGACTGACCGGCTCTGCAGCGGCCTGTCGGCTGTACAAGCCCCGTTGCAGGCCTGCGATGAGCGCGTCGCGGGTCTCCCGCGGGTCGATCAACTCGTCGAACCCCAGGCGTTCGGCGGATCGGTACGAGGCTTGGAGTTCGGCGTCCCTCAGCTTGGCGCCCATGTCCTCCTCGGCGTGCGTGGCACGGGTCAGCGCGGCTGCGCTCATCGCCCCCATCGTCGCGCCGGGATAGGCGTAGGTCGCGCCCTGATTGTCGAAGCCCAAGAGCGACATCACCATCGACCCGAAGCCGTACGCCTTGCGCAGCGTGACGTGCAGCTTGAGCGTGGTCGCCGCCGTCTGTGCGGCGAACATCCTTGCGCCTGCGCGCAATACGCCGGCGCGCTCCGAGCGACTGCCCGGCAACATGCCGGGGTTGTCGGCCAGGAAGACGATGGGCAGGTGGAACGAGTCGGCCACCATGATGAAGTGCGAGGCCTTGTCGGCGGCGTCGGCGTCGATCGAACCGGCTAGCACCTGCGGCTGGTTGGCCACCACCGCCACGGGATGCCCGCCCAGATGCGCGAGCGCACAGATCATCGCGCGGCCGAACTTCGGCTGCACTTCGAACCAGTCGGGTCGGTCGCAGATCACGTCGAGCACCTTGCGCATGTCGTACACACGCTTGTTGTCGCGCGAGACGATGTCGAGCAACTCGGGGGTGGCGCGCGGAGCGGTGTCCTCGTCGGCCAGCAGCGTCGGTGGGTAGGACCATGCACTCGACGGGAAGTAGGACAGGTACCGCTTGACGTCGTCGATCACGTCTTCGTCGGTTTCGCCGACGTTGTGGATCACGCCACTGACCAAGGCGACGCTGGGCCCTCCGAGATCTTCCTTCGTAATCTCTTCTCCCGTCGATTCTTTCACGACCGGCGGGCCTGCGGTGAAGATGGCGCCCTGGCGGCTCATGATCCGGAAGTCGCACACCGGGGCCACCAACGCGCCGTGTCCGGCCGACGGGCCGAGCACGGCGGCGACGGTGGGCACGCGTCCGGAACAGTTGGCCTGGGCGAGCAGGTCGGTGGGCGTCCGCCCGTAGTGGTCTCCGGTCGGACGGAAGCCGGCTCCCTCCAGCATCATCACCAGCGGGATGCGGTCGCGCACTGCGAGTTCCGCGATGCGATAGCGCTTGGAGTTGCCGCCGGGTCCGATGCTGCCCGCCAGCGTCGTGAAGTCCTCGGCGCCAACCATGATGGGCTTGGCGTCGACCATCCCCGAGCCCACGACGATGCCGTCGGCGGCGATCTCCCCGCCGACCAGCGTGCCCAATTCGCGGAAGGAACCCTTGTCGAGCAGTCGGTCGATGCGCGCACGGGCGTCGAGCTTGCCCTTGTCGTGATGCTTGGCCAGCCGCTCCGAGCCGCCCATCGCCAAGGTGCGCTGACGCCGTCGCTCGAGATCGTCGAGCGTCTCGTCCCAGTCCTGGGCCTTCGTCATGCAACCATCCTCACACCTCGGGAACCGGCCGGTTACGCCGCGTGGCGTTGATCATACTGAAGTGCTTACTGTAGCGTCTTCGAACATGGTGACGGCCGTCGGGGGTCTGGTGCACTTGCATGAATGCTGACGGTGCCCGACTCAAGATCGACAGGGGCATTCCCAGCGAACTCGCCCGTGTCCCAGGCCTAGTCGGCGATCTGGAACGGGCCGGGTACGACGGATGCTGGGCAGGCGAGGTCGATCACGATCCGTTCCTGCCCGTGCTGCTGGCCGCCGAACACACGTCGCGGCTCGAAGTCGGCACCAGCATCGCCGTCGCGTTCGCACGCAACCCCATGACCGTCGCCAACCTCGGTTGGGATCTGCAGGCGTACTCGCAAGGGCGGTTCAACCTCGGGCTCGGCTCGCAGGTCCAGCCTCATGTCGAACGACGGTTCAGCATGCCGTGGAGCCACCCGGTGCGGCGGATGCGCGAGTTCGTGCTCGCGACGCGGGCCATCTGGTCGTGCTGGCAGGACGGCACCAGGCTCGCGTTCGATGGGGAGTTCTACAGGCACACGCTGATGACTCCGATGTTCACGCCGCAACCCAGTGAATACGGCTTTCCGCACGTGTACATCGCGGCGGTCGGCGAGGCCATGACGGAGATGTGCGGTGAGGTCGGCGACGGACTCTTGGCCCATGCGTTCACCACCAAGCGGTACACCGAGGAGGTCACCGCGCCCGCGCTGCTGCGAGGGCTACGGCGGGCCGGACGGGAGCGCACCGAATTCCAGGTGTCGTGCCCGGTGTTCGTGGTCACGGGCGAGGACGAGACGCAGATGGCCGCCGCCGCCGCCGCGACGCGCAAGCAGATCGCGTTCTACGGATCGACACCTGCCTACCGCCGGGTGCTGGAGCGGCACGGCTGGGGCGAGTTGCACACCGAACTGCACCGGCTGTCGCGCGCGGGCGACTGGGACGGGATGGCCGGGTTGATCGACGACGAGGTGTTGCGCGCGTTCGCCGTCGTCGCGCCGCTCGACGAGGTGGCCGCCGCGTTGAGCCTGCGCTGCGACGGCGTGATCGACCGCGTGCTCCCCGCCTTCCCCGCCGGGCTCTCGGAGCGGGCCGTCGGCGCCGTGCTCGCCGAGGTGCGCGCTCGTTCGAATGCGTTGGCGGGCGACGCAGCTCCCGTCAACACCTAAGGATCACATGGACAAGATCAAGGGCAGGACGATCGCCATCACCGGTGCCGCAAGGGGTGTCGGCTGTGCCACGGCAAAGGCCCTGCTGGCGCGCGGCGCGCGGGTGGTGATCGGTGATCGCGACGTCGCCACACTGGAATCCGCGGTGGCCGGACTGGCCGACATCGGCATGGCCTCCGGGCACCCGCGGTCGTCACCGGCCCCGAGTCGTTCGCGACGTTCCGCGACAAGGCCCGTACCGACGGCGCGGGCCATGTCGACGTGCTCATCAACAACGCCGGGTGATGCCGATCGGCGAGTTCGTAGGACGCGTAGTTCCGCAAACGTCGGAGTTCGATCGGAAGCATGAACAGTAAGGGCTACAGTAGGTTCGTTCATAGCAGCTCTGGGACCAGCGAAAGACGAGGAGAAGTCGTGAGCACGCCCATCATGAACGAGGCCGCGAAGGTGCTGGCCTACCCGCAGGCCTACGCCGACGAGGCCGGCCTGCACCGCGCACTGAGTCACCTCCGCGCCAACGCCCCGGTGTCCTGGGTCGACGTGCCGAACTACCGGCCGTTCTGGGCGATCACCAAGCATGCGGACATCATGGCTATCGAACGCGCCAACGACGTGTTCACCAACTCGCCGCGACCGGTGCTCATGACAGCCGAGGCCGACGAACTGCAGGCGGGCGTCGGGATCAGCACGCTGATCCACATGGACGATCCGCAGCACCGCGTGGTGCGAGCGATCGGCGGTGACTGGTTTCGACCGAAGGCCATGCGCGCCATGAAGATTCGGGTGGATGAATTGGCGACCCGGTACGTCGACCACATGGCCGGGGTCGGTCCCGAATGCGACTTCGTCCAGGAAGTGGCGGTGAACTTTCCGCTGTTCGTGATCATGTCGCTGCTCGGGGTTCCCGAAGCGGACTTTCCGCAAATGCTCAAGTACACCCAGGATCTCTTTGGCAACGACGATGCCGAGTTCAGCGCAGGCAGTTCCAAGGAGGAGCAGTTGGGCGTGCTACTCGAAATGTTCGGGTACTTCAACGCACTCACCGCCTCTCGCCGGGAGCGGCCGACCGAGGATCTCGCGTCGGCGATCGCCAACGCGCGCATCGACGGCGAGCCCTTGTCCGACGTCGACACCGTGTCCTACTACGTCATCATCGCGACTGCGGGGCACGACACCACGAGCGCGACGATCTCCGGCGGGCTGCAGGCGCTCGTCGAGAACCCCGATCAACTGCAGCGCCTTCGCGACGACCCCGACCTGATGGGGCTCGCGACCGAGGAGATGATCCGCTGGATCACGCCGGTCAAGGAGTTCATGCGAACCGCGCAGGAGGACAACACGATTCGTGGCGTCCCGATCAAGACGGGGGAGTCGGTGCTGTTGTCCTACCCGTCGGGCAACCGCGATGAGGACATCTTCACCGACCCGTTCCGCTTCGACGTCGGCCGCGACCCCAACAAGCACGTGGCGTTCGGCTATGGCGTGCACTTCTGTCTTGGTGCGGCGCTGGCCCGCATGGAGGTGAACAGCTTCTTCTCGGCGCTGATCCCGCGGCTCAAGTCGATCGAACTGGCCGGCACGCCCGAACACACGGCGACCATATTCGTCGGTGGGCTCAAGCATCTGCCCATCCGCTACGAGTTGGATTGAGCCCCAACCCGCCCGAGCGTGCGCAGAGTGCCAGAAATGCTCGGCGTGTCGGCGTACCGACACGCACGCTCGCGGAATGAGCTTGGGCTAGCAGCAGCGGGCTTGCGGATTGGCCTCGGTGGCCGCGTGCCGCATGCGCCAGTACTCGCGTTCGGAGCAGATCGGCTCGCCGGGATGGGTGCGCTCGCGATGCGCGACGTAGCGGCGGTAGTGGTTATCCCCCATCAATGAACCCCAGTACCAACCGATTTGGCTGGCCGCTTGTCGTGTGGCGGCGGCAATCCGTCCCATTGTTTCTGCACCTCCTTCTCGGCCTTGGTCGGGATCATGCCCGACGGTGCGAAGATCCGCGATGGCACGGGATCGTCCGCGCTCAATGGCCGCCCGCCGCCGCGGATGGCCTTGAGCGCCACGATGATTCCGGCGACGAAGACGACGCACACCAGCACGGCGAACACGATCGACAACGTGCCCTGGATGAACGTATTGCGGATCACGGCATCGAGTTGATGCACGTCCTTGGCCGCCCCGAACGCCGTCTTGCCCGCGTCCTTGGCATCGCTGTACTGGAAGTGCTGCGTCCAGTACCCGACCTTCGGGTCACCGGAGAAGATCTTCTGCCACGACGCCGTCATCGTCACGATCAGGTCCCATGCCAGCGGAACACCGGGAATCCAGGCCCATTTCACCAGTCCGCGCTTGATGATCACCACGGTGACCACCGTCAGTGCGATGGCCGCGAGCAACTGGTTGGCGATGCCGAACAGCGGGAACAGCGTGTTGATGCCGCCGAGCGGGTCGGTGACGCCCATCAGCAGGATGCTGCCCCACGCGGCGACCACGATGATGCTGCAACCCCATGCGCCGACGCGCCAGCTCGGATTGCGCAGTTTCTTCAGCGGCCCACCGAGGTTCGCCAGCCCGTCCGAGAGCATGAAGCGTGCAACGCGGGTGCCCGCGTCGACCGTGGTGAGAATGAACAACGCCTCGAACATGATCGCGAAGTGGTACCAGAACGCCCTGAGGCCCTCGCCGCCGAACACCTTGTGCAACACCTCGGACATGCCGAACGCCAGCGTCGGGGCGCCGCCGGTGCGCGACACGATCGACTCCTCGCCGACGCCCTCAGCGGCCGCGGTGATCTCCGCACCGGTGATCGGCTGCCCGGAGAGCCCGAGGCCGTTGACATAGTCGGCGGCGGTCTGTGCCGTGGTCCCGGTCTGCGCTGCGGGCGCGTTGATGGCGAAGTACAGGTGCTGGTTGAGAATGGCCGCGGTGATCAACGCCATGATCGCGACGAACGACTCGGTCAGCATGCCGCCGTAGCCGATCAGCCGCATCTGGCTTTCCTTCTCGAGCAGCTTGGGTGTGGTGCCCGAGGAGATCAGCGAGTGAAAGCCGGACAGTGCGCCGCAGGCGATCGTGATGAACAGGAACGGGAACAGCGAGCCGGCGAACACCGGCCCCGTGCCGCTTACGGCGAACGACGAGATCGCAGGCGCTTCCATTATCGGGCGGGCGACAAGGATGCCGATGGCAAGCAGGATGATCGTGCCGACCTTCATGAACGTGGACAGGTAGTCGCGCGGGGCGAGCAGCAGCCACACCGGCAGCACGGAGGCCGCCAAACCGTAGGCGATGATCCACCACGACAGCGCGACCTTGGACAGCGTGAACCAGTCTGCGCCCCAGGATGTATCGGCCACCCAGCCACCTGACACCACGGCCAGCAGCAGAAGCACCACGCCGATCAGCGAGACCTCGGACACCCGGCCCGGCCGCAGGAACCGCAGGTACACGCCCATGAAGAGCGCGATCGGGATGGTCATCGCGATGGAGAACACCCCCCACGGGCTCTCGGCGAGCGCGTTGACGACGACGAGGGCGAGCACCGCAAGCAGGATCACCATGATGACGAGCACGCCGACGATCGCGGCGACGCCGCCCACCGCCCCGAGTTCGTCGCGCGCCATCTGCCCGAGCGAGCGGCCACGTCGGCGCACCGAGATCGACAGCACCAGGTAGTCCTGCACGCACCCTGCGAACACTGCGCCGACGACGATCCAGATGGTGCCAGGCAGATAGCCCATCTGCATCGCCAGCACCGGACCGACGAGCGGGCCCGCACCCGCGATCGCCGCGAAGTGGTGCCCGAACAGCACCCGCCGGTCGGTGGGCATGTAGTCGGTGCCGTTCTCGAATATCTCGGCAGGCGTGGCGTCTTCGTCGCGGGGTTTGACGATCTTCATCTCGATGAGCCGCGCGTAGAACCGGAAGCCGATCACGTAGGTGCAGATGGCCGCGATCACGAACCAGACCGCATTGACGGTCTCCCCGCGGAAGAACGCGATCATTGCCCATGCGACGGCGCCGACGAGGGCGATGACGCCGAAGACGACCCTGTGCTTGGTGGTGATGGGGGAGCGGTCGATGACGGCGACCGGCGGCAAGTCCGCGTCCGTCCGGACGTAGGTGATGTCGCCGTCGGTCTCCTCGATGCGGTTTGACGACGTGGGTACGGAGGATGAAGCCGATGAAGCCATAGCCCGATCCTGTCACCGTGGACCGGAGCGGTTGGCGGAAATGCGGCCTTTCGTTCAGCTTTCGTACAGGGCGCGCACGGTATCGATGGTGTCTGCCTCGGCCGGACCCTTGTCGTCGCGATAGCGCAGCACCCGGGCGAACCGCAACGCCATCCCGCCTGGATAGCGGCTGGAGCCCTGGACTCCGTCGAGCGCGATCTCGACCACCTGCTCGGGCCGCACCCTGACTACGTAGCCGTCCGTGGGACCGTCGGCGAGCTCGGTGAACCGCTCGGTCTGCCACGCGAGGACCTCGTCGGTCATGCCCTTGAAGGTCTTGCCGAGCATGACGAAGCCACCGGTTTCCGGATCGCGCGCGCCGAGGTGGATGTTCGACAACTTGCCCGTGCGCCGTCCCGACCCCCACTCCACGGCGAGCACCACCAGGTCCAGCGTGTGCACAGGTTTGACCTTGAGCCAGCCCGCGCCGCGCCTGCCTGCCTCGTACGGCGCAGCGGGTGACTTCGCCATCACGCCCTCGTGCCCCGCGGCCAGCGTCGCCTCCAGGAATTCCGAGGCCTCGGCCACGCTGGACGTGACGATGCGGCTCACGCGTTGGTCCGCGGGCACGATGGCGTCCAGCCGGGCCAGCCGTTCCGTGGTCGACAGGTCCAGCAGGTCCGTGCCGTCGACGTGCAGCACGTCGAAGAAGAACACCGAAAGGGGTTGGGCCGCGCGCGCGGCGGTGACATCGGCGCTGCGGCCAAAGCGCGACGACGTCACCTGGAACCGGTGGGGCCGCCCGTCTTCGCGAAGCGCGATGGCCTCGGCATCAGCGATCAGGGTGGTCACGGGAAGGGCGAGCGCGGCCTCGACGACCTCGGGCAGGCGCGCGGTTATGTCATCGAGGCTGCGGGTGTAGATCGACACGTCCGCGCCGGTGCGATGGAGCTGCACGCGCGCGCCGTCGAGCTTGGCTTCGAAGATTGCAGCACCGCCCAACCTTGCGAGCGCATCGGCCACGCCGGTCGAGGTTTGCGCGAGCATCGGCCCGACTGGGCGCCCGACCGTCAGCGTGAACTCGGCGAGGGCCGACTGGCCGCCGGTCAACGCCGCCGCGGCCACCGCTGGCAGGTGACCGCCAAGCATTGCGGCGCGCCGCACCTCCGTAGCGGGCAAACCGGCAGCAGCGGCGACGGCATCGGCCATCACTCCGACGAGGGCGCCCTGGCGCAGTTCACCGCCGAGGAGTCGGCGAAGAAAGGTCTGCTCGACGTCGGTGGCGGCGCCGAATACCGCCGTGAGTAGCTCGGAGCGCCGAGCCTGCGAGCCCTTGCCTGCCACCGCACCGAGTTCCGTGAACGCGGCGTCGACCCCGCGCACGGTCAGGGTGGCCGCCCCGGCGGGCGGCGGCAGCGAGCGCAACGCTGCCCAGCCGACGCCGATCTGCCGCTGCGGAAGCTCCCCGGAGAGCCAGGAGACGACGACGCCGATCAGTTCGGAGTCAGACTCCTGGGCGGCTCCGGCCAGCAGTTCGGCGAGCAGCCGCGTCTTGCCCGAACGGGCCGATGCCGCACCGACTGCGCCCGACACGGTCGCGACGTCGACGAGGAACACCAGCCCAGCCTGGCACGTGGGTCCGACACGGCTCAGAGCGCGCCGAGCACATTGGCGATGACCGCCGCCTCGGAGCGCGCGGTGGCGGCAGGCTCGGGCCGACCGTGTGCGGCCATCAGTTCCGCAGCAGCGAGCCGCTCGTCGACCTCCGTTCGCAACAAGACTCGAATCTCCGCGTCGGTCGGCCGCCTGCGAGCAACCTCGGATGCTCCCAGGCCGTCGACCGCGCCAGCGATGGGTCCCTCCGTGAGGCCGACTCCGGTGGGCCGGGGTTCAGGCGTCTCGGTCCTTAAGGGCAGCGAGCAGGGCGGTCGCGAAGCTCTTCGCGCCAGGCATCGGCGGGATGGGTCACGGATAAACGGTAGACATCGGATCTGCGCCGCCACATCGGTGCCCAAGGAAGTCCGCAGCGGACGATCAGGTAACGCTGTCACACTCGCTGCTGAATGCATCACTTCTACGATGACGAATGGCGCGCGACGGAACTGCAAATGGCAGCGGCACATATACTTCACGCCCCCGGACTTCGCCGCGTCACGCCATCGGCGGGCGCGCGCTTGGCCAATGTCGTGCCGCGAGAACGTATTTCGGCAAGTGGCACCGAGGCCTAGGTCGTGACGTTACCCGGGATCGGCGTGCTCAGCTTGACGGGTTTCGAAGCTCCCTGGCTGTTCCTGTTCGTCCTGGTGCCGCTGGGGTTGCTCGCGATCTACGTCATGGCGGAAGTCCGTCGCAGGCGCCGGATTGCGCGGTTCGTCGGTGTCGAGGCCGGGGGCTTGGTTCCGCGCAGGCCGTCCCGCTGGCGTCACGCCCCAGTGGGCCTGATGCTCGTCGGGTTGGTGTTCTTGACCGTTGGCCTGGCGGGGCCGACCCGCGACACTCGGATCCCCCGAAATCGTGCCGTCATCGTGCTCGCCATCGACGTGTCGCAGTCGATGGGTGCCAAAGACGAGGATCCCAGCCGGTTGGCCGCGGCGCAGAAGGCGGCCAAACAATTCGCCGCCAGCCTGACCCCTGGGATCAATCTGGGGCTCGTCTCCTTCGCAGGCAACGCGAATCTACTGGTCGCACCGAGTCCCAATCATCAGCAGACGCTGAGCGCACTGGACAACCTGCGCCTGGAAGACAAGACGGCGACCGGTGAAGCCATCTTCAGTGCCCTTCAGTCCGTCGCCACGGTCGGCGCCGTACTGAGCAGTGACGGCGACACGCCACCGCCGCCTGCGCGCATCGTGGTGCTGTCCGACGGAGACGAAACGGTGCCGAGCGACCCCAACGCCCCACGGGGCGCCTTCACCGCCGCACGGCTCGCCAAGGACCAAGGGGTGCCCGTCTCGACCATCGCGTTCGGCACCAAGGGCGGGTACGTCAACCTCGACAACCAGCGGCTGGAGGTCCCCGTCGGCACCGACACGATGATGAAGATCGCGGACTTGTCGGGCGGGCAGTCCTACACGGCGAACTCCGTCGAACAACTCAGCAGCAGTTACACCTCGGTCCAGCAGCAGATCGGCTATCAGAACCTGCCGGGCCCGGCGAGCGACGGCTGGCTGCGACTGGCGGTGCTCGCCGCAACCGTCGCCGCGATCCTGGCCTTGGCGATCAATCGGCGGCTCCCCGCATGAACGTGCCACTGCTGGGTCCCTTGGCGATGACAGGCTTCGCCCACGCGTGGTACTTCCTGTACCTGCTGGTCATCCTGGCGTTGATCGGCGCGTACGTCGTCGTCCAGTTCGCCCGCAGGCGACGCGTTCTGCGGTTCGCGAACATGGACCTGTTGGAGCGGATCGCGCCACGCGGGCGCACGAATCGGTGGCGCCACGTGCCTGCGATCCTGCTGGTCATTGCGCTGTTGGTGTTGACGATCGCGCTCGCTGGGCCCACCCACGACGTCAGGATTCCCCGCAACCGCGCCGTCGTAATGTTGGTGATCGACGTGTCGGAGTCCATGTCGGCCACCGACGTCGCGCCCAGTCGGTTGGACGCCGCGAAGGAAGCGGGCGCGCAGTTCACCGACGAGCTCACGCCTGGCATCAACCTTGGCCTCATCGCTTTCGGCGGAACGGCGACATTGCTCGTGTCACCGACCACCAACCGTGCCGCGATGAAGACGGCGATAGCCGGCCTTCACGTCGAAGAACGCACGGCGACGGGTGAGGGCATCTACACCGCGCTGCAGGCCATTGCGAGCGTCGGCGCCGTGATGGGTGGCGGCGACACCCCGGCGCCCGCGCACATCGTGCTGGAATCGGACGGCGCGGAGAACGTGCCAGGGGATCCCGATGCGCCGCGTGGTGCGTACATGGCCGCCCGCGCCGCCAAGGACCAGGGCGTGGCGATCTCCACGATCTCTTTCGGTACGCCCGACGGCACCGTCGACATCAATGGGCAGGAAGTGCCGGTGCCCGTCGACGACGTGACACTGCAGAAGATCACCGAGCTCTCCGGTGGGCAGGCGTTTCACGCAGGCAGCCTCGACGAGTTGAAGCACGTCTATTCGACCCTGCAGCAGCAAATCGGATACGAAACAATCCCGGGCGACGCAAGCGCAGCCTGGATGCGGATCGGCGCGCTGGTGATGGCCGCCGCGATCCTCGTCTCCATACTGACCAATCGCCGAATCCCTGCATAAAGCGCTACTTCACGTTGAACGACACTGCGTGCCATCCGGATGCGCCGTCCGGAATGACATCGGCCTGTTCGGAGGTCTGCACTGCGCCCGTTTCGTCGGTGGCCCGCACCCGGATCTCGTGAGCTCCTGCGGCGTTGGCCTCCCACGGGAAGCTCCACAACCGCCAGGTGTCCTTCGAATAGCTCGCGCCCAGCGTGGCGGGCGCCCACGGGCCGTCGTCGATGCTGACCTCGACCGTGCGGACACCGCGATTCTGAGCCCATGCCACCCCCCCGAAGGTGACGGGACCGCGGGGCACGACCTGGCCGCTGCGCGGAACGTCGATGCGCGACTCGGTCTTGATGGGACCACGCGCCGACCAGCCCAGCCGCGTCCAGTAGGCCTCGGCTCGATCGAATCTGGTCAGTTCGAGGTCGACGACCCACTTGGTGGCTGAGACGTACCCGTACAGGCCGGGCACGACGAGCCTGGCCGGGTACCCGTGTTCGGTGGGCAGCGGTACGTCGTTCATGCCGATGGCGAGCAACGCGCCGCGGCCGTCGGTCAGTGCTTCGGTTGGCGTGCCCGCGGTGAAGCCGTCGATCGACGTCGACAACACCATGTCGGCGTCGGGGTGAACTCCGGCCTGCGCCAACAGCTCCCGGACGCGGTAGCCCGTCCACTTGGCGTTGGAGACGAGGTCGCCGCCGACGGGGTTGGACACGCACGTCAGCGTGACGACCTGCTCGACCACTTCGAAGCGGTCCAAGTCCGCGAACCCCAGGTCGAGCTCGCGGTCCACCATGCCGTGGATCTTCAGGCGCCATTCGTTCCGACTGACCTGCGGCACCGCCAGGGCGGTATCGATCCGATAGAAATCGGCGTTGGGCGTGACGAACGGAGCCAAGGCGACGCCTGCCGGCTGCACGGCAGGGGGAATCGGCGGGGCCTTGTTGGCAGCGGGTGGCAGCGCGAACGCATTCCTGTCGCCTGCGACCGAGGAGCGCAGTCGATTCAACACCGCGCCCGCCACTCCGCTTGCCACGCCGACAGTGAGGAAACCAAGCGCCACCAGCGACAGTCGACGTCCAGGGTCGGGAACGCGGTCCACCTCCTGGGCTGACCCCTCAGCTGGCTTGCCTGCTGCGGCGTTGGTGAACCGGCCCGATACCAACAGGCGCAGGACCGCCACTCCGCAGATGGTGCCCACCACCGTCGGCACGACGTCCACCCACGTGCCGCCCGCCCTGGTGAGCACGGCCGCGCCGCCAGCCACCCCGGCGAGCACGATGGCGATGCTGCCCAACGGTATTCGCCCGGTCTCGCGTTGCGCGGTGAGCGCGGCAATGACGGCAATCACGGCAAGCACCACGATGGACAGGGCCAGCTTGTCCGACGTGCCGAACAGTTGAATGGCCCATTCCTTGACGGGCCCTGGCGTCAAGTCGATGACGGCGGAGCCGACGGCGGTCCGCGAGTCGGCGCCTGGGCCGAACAGAACGGCGACCAACTGAGCCACCCCGAGCGCGACCGCAGCTGCGGCGACGCCGGCCAACGGGGAGCTCTGACGGGCATCCGGTTTGGCCATGCCGCCAACGTACCGATATCCGGACCCGAAAGGCTTACCGCACAATGACGTCGGCTAGGTTGCCTTACAGTATTGCCTCATTTTGCAAAGGACCCCAGCGGAAAGGGAACTAAATGGAGATCTCGGGGAAGAAGGCGATCGTCGTCGGCGGTGCGTCGGGCTTCGGACGCGCCACGGCGGAGTCGCTCATCGCGCGCGGTGCGAGCGTGGCGATTCTGGACCGGCCGCAGTCGGAGGGCAAGAACGTCGCCGCCTCGATCGGCGCGGCCTTCCACGAGGTCGACGTCACGGACTTCGCCGCCACCGAGCAGGCGCTGAACGAGGCGATCGAAGCCCTCGGCGGCCTTCACGTCATCGTCACCACCGCGGGCGGCGGCATCGGCGAGCGCACCATCAAGAAGGACGGGCCGCACAGCCTGGAGACCTTTCGCGCGACCGTCGACCTCAACCTCATCGGTTCCTTCAACATCAGCCGGTTGGCGGCCTGGCAGATGAGCAAGCAGGAACCCGTCGACGACGAAGCCGAGGAGCGCGGCGTCATCATCAACACCGCCTCGATCGCCGCATTCGAAGGCCAGATTGGGCAGGTCGCCTACACCGCGTCCAAGGCCGCCATCGCGGGCATGTGCCTGACCATGGCGCGCGACCTCGGCAGCCTGGGCATCCGGGTGCTTGCCATCGCGCCGAGCCTGTTCGCCACCGGCCTCACCAAGGGCATCCCCGACGAGTTCGCCAGTGCGTTGACCAAGGACGCGGCGTTCCCGAAGCGGCTCGGCAAGCCCGAGGAGTACGCCAAGCTCGTGACCGCCATCGTGGACAACCCGATGCTCAACGGTCAGTGCCTCCGACTGGACGCGGGCCAGCGCTTCGCCCCCAAGTAAGTAGAGTGATTTCGGCGCGGAAACCGTCGCTACCGCGAACGTTTCCGCGCCGAAATCGCTGACTTGGGAGGCGCCCGTGGCCACTGTCGCTACTCAGCTGCTTGCGGCCCTTGGGCGTAGCGGTGTCCGTCGTGTCTACGGCTTGCCGGGGGACAGCCTCAACGGGTTCACCGACGCCATCCGGCGCTCCAAGGACATCACCTGGCAGCACGTCCGGCACGAGGAGAACGCCGCATTCGCCGCCGCCGCGGATGCGGCGCTCACCGGCCAGTTGGCCGTCTGCGCTGGCAGTTGCGGGCCGGGCAACCTGCACCTCGTCAACGGACTCTTCGACGCGAACCGCAGCAGGGTCCCGGTGCTCGCGATCGCCGCGCACATCCCGCGCTCCGAAATCGGCTCGCAGTACTTCCAGGAGACCCACCCGCAGGAGTTGTTCCGCGAGTGCAGCGTCTACTGCGAACTGGTCAGCACCCCCGAAATGGCGCCGCGCATCCTCGAGATGGCGATGCGCGCGGCCGTCGAGGAGAACGGCGTCGCAGTCGTCGTGCTGCCCGGCGAGGTCTTCCTCGCGCCCGCTGAGGAAGCCGGTTGGCTGGCCCGCCCCATCGAGCCAACCCAGTCGGTAATCCGCCCCGACGACGCCTCGCTGCGCAGGGCCGCCGACATGCTCAACACCGCCGAAAGTGTGACGATCCTCGGCGGCGCCGGGGTGGCTGGCGCGCACGACGCACTGATCCGCGCGGCAGGCACCCTCAACGCGCCCGTCGTGCATGCGCTGCGCGGCAAGGAGTTCATCGAATACGACAATCCGTTCGACGTCGGGATGACCGGGCTGCTCGGGTTCGCCTCCGGCTACAAGGCGATCAAGCAGGCCGATGCGCTGCTGATGCTCGGTACCGACTTTCCCTACTCGCAGTTCTATCCCGAGCACGCGCACGTGATCCAGGTCGACGTCCGCGGCCGCAACCTTGGCAGGCGCACGCCGATCGAACTTGGGCTCGTCGGCACTGTCGCCGACACGCTCGCCGCATTGCAGCCCCTTTTGGTCCAGAAGGGCAACCGTGCTCACCTGGATTCGTCGCTGCAGCACTATCGGAAGACTCGCAAGACGTTGGACCGGCTGGCGGTCAACGATCGCGATCGCGCCCCGATCCGTCCGGAATACGTTGCCGGACTGGCTGATCGGCTGGCCGCGGATGACACGGTGTTCACGGTCGACGTGGGCTCGCCGGTGGTTTGGGCTGCCCGCTACCTGACCATGAACGGCCGACGCAGGCTCATCGGCTCGTTCAACCACGGCACCATGGCCTGCGCGCTGCCGCTCGCCATCGGCGCCCAGACGGCGTTCCCGGACCGGCAAGTGGTGGCGCTGGCAGGCGACGGTGGGCTCACCATGTCGTTCGGAGAGTTGATCACGCTGAGCCAGAACCGATTGCCGGTCAAGGTCATCGTGTTCAACAACTCGTCGCTGAACTTCGTCGAACTCGAGATGAAGGCGGCAGGCATCGTCAACTTCGGCACCGAGCTGGTCAACCCCGACTTCGGTGCCGTCGCCCGGGCGATGGGGTTGTTCGGTCGTCGGGTCGAGCAGCCCGCAGAGTTGGAGCAGGCGTTGTCCGAGGCGTTCGCTCACGACGGCCCTGCGGTGATCGACGTCGTCACTGCGCGCCAGGAGCTGTCCATCCCGCCGGCCATCACCGCCGAGCAGGCGAAGGGTTTCTCGCTCTACGCCATCCGGACGATTTTGGCGGGACGAGCCGATGAGCTGCTCGACCTCGTCTCCACCAACGTGGCCCGGAGGCTCCT
>JAOPVI010000167.1 GCA_025966225.1 Mycobacterium sp. | reverse complement strand
GCGGCGGCGATCGCTACCGCAGCCGCGCCCGCCGCCAACAGCGGTCCGATGTAGGTCAGTTTGATTCGCATGGTAGTGCTCCTTTGCATCTCCCCTTTGTTACAACGGAAACTAGCCAGCCCTTGTTCATTCCCACAGTGGGCGATCTCGTCCGCTCCACCAGTGGGGCATGGATGCTGCGGGCGCCCGGAGTACCTGTTAGACAGGCCAGCCCGAGTGCGCGGAGCCCTCTTCGTCATCCGCCCCTTTCGTCACGACGAAAGGGGAAGCGGCTCCCATCAGCCGATGACTTCGCGATGTGCGCGCGAGCACACCGCGAGGCACGCCGACGATCTCTACGAACTCATCAGTGACCGCGCCGTCAACGGTAAGCCGCTGATCCTGACGTCCAACAGATCGCCCAAGGCCTGGTACAACCTGTTCCCCAACCCCGTCGTGGCCGAATCACTGCTCGACCGGTTGATCAACACCAGCCACCAGATCCTGATGGACGGACCCAGCTACCGACCCCGAAAACGCCCCGGCGCTACCGCGCCAGTAGACAACACGAAAACCACCCGGCAGACCTACACCCGAGGCTCACCGGGTGGTGGAATTACCTGACGGACACCCCGGCGGAATTACGTGACGGTCGACACCGCCGACTGCAATTTTTGTAGATGGCACCTCGCGGATAACGCAAACCCCATCCGAATCCTTGCGGTGCGACCGTCTCGAAACGATGGGTTGTTGAGACCGCGACTACCCACTGACCCAGTCCCCGGACACCATCAGAGTTCAGTACGCCAGCCGACCCGCGAAACGTCTTGCGGACAGCCCAGATCGCATCACAGAAGGCGGGCATGTCCGGCATCAGCGTGCACACGTTGCGACACTCGGCGGCCGTGGCGTGGCTTGAGGGGCAAGTACACATCAGGGCCGTCGCCGATCTGCTGGGGCACAGCTCGATCGCCGTCACGGGTGACATCTATAGGCATACCAGCGACGACACCGGACGGGCGGCAGTCGAGGGCCTGGCTGAGCGGCTCGGCAGTCTGGACGTCTGAGCAGCCGTTGCTATCCGCGTTGCTATCCACACCCCTGGGGGGGTATGAAAAAGGCGGTCCCGGATTTCTCCGAAACCGCCTCTGACCTGCTAAAACTCTGGTCGGGCTGACAGGATTCGAACCTGCGACCCCTTGACCCCCAGTCAAGTGCGCTACCAAGCTGCGCCACAGCCCGCGACGCTGCCGGGATCGCCGGCAGCAGGTCGTGAGCCTACCGTAGGGTCGCGCTGCAATCCCAACCGCCATCGGACGTGCGTCACCGCGCTCAATCCGGGGAAATACCGGCCGCAAGACGATCTGACCGACTACACGACCAGCAGGCGATACAGCCCGATCAGTCCGACGATCACGATGATCACGCGAAGAGCGTTGGGCGACAACCCGCGTCCGTAGTGGGCGCCAAGGAACCCGCCGATCAGCGAGCCGACCGCGATCAGCCCGGCGACCAGCCAGCTGATCCGGTCGAAGGCCACCACCGTGTACGCCGCGGCCGCGACCACGTTGACCAACAGCGACAAGAGGTTCTTGGCGGCGTTCATGCGCTGCATGTCCTCGGGCAGCAGCGCACCCATGACACCGATCAGCAGAATGCCCTGGGCGGCAGTGAAGTACCCGCCGTAGACACCGACCGCGAAGGTGCCTGCGACGAGGGCGGCCATCCGACCCCGGGACACGAATTCGACGGAGCGCCCCTTGGCGTCGGCCCTACGCCGCGCCCAGGCCTGAATCCGCGGGCCGAACACGACGAGCACCAGCGCACCGATGAGCAGTATCGGAACGACGGCGACGAACACCCGCTCCGGCAGGTGCAGCAGCAGCCAGGCTCCCAGCACCGCGCCGAGCAGTGACCCGGGGATCTGCCAGCGCAGTCGGTGCCACTGGCCGCGCAGTTCACGTCGGTAACCCCAGGTGCCCGAGATGCCTCCGGCCACCAGCCCGACCGCATTCGACATCGTCGCGGTGACCGGCGGATACCCCAGCGCCACCAGCGTGGGGAACGTGATGAGCGTGCCAGAGCCCACAACCGCGTTGATCGCGCCCGCACCGACGCCCGCCAGCGCGATGAGGATCATGTCGACGACGGGCACTACCCGACCCTATCGAGGTCGGATGTGCGCGCCGAAAACGTTGACTAGCGCTTCGCTCCGCGCTTCTCGCGAACCCGCACGTTCACCCTGACTGGACTGCCCTCGAAGCCGAACGTCTCGCGCAAGCGACGCTCGATGAACCGTCGATAGCCTGCCTCGAGGAACCCACTGGTGAACAAAACGAAGGTCGGCGGCCGCGCGGTGGCCTGGGTGGCGAACAGAACCTTGGGCTGCTTGCCGCCGCGCACAGGCGGAGGTGTCGCGGCGATGACTTCCTTGAGGAACGTGTTGAGCCTGCCGGTGGAGATGCGGGAGTCCCACGATTGCAGGGCACTCTCCAGTGCTGGCACAAGCTTCTGCACCGCACGACCGGTCTTGGCCGAGATGTTGACCCGCTGCGCCCACTGCACCTGCGCCAGACTGAGGTCGATCTCGCGGTCGAGCTCGAAGCGCCGATCCTCGTCGACGAGGTCCCACTTGTTGAAGGCCAGAACCAGTGCGCGCCCGGCCTCGATCACCATGGTCAGGATCCGTTGATCCTGCTCGGTCAACGGCTCCGAGGCATCGATGAGGACGATGACCACTTCGGCCGCGTCAATGGCGCCGCGCGTCCGCACCGACGCGTAGAACTCATGTCCGCTGGCCTGGCCGACCTTGCGGCGCAGTCCCGCCGTGTCGACGAAACGCCAAGGCTTGCCGTCTAATTCGATCAACGAGTCCACCGGATCGACGGTGGTGCCCGCGACGTCGTGCACCACCGAGCGCTCGTCGCCGGACAGCCGGTTCAGCAGCGAGCTCTTGCCCACGTTCGGCTTTCCCACCAGCGCGACGCGACGAGGTCCGCTGCCGCCCGACGCGACCTGCGACGCCTCGGGCAACGCTTCGAGCACGGTATCGAGTAGGTCGGCCACCCCACGCCCGTGAATTGCGCTGATCGAGTGGGGCTGCCCCAGCCCGAGTGACCACAACGCGGCCGCTTCGGCCTCGACCCGTTCGCTGTCCACCTTGTTGGCAGCCAGGAACACGGGCTTGCCCGCACGTTGCAACCGCTTCGCCGCGGCCTCGTCGGCCGTCGTCGCCCCGACCACGGCGTCGACCACCAAGATGATGGCGTCGGCGGTGCGCATCGCCACCGCGGCTTGCTCGGCGACCAACTGCTGCAAGCCCTTTGCGTCGGGCTCCCAGCCGCCGGTGTCCTGGACGACGAAGCGGCGGCCGAGCCAGTTCGCATCGTAGGACACCCGGTCTCGGGTCACCCCTGGGATGTCCTGCACCACGGCCTCGCGGCGCCCGAGGATGCGGTTCACCAAGGTCGACTTGCCGACGTTGGGCCGCCCGACCACTGCGACGACGGGCGGCGCGGCGAACTCCTCCTCAAGCTCGGCAGCTAGGTTGTCCGGGTCGTCGCTCAGCTCCCAGTCGCTCTCGTCGACCCACGTGCCGTCCGAATCAGATTCGCTCATCGCTGCCCTCTGCTCTTCGCGCAAGCGCTCATCGCTGCCCTCTGCTCTTCGCGCAAGCGCTCATCGGCGCGCCCCCGCACGCTGCTCTACCAGGTCGAGCAGGTGCGCGATGGTCTGGTGCTCGGTCATGTCACTGCTGTCGACGACCACCGCATCGTCCGCTGAACGTAGCGGTGACACCGCCCGCGTCGAATCAAGGTGGTCGCGACGCACGACGTCGGCCAGCACGGCGGCGTAGTCGCCACCCAGGCCCGTCGCGACATTCTGATCGTTGCGTCGGCGCGCACGTTCCTCCGCCGACGCCGTCAGGAAGATCTTCACGTCCGCGTCGGGCAGCACGACGGTGCCGATGTCGCGGCCCTCGACGACGACGCTGCCGGACCCGTCGGCCAGCTCGCGTTGACGTTGCACCAGCAGTGTCCGCACCGCAGGCACGGCCGACACGGCGGACACGGCTTTCGTGACTTCGTCGCCGCGAATCTCGGCTGAGACATCCTCGCCGGCAAGGTAAGCCACGTCGGTGTCGGGATCGAACCCGACGGCCAGCTCGACGTCAGGGGCGAACGCACCGATCGCTTCCTCGTCCTCGACGTCGACGCCGGCACGTAGCACGGCGAGGGTCACGATCCGGTACATGGCGCCGGTATTCAGATAACGCGCCCCCAACGCCCGGGCCAGCCCCCTCGAGACCGAGGACTTGCCCGTCCCGGCCGGTCCGTCGACCGCGATTCTCAACCCGCTCACATCCCCACCGCCCTGTACAGCTCGCCGATCTCCTTGCGCGTCAACACCCTGATGGTGCCGGGCCGAGAATCGCCGAGCTCGACGGTTCCGATGTTGGTCCGCACGAGTTCCTGAACGGGGAAGCCAACCTCGGCCAGCAGTCGTCGCACGATGCGCTTGCGGCCCTCGTGCAGCACCACGCGCACCAACGACTTACCGGGTACCGCATCCACCACCGCGAAGTCGTCGACACTTGCGGGTCCGTCGCTCAGTTCAACTCCGGCCTTCAGCTTCTTGCCCAATCCCCTTGGCACCGAACCGATCACCGTGGCCAAATACGTCTTCGGCACTTCGTAGGACGGATGCATCAGGCGGTGCGCCAGCTCCCCGTCGTTGGTGAGCAGCATCAACCCCTCGGTATCTGCGTCGAGCCTGCCGACGTGGAACAACTTCTTGTTGCCCCGGACCCGATGCTCGACGAGATCGCCGATGCACGGTCGCCCCCGGTCATCCGACATCGTCGAGTGCATGCCGCGTTCCTTGTTGATGGCCAGGTAGACCATGGTGTCGTCGACTTGAACCCGAACGCCGTCCACCCGAATTTCGGAGGCGTCGGCGTGCACGCGCGTGCCTAGTTCGGTGACGACGTGTCCATCGACCTCGACCCGGCCATCTCGGATCATTCGTTCGGCAACGCGTCGCGACGCAACTCCCGCCTTCGACAACACATACAGAAGGCGGACGCCGTCAGCATCCTCGTCAACGTCAGTCCTTGTCCCCGTCGAAGGCCAACGGCTTGTCCGTTGCCGGAGCGCCGCCCAATTTGATGAATCGCGGTTCGTTACCCAGAGATTCGGTGATGTCGTCGATCGAGTCGACGTCGGGCAGCAATGGCGCGATGTCGGGCAGGTCCACTAGTGACGTCAGCCCCAATCGCTCCAGGAACAGTTCGGTGGTCGCGAACGCCGCCGCGCCGGTGTCGGAATCGACGCCGGCCTCGGTGATCAGCCCGCGCGCCAACAACGTCCGCATCACCGCGTCGACGTTCACGCCGCGTACGGCGCTCACCCTGGCCCGGGTCACCGGCTGCCGGTAGGCCACCACGGCCAACGTCTCAAGCGCTGCGCGAGTCAGCTTCGAACGCGTGCCGTCGAGAAGCAGACGCTCCACGAACGGGGCGTAGCGAGCCCGGGTGTACATGCGCCATCCGCCGCCCGCTTCGCGCAGCTCGATGCCACTCTCGCGGGCGGTGAGCTCGTCGGCCATCAGCCTCAACTTGGCCGCCACCCGGTACGCGGGCTGTTCGATGGCGACGGCGAGCGCATCTACCGGCACCGGGGTGTCGACGACCAACAGCAACGCTTCGAGCGTCGCCCCGAGCTCTGCGTCGTCCAACTCCGGGGGTTCTGCGACGTCGATGCCCAGATCTTCGTCAGAGAAGTGTTCCGCGATTTCGGGTGCCTGCGGGCGGTCCGCGATGTCTTCAGTCATGAGTCTTCTCCCACCGCCGCGGCCAAGTGCTCGTTGGTCGGCCGATCACCGGTCCACGAAACTTGCAGCACACCAAGCGGTTCTACTTGCTCGAATGCTACCGCCCTGGCCCGGTACAACTCGAGCAGCGCCATGAAACGGCCCACGATCTCGATGGTCGCCCCGCAGTCGGACACCAGGTCCGAGAACGTCGCCCACTGCCCAACGCCACGCTGCTCCAGCATGCTCAGCAACCGGCGGGCCTGTTCGGGCACCGAAACCCCTGGCGCGTGCAGATGGTCCATGCGCACGGTGGGGACGGGCCGTGGGGTGAACGTGCTCGCCGCGATTTGGGCGAAGCTCTCGGCGTCCACCCCAAGCATGACCTCGGGCAACAGCTCAGCGAAGCGGTCCTCCAGCGCCACCGAACGCGGGTAGCTACGCAGCGCCGCCGCCTCGAGTTCGGCGAACATCTCGGCGACGTGCTTGAACGCCCGGTACTGCAACAACCGCGCGAACAACAGGTCGCGAACTTCCAACAGCGCGAGGTCTTCTTCGTCGTGCACGTCCCCTGCGGGCAGTAGCCGGGCGGCCTTGAGGTCCAGCAAGGTGGCGGCGATCACCAGGAACGCCGTCGTTTCGTCGAGGCCCAGCTGGGATCCGATGGCCTTGGTGTAGCCGATGAAGTCGTCGGTGACCTGATGCAGCGCCACCTCGGTGACGTCGAGGCGGTGCGCGAAGATGAGCTGCAGCAGCAGGTCGAACGGACCCTCGAAATTGCTCAGCCGGACCTGGAAGCCTGCCCGTGGTGCCTCCGCTGCCGTCTCCGTGGTCACGCGCCGAACCGGTCGATGACCTCGCGCGCCAACGACCGATAAGCTTGGGCACCACCGGATTTCGGAGCCCACGTGGTGATGGGTTCACCCGCGACGCTGGTCTCCGGAAAGCGCACCGTCCTGGTGATGACGGTGTCGAACACCAGGTCGCCGAATCGCTCGAGCACGCGGGCCATGACCTCGCGGGCGTTCACCGTGCGAGGATCGAAGCGCGTGATGAGGATTCCGCTGATCTCGAGCTTCGGGTTGAGCCTGTCGTGCACCTTCTCCACGGTGTCGGTCAGCAGCGCGAGGCCGCGAAGTGAGAAGTACTCGCATTCGGTGGGGATGATGACTCCGTCCGAGCAGGCCAGCCCGTTGACGGTCAGCAGACCCAGCGACGGCTGGCAGTCGATCAGCACGTAGTCGTATCGGTCCAGCACCGGGTGCAACGACCGCGAAAGTGCGTGCTCGCGACCGACCTCGTTGACGAGCTGGATCTCGGCGGCCGACAGGTCGATGTTGCTCGGCACCAGATCCATGCCCTTGACCCTGGTCTTGATCAGGACGTCGTCGATCGAGACGCGTGGCTCGATGAGCAGGTTGTGCACGGTGTGCTGCAGATCGTAGAGGGGGACGCCCAATCCGGCCGACAGCGCGCCCTGCGGATCGAGGTCGACCAGCAGCACCCGGCGACCGTATTCTGCGAGGCTCGCTCCGAGGTTGATGGTCGACGTCGTCTTGCCCACCCCGCCCTTCTGGTTGCACATCGCGACGACCTTGGCGGGACCGTGCACGCTCTTGGGCTTCGGATCGGGGATCGCGCGAGGCGAACGGCCAGTCAGCGTGGCGCCGTCGGCACCACCTGCGTCCTCGGTCATACGGGACCGTCGCTGGTCAGGCAACCTTCTGGCAGGGCGCGCATCCGAGGAAGTCTAACGGTTGGGTGGGCCAGGAATGACCTACCCGCGCCGAACTTGCGGGTGCGATTGGGCTGCTCCCGCCGGGCTGCTGGTCGACGTTCGGCCGATGACCTCCAGTTCGATCGCTCGGTTGGGCACTGTAGCGATTCCCCTCGCCACTGCCCGCGGCGGAGTTCGACGACGCGCGTGCTCCGGCATCTCCAACTCGAGGGTGCTCATGATCGTCCCGATCGACACCGCGAGCTCGTACTTCGCGAACGATGCGCCGATGCAGCGACGGTAGCCCCCGCCGAACGGTGCGTACTCGAATGGCGACGGCTTGGCCACCAGGAACCGTTCGGGGTCGAAACGTGCTGGGTCGGCCCAGATGTCGGGATTGAAGTGAAGCGCCGGCAGCGCGACCCCGATGATGGCGCCCTCTGGGCAGTCGACGCCGCGCACCGTGAAAGGTGCGGTGAGACGCCGCAGCACGATCGAGACGGTGGGGTGCATGCGTAGGGTCTCGTCGATGACGGCGTTGAGGTAGGGCAGGGCCGCGAACTCCCGGGGTGACGGCTGATCTGCGAGCTCGGCAAGCACGCGTTCCCGGACGCCGTCGTCGCGGTGAATGTGATAGAGCGCCCACGTGAGCGAGGTAGCACTCGTCTCGTGCCCGGCCGCCAATAACGTCCGCAGTTGCTGGTGCATGTCCTCGTCGCAGAGACCCTGGCCGTCCTCGTCGGTGGCCGACAAAATGAGGTCCAGCATGTCGGAAACCGGCAGGTCTTCGGTTCGCCGCCGCTCGATGTCCTCCGAGACCAGTTGATCCAGCTGATTGCGCAGCCGGACCAGCCGAGCCCACGGCCCCCGGCCACCGATCTCCCGGCGTAGCCGGGGTACGAGCATCAGCGCAGTGGTGTTGGCCCGCATCAGTTCTTCGATGACAACGGCGTACTCGTGTCTCCGCTCGTGGTCCGTCACCCCAAACACCACCCGGATGACGACGTCGAGGGCGATGGCCTGGGCCAGTTTCCGAACCGAAACCGTGTCCCCTGATCGCAATGCTGCGATCTCCTCGGCGGTAGCCGCCGCGATGACGTCGACGTAGGCCCGCACTCGTTCGCCGTGTAGCGCCGGCATCAACAACCCGCGGGTGCGCCGGTGTCGCTCGCCGGAGAGCAGGATCAATGAATGCTCGCCGACGATGGGCTCGATCGGGTTGGGCGTCGGTGCGCGGCACAGCGAGGTCGGCGCGGTCAGTACCTCGCGGGCACCCTCCTTCGACGAAACGAACAACACTTCGCCCAGACCTGGAAACCGCAGGACAAAAGGGTCATCGCAAGCGCCCCGACGGCGGAAATATCCTTCCGGGTCAACCCCCGCCGCCAAGGCCCGCAGAACCGCTGTCGATGAGCCACCTAGTGAATTCCCCACGACACTCCCCCTTCGAATTTCTCTGACAGTTGCTACGCGGCTCAGGTGTGTTTGCCGCTTGCTGGGAGGGAGCCATTCCGAGCTCGCCAAGAATTGACTCCCCCGTCAGGCAAAGCCCCGGTACGAAAGGTCGGTGCAATCGGATTCGCGGCAAGCGGGTCATACCGGTGTTCGAATTCGTTGCGTGCTGCCGGATGCCGTTCGGAATCAGTCGTTCGATGCCACCATCGGCGTGACGATGGCCGGGCCGAGCGGACTACCGAGGCCGTCGCGCACCGTGGTGGGACCAGTTCGGGTCGTTCAAAAGGTAAAACGCCGTGGCTACGAACCCGGCGCTCGCTCGGGTGGTCCGACATTCCTGCCTGGCGAGCCGACGTCGGTGCGGGCTTGCAGCGCAAATTCAATTCGAAGTCTGCTCGGCTACTTGCGTTCGAAAATTCCTCATTTGAGCCCCTAGTATCAATTGATCCACACACTTGCATAGCAAAATTTGGTATCACGAATCTATTGTTGGCGACAATGCCATTTGGCAATGTGATCGAAATATTATCTGTAAAATGTGCGGACGATAACAAAATTGACGCGCCAAGAAAACGCGCACATATAGTCATCGCGATTTCTCCCCCCTGCAGGCCATTAGTTCGCAATTCATGAAATTTGCCTCAACCTGTTTTTCGTGTACCACACCGATGGATGGCAAACTCATTGTCCATCTTCGGCAATGCTGACCGCGTTGCCTCGAAACCGACGCCGCGTCGTACCAAGATAAGACCTGCAACGACCCTTCCGTCAAGACGTCCCGCGCCGCCGGATGACGGACGAGGTCCCCCAGGGAAGCCATGCCGGCCCTGCACGCCCGGCAGTGAAAGACGGGCTTGGCGAGCATCGCACGCAACAACCCCGCAGTTAAGAGCTGATCTTGACACACCGCCACGTGCAGCTGTACACCTCCGAAGAGGTGTGGCGCGGCCACCGCGCGGGCGACGTGGCGGCGGCCCACCCGGCCCGACGAACTTGGCCCTGACGACTCCGGGTGTCTGCCCACGTATCTCCAGTTCGCCGGCTCCGGCGCCTTCGAACCGTTGCTACGAGCCTGTACAGACACGCCGCGCCGTCAATGCCGCAACGTTTGATGTTGCGGGTTCAGTCATCGCCATCGCTCAATGGCAACGACATGTTCCTGTGCAGCTAGAATGCTTCGAGATGCTCGATATCGTTAACAACGATCACTAGTTCGGCTACTCATTTCAAGAATTTTTGAAGATTCTTAGCAACATCGGATGCCATTTCAATGTCATCGATGTAGGTTGTCGTCAGCGCGGTGTTGACTCACGGATTTGCGATCTGGAGCCAGCCACCGGGGGGTAGAGCGCGCTTGCTTTGGGGGGGTGGGATAAATGGTCTATGGGCGGCCCGACTGTGATGGCGATCGATCACACCGGCAGCGACACCGAAACCGGCTTGTCGACTATGTGGTGGCGTACCTCGCCAACATGGGCATCGACTACATCTTCGGCGTCGACGGCGCCAACATCGAGGATGTCTACGATGCCGCGCACTTCCACGAGGGCATCACCGCCGTCCTGGCGAAGCACGAATTCTCGGCGGCCACGATGGCCGACGGTTACAGCCGCGCCGGCGCGCGGTTCGGAGTAGTCGCCGCAACCTCCGGCGGTGGGTGCCTCAACTTGATTCCTGGGCTAGGAGAGTCGCTAGCGAGTCGGGTGCCGTTGCTCGCACTGGTAGGACAGGCGCCGACCAGCCTCGATGGGCAGGGCAGCTTCCAAGACACCAGCGGCCGAAATGGCTCCCTTGATGCGGTTGCACTGTTCTCTGCGGTCTCGGTGTACTGCCGCCGAATCTGCCACCCGTCGGACATCTTTGAAGCGCTGCCTGCGGCGATCGCCAGTGCGCGACGTGGAGGTCCAGCGGTGTTGCTGCTTCCGAAGGACGTGCAGCAGGGTCTCGTCGGAACCAGCGAGTTCCACTGCGCAGACTTCGGGCCATCGACCTCGACCGGAGACCCGCACGTGATCGCACGAGAGTTGCGCCGTGCGCGAGGGCCGGTGACGATCATCGCCGGTGAGCAGGTGGCGCGTGATGACGCCCGCCAAGAACTCGAGCACCTGCGCGCAATCCTGCGTGCCCGGGTGGCCACGGTGCCGGATGCCAAGGACGTCAACGGGCTGCCTGGCCTCGGCTCGTCATCCGCGCTCGGCGTGACCGGGGTGATGGGTCATCCGAGCGTGGCCGACGCGGTTTCGGACAGTGCGGTCTGTCTCCTGGTCGGCACCCGCTTGACAGTGACCGCGCGAGCCGGACTCGACGATGCGCTGACCAAGCCACGGACCCTATCGATCGGGTCGGCACCGCCGTATCTGCCGTGCACCCACATCCACACCGACGACCTGCGCGGCTCGCTCACGCAACTCAACGTCGCACTCTCGGGTTCGGGACGGCCAACCGGCATGCGTGTTCCCGAGGTCACGAAAGTCACCCAGCTCAGCCCGCCCACGCACGAGGGGCCCGGCGTGCGCTACCGCGAGACGATGGCCGTGCTCGACCGCGAGCTGCCCAGCGGGGTCGACATCGTGGTCGACGCAGGCAACACGGGCGCAGCCGCAGTTCACTATCTACCTGCGCGCCGCGGGGGCAGGTTCATCGTCGCGCTCGGCATGGGCGGCATGGGATACAGCTTCGGCGCCGGAATCGGGATGGCCTTTGAGCGACGCCAGCGCACGGTGGTGATTGCGGGCGACGGCTCGTTCTTCATGCACGGCATGGAGATTCACACTGCGATCCAGTACGGCCTTCCGGTGATCTTCGTACTGCTGAACAACCAGGCCCACGCCATGTGTGTGATCCGCGAGCAGCTGTTCTACGGCGACCGGTATAGCTACAACCGCTTCCTACCAAGCCAACTCGGGGCGGGACTGGCCGCGATGTTTCCTGGTCTCCCATCGATCGACGTCGACGACATCGATGAGCTGCCGGGCGCCCTTCGAGCGGCATTGGACACGGACGGTCCATCGGTGATCAGCGTGGAGTGCTCGGCGGACGAAATCCCGCCGTTCGCACCGTTTTTGGCCAATCACAACGGCAAGTCAACCAGTAACCACCAGCACAACACGAAGGAGATCCGCACCCATGTCGCTACCCGCGCTTGAAGACATCGCCGGCCATGCCGGCACCGCCGAGCCGATCGAGGGGGTGCACCGGATCGAGACCTCCCCGCGAGAGAAGGCGACCCCGATCATCCTGGAGATGATGCGGTCGGTGTACCCACACGATCAGGTATTCGGCAAGTTCTGCACCGTCAACGACTACATCGACTGCCCGCCCGAGGAGCTCTACGAGTACCTGTCCGACACGCGCAGCCTCGAGGAATGGACATATAGTCTGCGCGGATTCGTGCCGACTGACGAACCTGAGCTCTGGCTGGCGTACGACCGGCTCGGGGCGGAGACCGAGATCTACACCCGCACCGTTGCCGATCCGGTCTCCCGCACAGTGGATTACCACTGTGCGTGGGATCAGGGCAAGCACCTCTGGATGATCTACCTCATGCGGGTCATCGACGCGCAGACGGTCCTCGACAAGCCCGGTTCCGTCGTGCTGTGGACGAATTGCCGTCACCCGTTCTACGACCACAACCCGTACCCGGAGACGGCGCCTGAACAACGACCAGTCTGGGTGGGCGACTTCTGGGACATGTTCGGCGCGGGCCATGAACTGGAACTGAAAAACCTCAAGGCGATCGCCGAATACCGCCACCACAACGGCCTGCCGGTGACCCCGGCCTGGATGAGATGAGGAATGTAAATGACCACACCGATCGTCAGCCGCGTCGACGTTTCCACCTACCTTCCTGAAAACCGAGTCTCCGCTGAGTATTACGCGAACTTTGCGGGCGACTTCGCGGCCGCTGCTCAGGTGCGATGGGGTGGTCGGACCAAATGACGACGTTGGACGCGGATCCCGCACCGATGCTGCTGCCGAACACGGCCGAACCTGCCCTGGCGACCCTGGATTGCGTACAGCCAGGGGCGGCAGCCGTCGTGCCGCCAGTGCCGTCGATGCTTGCCGCGACGTTGTCGGCACCGCTGCGCCCGCCGTGGGCACTTCCGGAGGGAATTGACCCGTTGGCGTTGTCGCTCAACGAGAATCCCTTCCCGCCGCTGGCATCCGTGCGATCCGCCATCGTCGAGTCGATCAGTTCCGCCAACCGGTACCCGGAGTTCTACCCGCTGGAACTGCGGCACCTGATTGCCGATCACATCGGGGCCGCTGACCACCAGGTGGTGGTGGGCGCCGGCGCCACCGGGGTGATACTGCAAGTCCTGCAGGCGTTGACGACTCCCGGCGAGCGGGTGGTGTACGCCTCGCCGACCTTCGACGGCTATCCCATCATGGCGCGGATGGCACGGTTGGAACCGATCACCGTGCCGCTAGACCGATACGGGTGCCACGACCTCGACCAGATGGCCGATGCCGCCGCGGCTGCCCGCGTGGTGGCTATCTGCCGACCGCACAATCCCACCGGCACAGTCGAACTCGCGCCTGCCATCGAGCACTTCCTAAGGCGGATACCTGACGACACTATCGTGCTCGTCGACGAGGCCTATGCGGAATTCCTCGCACCGCAGTACCGCATCGATTGGATGCCGTTGATCCGTCGTCATCCAAACGTGGTCGTGGTGCGGACCTTCTCGAAGGCCTACGGGTTGGCTGGATTGCGGATCGGATACGGCTTCAGCTCGCCGGAGGTTGCCGAGAAGCTTTGGGCGATGCAGCTGCCCTTCGGAATTGGGATGACGAGCATGGTCGCGGTCGCCGCGTCCTACCGAGCGGAGGCTCAACTGCGGATGCGGGTCCGGCTGATCACCTCGGAGCGGCGGAAACTGCAAAACCGGCTGCGGGCCAAGGGTATTCACAGCACCGACTGTCACGCGAACTTCCTCTACCTGCCCGCAGTAGATCGGCCGTGGCAGGAGGCGTTGGGCACTCAGGGTCTTCGGGTGCGTTTCTACCCGGATGGCGCCGTCCGGATCACCATCGGCGCACGCACGTCGACGCGCGCCGTGCTCGGCGCTCTGCGCAATCGGATCCAGGGGGCGGGATGAACAGCCACCAGGTAGTCGTGATCGGCGCTGGACCATCGGGGGTTGCGGCGGCGGTCAGTCTGCTGGACTGCGGGCTGCAGCCACTGCTCGTCGACAGGGCCGAGCACGTCGGCTCCTCCTGGCGAGGTCGATACGACCGGCTCAAGCTGAACACCGGTCGACCGTTGTCGCATCTGCCGAACCGGCGCTATCCCAAGGGGACAGCCATCTTCCCGACCCGCAGCGATGTCGCCGACCATCTCGACCGGCACGCACACGAGAATGGAATCAGCCTCCGGCTCGGCACTCGAGTCGAGAGAATCGAACCGCTTGACGATGGCTGGCGACTCCACACCTCCACGGGCGAGATCGACACCAGGCAGGTGGTCGTCGCCACGGGCTACGAGCACACGCCGTTTCTTCCGGAGTGGCCGGGAATGCAGACGTTCACGGGCGACATCCTCCACTCCTCCGGTTATCACAATCCGGAACCCTTCGTGGGTAAGCGGGTGCTGGTCGTGGGCGCCGGCTCGTCTGGAATGGAGATCGTCCACGATGTCGCCACCGGGGGCGCGGAAAGGGCGTGGTTGTCGATCCGTACGCCGCCGAACATCCTGCCGCGGCGCGGCCCCGGCGGTATCCCGAGCGACTTCATCGCGACGCCGCTCTGCCGAGTGCCCCCGAAGCTCGCCGACATCATGGGCGGATGGGGCCGTCGGCTGTGCTTCGGAGACCTGACCGAGTACGGCTTGCCGACTCCGACCGAGGGACCGTTCGTGCGCGGCGCCAGAGTGGGCAAGGCGCCGGCCATCGTGGACAAGGAAGTGGTGGAGGCCATCCGCGCCCGCCAATTCCAAGTCGTCAGCGGCATCGCCGCCATTGCAGGCGATGTGGTCGAGTTGACCAGCGGCGAGCGACTCGAGCCCGACGTCGTAATCTGCGCGACCGGTTACCGCCGCGGCCTGGAATCGATGGTGGGTCATCTCGACGTGCTCGACGCCGACGGAGTACCCGTCGTGGCCGACGAGGTGCCAGCTGCCCCCGGCCTGCGGTTCATCGGTTTCCTGTCACGCCCCGGTCTCATCGGATACGTCGCAGGCAAGTCCAAGCGAGTAGCGAAGAGCATTGTGCGGGAATTGAATTCGCAACCGTCAGAAGATAGCTCGCAGGCCGTGCCGGGACTGTGCAGCGAAGAGGTCATCACCTGACGCGTCGCATTTCGGACGTCGGTATCAGCCAGGGGCTGCCGTCGAGAATGCCACCGGCACGAATCGCACGTGCCGTCGAATCGGTGCGGTCCGCATTCCGGAGAGTGAGCTCGTCTACCTGCTCAAGCACGTGATCCATGACTGGGACGACGATCGGGCCGGCGAGTTCCTCGTCATTGCTCCTGATCGAATGCGTGATACCGACGCGCAACAAACCGCATTTCGGAAAGTACCTCGACCTTGACATGCTCAACTTCGCCCGGGGGCACGGAACGCTACCGAGCGCGAGTTCTCAGACTTGTTGCACAACAACGGTTTAACTCTGCGTCGTGTCATTCCCACCGGGGCGCACGTTTCGATCGTCGAAGCCGTCCCCAACTAGGCAGGTCCATGTCCGTCGATACGGAGCTGGCCAAGGGAAGCACCTACGGGAAGCGCTCATCTGTGCGGTTAGAAGAGCTTCTTCTTGGTCCGGCTGGCCTCGGCCAACTCGCGGGCGATGCGTCCGGCCATCCGGAGCGATTGTCTGGAGACGTAGCCGATGAGCGACGGCCGAGACAGCAGCCCGAGGAACCAGAGCCCGGTTTCGGCGGGAACGTCGCCACCCACTCGCGGTACTCCGGCATCGGAGAGCACACCGAGGTGCCCGACAATCGGCTCGAGCCCACACGAGTAGCCCGTCGCCGCGATCACCGCGTCGGCGACCAGTCGGTTGCCGTCAGCCAGCACCGCAGATGAGCCGTCGAGGCCCGTCAGCGCTGACACCACCTCGATGGAGCCGGCGCGGATCGCATCGATCACGTCGCGGTCGACGATGGCGGGTGCGACATGCAGTCGGTGGGCCCTGGCGAACGGCCCTTCCTTGGGGATGGGCAGTCCGAACTCGCTCAGGTCGCCGAAGGTGACCCTGCGTGCGGTGCGGGCCACCACATCGGACATCCAGGGTGGCAGGTGGTATAGCGGCGTTGCGATAGCGTCTCCCGGCAGCCCGGCCGGCCCCTGCCGCGGGAGGATGTTCGGTGGTGTGCGCACCGCCAGCCACACCTTGGCGGCTCCCCCGGTGGCCAAGTCGTGAGCGATCTCCATGCCCGACGATCCGGCGCCGACCACCATCACTCGCTTACCCACGAACGGCGTCGGATTGCGGTAGCTCGCCGAATGCAGCAGCTCACCGTCGAACGACGTCGCTCCTGGCCAGTCCGGTAGGACCGGTGTGTGCGCGTAGCCGGTGGCGATCACGACGTGCGCGGCGTCGACGATTCCGTCCGGGGTGACGACACCCCACCCGGAAGGCTTGCGGCGCAGGACGCGTTCCACGGACGTATCGAGCCGCAGTTCGACCCCGCGTTCCACGGAGTGGTGCTCGAGGTGTGCCACCACCTCGTCGCGGGTGGGAAAGACGGGCGTGCCCTTGGGATATGGGCGCCTTGGAAGATGAGAGAACTGACGGCCGGTGTTGAGGCGCAGGCGGTCGTAGCGCGAGCGCCACGACGCGCCGACCTGATCGCCGCGGTCGAGCATCAACGACTTCACCCCGAGATCGCTGAGGCTGAGCGCGGCGGCAAGGCCAGCCGGTCCGGCCCCGACGATCACTACGGGGTGGTCGGGCGCCGTCACCCGTTACCGGGCCCGTGGATGTGCGCCGGCCCAGACCTCGCGCAGCGTCGACACCGTGACCAGGGTGTAGATCTGCGTCGTCGTCACAGACGCGTGGCCGAGCAGCTCCTGTACGACGCGGACGTCGGCACCCCCCTCGAGCAGGTGAGTGGCGAACGAATGGCGCAGCGTGTGGGGCGACACCGCCGACGAGATGCCAGCGCGTTCGGCGGCATCCTGCAGCACCTGCCACGCGCTCTGCCGCGAGAGCCGTCCACCGCGCACGTTGAGGAAGATCGCGGGCGTGCCCTTGCCCCGTCGCGCGAGGTCGGGACGCCCGCGAACCAGGTAAGTGTCGAGTGCGCTGACCGCAGGCCGTCCGATGGGCACCAACCGCTGCTTGTCGCCCTTGCCACGCAAGAGCACCGAACGAGAGTGGGTGTCGACGTCGTCGACGTCCAACCCCACGGCTTCCGAGATCCGGGCCCCGGTGGAATACAGCACTTCGAGCAGCGCCCTGTTGCGCAGCGTCAGCGGTCCGTCGGCGTCGCTGTCGCCACCCGCACCGTCGAGCAGCGCCAGTACTTCGTCGAGCGAGAGACTCTTCGGCAGCCGCCGGCTGGGGGTGGGAGGTTTGACCGCACGGGCGACGTCGACTGCCGTCATGCCCTCGGACGTCGCGAAGCGATGCAATCCTCGAACGGCGATCAAGGCGCGGGCGGCCGACACCGCCGACAGCGGAAGAGCACCGCTGTCCTGGTCACCGCGCCGCAGTGCCACCAGGAAGTCGCTGACGTCGGCCTCAGCCACCGCGGCCAGGTCGTCGATGCCCCGCGACACGAGGTGAGCGGTGTAGCGGCGCAGATCGCGCCGGTAGGAGCTCAGGGTGTTGGCCGCCACGCCACGTTCGATGGTCAGGTGGTCGAGGTAGCCCTGGAATTGAACGTCCAACGTTGCGACAAGAGCGGAGTGGCCCGGGAGCCGATCCGACTGGACGGTGGTCACTGCGCGGCTAGCCTTGCGGCAAATGCAGTGGATCGAAGTGGCCATGGAGCATCGACGGGACGCAACGGCTGCACGTCCCGGTCGATGGTGCGGGCGGCCAGAATTCCAGCCACGGCAAGCGAATTGACGATCTCGCCGCTGAGCACCAGCGCGACCGCGTCGGCCAGTGGGAACCACTCCAGCTTCAGGTCGGCCTCCTCGTCGTGAGCATCGGGTCGGCCGATCTGGGTGAGCCCCGTCGCGAGGTACACCCGGACGCATTCGTCGCTGAACCCGGGTGCGGAGACCACGTCGACGAGCACGCCCCAGTCGCGCGCCTGCAGGCCTGCTTCTTCCTCGAGCTCACGGGCCGCACTCTGTTCGGGCGGTTCAGACCCCATGTCCAGCAGCCCGGCGGGCAGCTCCCACAGGCGTTGACCGACGGCGTGCCGGTACTGGTAGACCATCGCGACGTTGTTGCTCTCGTCCAGCGCGACGATCGCGACGGCTCCGAAGTGTTCGACGATCTCGCGGCGGGCGGTGGTGCCGCCCGGCATGCGCACCTCGTCGGCTCGCAGCGCGAAGATCTTGCCAACGTGCAGGGTTTCGCTTGAGACCGTTTCGAATTCGTGCTCAGCCACGGCGCACGGGCTCTGGAAGCTCGGCGCCATTGGGCCGTTGAGTCGCCAGCTCGACGGGCAACCGTTCGGCGGCCTTGTAATCCAGTGCGGCGCCGATGAACGTTACGAAGAGCGGATGTGGCCGCGTCGGACGGCTCTTCAACTCCGGGTGAGCCTGAGTGCCGACGAGGAACGGGTGTACGTCCGCTGCGTACTCGACGAATTCGACGAGATGGCCATCGGGCGAGGTGCCCGAGAACCGCAGTCCACTCTCGGCGATTCGATCCCGGTAGGCGTTGTTGACCTCGTAGCGGTGGCGATGTCGTTCGGACACCTCGGTGGACTGATAGGCCTCCGCCACGATCGAATCCGGTTCCAGCACGGCCGGATAGGCGCCAAGGCGCATGGTGCCGCCGAGGTCCGCTTCCCCCGCCACGACATCACGTTGATCGGCCATCGTGGAGATGACCGGATCGGGGGTCTGCGGATCGAACTCCGCGGAGTTGGCCCCGTCGATGCCGACCGAGCGCGCCGCGTCGATCACGATGCACTGCAGGCCCAGGCACAGTCCGAGTAAGGGCAGCCGTTGCTTGCGCGCGAACTTGATGGCGCCGAGCTTGCCCTCGATGCCCCTGATGCCGAAGCCACCGGGAATCAGCACGCCGTCGACGTCGCCGAGCGCAGAAGCGGCGCTGACGTCGGTCTCGCAGTCGTCGGACGCCACCCAGCGGATCTCGACCTTGGCACGGTGCCTGAACCCGCCCGCCCGCAGCGCCTCGGCGACGGACAGGTAGGCATCCGATAGGTCGATGTACTTGCCTACCAGCGCAATCCGCACAGTCTCCTGCGGCTCGTGCACGCGGCGCAGCAGGTCGTCCCACTCGGTCCAGTCGACGTCGCGGACCGGCAGGTTGAGCCGCCGCACCACGTACGCGTCGAGTTCTTCACGGTGCAGCACCTTGGGGATGTCATAAATCGACGGCGCGTCCGGGGTCGAGATGACGCCGTCTATGTCGACGTCGCACATCAGCGCGATCTTGTTCTTCAGCGGTTCGGGCACGTCGCGGTCACAGCGCAGGATCAGTGCGTCGGGGCTGATGCCGATGCTGCGCAGTGCCGCAACGGAGTGCTGGGTGGGCTTGGTCTTCAGCTCCCCCGACGGCGCAAGGTATGGGACCAGCGAGACGTGCAGGAAGAAGACGTTGTCGCGCCCCACCTCGTGCCTGACCTGGCGGGCGGCCTCGAGGAACGGCAGGGATTCGATGTCGCCGACGGTGCCGCCGATCTCGGTGATCACGACGTCGGGGCGGTTGCCCTTGTCGTCGGGCTCGGCCATCGCGAGGATGCGGCCCTTGATCTCGTCCGTGATGTGCGGGATCACCTGGACGGTGTCGCCGAGGTACTCGCCACGCCGCTCCTTGGCGATCACCGTCGAATAGACCTGGCCGGTGGTCACATTCGCCGACCCGGACAAGTTGCGGTCGAGGAAGCGCTCGTAGTGGCCCACGTCGAGGTCGGTTTCCGCGCCGTCCTCGGTGACGAACACCTCACCGTGTTGAAACGGGTTCATGGTGCCCGGGTCGACGTTCAGGTACGGGTCGAGCTTCTGCATCGTCACCTGAAGGCCGCGCGCAGTGAGCAGTTGTCCGAGACTGCTTGCGGTCAGGCCCTTGCCGAGCGAGGACGCGACGCCACCGCTGACGAAGAGATGCTTGGTCGCGGTCTGCGGATGCTTGCGTAACGGATTGATTCGGCTAGGCAAGAGCAACCTCCGCGGCAATGGGGCAGGGCTTACTTTTCTAGGACGGGCCTAGCTTCGGGGCCTGCCGACCCACGGAATCTCACCCTAACACCGACCCCGACACAGTGCGGTTGACGCGCCGACCGGAGCAACTATTGGGGGACGGTCACCGATGTCGCGCCGCGCCCAGTGCCGTACTGGCCAGGCTTTCCACCGCCGACGAGATCGTGCAGCGCGAGCACGGCGGTAAGCCGACCAGACTGGCTGTCGATGTCATCGACCGTGCTCACGGCACCGCTCAATCCGGCGTCGGACCTGGTCACTGCAACCGCGGCGGTACCGGACGACGATCCGTCCCGCCCGGCGACGACGGTCCCGAATCCGTGGGGTGCGAGCCCGGCGGCAAATCGTGCGACCGTTGCGCCCTGATTGCCTGCTCCATCACCCAGGCCGCCACCGGTGACGATGAGCGCCGCGTCGGCCGGACCGATCCGCTCGCCGCCGTAGCTCACGAACCCGGTATCGCGCAGGGTCGCGAGCACGGTGTCGCGTTGGGTGTCGTCGACCGGCGGCACGGCGGAATCCCGACCTCTCAGTAGGGCGATGCCAAGGAGGTCGCCCGCCTGTGAGCCCTGGTCCACCAGCTTCGTGCTGAGCGCCCGTCCCGCAGGCACGATGGGCGAGTTGACCACCGACATGAGCTTCTCCGCGGCGTTCGCATCGACGAACTGCTGCGTCAACGCGATGGTGCCGGAAACCGTGCCGCCCCCTGCAGCCACGAACCGCGTCAGCCCGTCGACGTCATCGTCGGAGGCGTCGGGCGTGCGAAACACCACGACCGTCTTGTCCTTGAGCGTGCCGCCCAGAATGCGCGATGACATTTGCGCGTCGAATTCACCAGCTGCGACGAGCTTTTGGTTGAGCGCGTTCTTCTCGTCGGTGAGGCCGTTGATCTGATTCTGCAGTGCCGCCTTGTCGTCGCGTAGCCCTGACAGCAGAGTATTGGACAGCAGTCCGGAGCCCAGGAGGACGCCAACGGCCAGGGCAAGGAACACCGCCGCCAGCGAAATCGCGTGCGAGCGTAAGGAAATCACCGCTCCTCCTCGGAATTCTGCGGAGATCGGTTAGGTGACGAAGCCCTGCACCCAGAGCGAGAACTGACTCCAGTAGTCCGTGATCCACTGCAGCACGGCGCCATCCGCGCGCGAGACCCACAGCGCGGCGATGACTGCGATGAGCATGGCGAGCACCAGCAGCGCGATCGCCCCGCCGGAAACCCGGCTGCGATACAGGGTGGCCACGGCCTTTGCGTCGACCAGTTTCTCCCCCACCTTCAGCCGGGTCAGGAACATCGACGGATTGCTCTGCTGCCGGGAACGGTCGAAGAACTCCTCGATGCTCGCGCTGTGTCCCGCCGTCACGATGAGTGACGCACCGTGATGATCGCACAGCAGCAGGGCCAGGTCGGCGGCCGAACCTGCGGCCGGGAACGTCATGGCGCCGACCCCGAGATCCTGGATCCGCTCCAGCCCCTTGGCGTGACCGTCGGCGTCGGCAGGCAGCACCACCTGAGCACCGGACCGCAGCACCTCGACGCTCATCGACTCGGGGTCGCCGACGATGAGTTGGGGCCGGTAGCCCGCCTTGCGCAGGGTGTCGGCTCCGGTGCCGACACCCACGAGCACGGGTTGATACTCCTTGATGAACGGCTTGAGCCCCCTCAGGTCGTCGGCCGCGCTCGGATCCTCGGCGACGACGATGACGTGCCTGCGGTTGACGTCGACATCGATGTCGGGGATGCCCATACCGTCGATCAGCAGCGGGCTCTCACTGCGAATGAACTCGATGGTGTTGCCTGCGAAGGCTTCCAGGTGGGCGACGAGTCCGCTCTTCGCCTCGTGCATGAGTTCGTGGATCTCTTCGTCGGTGCGCTCCGTGCCGAGCGCGATGCGTCGGTCACCCGCGTACACGCCGCCGTTGTTCACCCGAACCCTTGCGCCGTCCTTGATCTTCTTGAAGACGTCGGGGCCGGTTTCGTCGATGAGCGTCACGTTGTTGGCGACCAGCACCTCGGGTCCGAGGTTCGGGTAGCGACCCGAGATCGAGGTGGAGGCGTTCACGACGGCGGCCACCCCGGCCTCGACGAGTGCGTCGGCGGTGATCCGGTCGAGGTCGAGGGCATCGAGCACGACGATGTCGCCCGGGCCGACGCGGCGCAGGAGTCTATCGATGTCCCGGTCGACTCGTGCGGTACCCGAGACGCCCGGGCGAGGTTCGGCATTGCGCGAGAGCAGCGCTGACATCTTCATTCGGCCGATTCTGGCGGCTAACCCTCAAGTTGAGGTGGAGGCGCGCCGTAACACCAGCCTCAGAAGTTATCTTTTGTCACATCTGTAACACACATTGGGTGACGATTCATGACGTTGCGTTGGCCCGCGCGGACTCGAGCAGCTCGCGGGCATGCGCGCGTCCGCTATCGGATTCACCCAGGCCTGCCAGCATCCGAGCCAGTTCGGCCACCCGATCGTCATCGTCGAGCAGGCGGACCTCGCTGGCCTTGCCCCGGCCCGCCCCGCTGTCGACGGTCAGGTGAACGTCGGCGTACGCGGCCACTTGGGGCAGGTGGGTCACCACGATGACCTGATGGGTCTTGGCGAGGCGTGCGAGCCGCCGGCCGATCTGGACCGCCGCACGGCCGCCGACGCCTGCGTCGACCTCGTCGAACACCATCGTGGTGCCCTCGGCCGACGCGGCCAGCACAACCTCGAGCGCGAGCATGACCCGCGACAGTTCGCCCCCCGAGGCGCTCTTGGCCAGCAGCAGCACGTCGGACCCGGAATGCGGCGTGAACCCGAACTCGACCGCGTCTACGCCGTCGTGGCCCGCGTGCACGACGTCACCGGTCGCCAGCGTGAGCGGGGCCGAATCGTCGGGACGCGCACGCAGGGGTGTCACCTCGATGCTGAATGCCGCACCTGCCATGGCGAGGCCTCCCATCTCGCCGGTGACTTCCTTGGCCAACGCCTTCGCCGCCTTGGTCCTCGCCTTCGTGACGGCGGCCCCTGCGTCGACGACCTGAGCCTCGAGCTCGTCGACGCGTTTCGCCAGCGCTGCCAACGTTTCCTCGGACACGTCGAGCTGCGCCAGTCGGTCACGGGCGTCGCGGGCCCACCGCAGCACCCCGTCGATGTCGGCCGCATACTTTCGGGTCAGACTGCGCAACTCCCCCTGACGGGCCAATTTGCCTTCCAGGGTGCTTGCGTCACTTGGCAATTCGGATAGGTATCCGCCGAGTTCGGTCGATACGTCCCCGATGAGCGCCTGCGCCTCGCCGAGCCGGTCGCCCAACGCCCGCAAGGCCGTGTCGTCGGTGGCTTGCAGTGCCGATCTGGCCTGCCCGACGCCGTCGGCGGCCGACGTCACCTCGGGCGCCGCCTCGTCCAACGCTCCGGAGAGCGCGTGCCGAGCCGACTGCGCAGCCTCGCGAAGTGCGTCCAGCTCCGACAGTCGCTGGATGTCGGACACCAGTGTTTCGTCCTCGCCGGGTTGCGGTGCGACGGAATCGATTTCACCGAGCCCGAACTGCAAGCGATCGGCCTCCTGGGCGAGCTCGCGGGCGCGTTGGCGACGATCCGCCAGGTCGCGTCGGGCAGCCAGCCAGTCATTCCGGAGTCGGCGGTACTTGGCGAGCAGCGCGCTCACGTCGACGAATCGGTCCAGGGCGCCACGCTGCTCGTCCGGCCGCATCAACCGAAGCTGGTCGTTCTGGCCGTGCAGCGCCAATAGTTCAGTGGTGAAGCCACTCAACGACTTGGCTGGCACGCTTCGGCCGCCGAGGTACGCACGCGACGGGCCGTCCCGACTGACTGAACGAGCCGCGATGATGCTGCCGTCGTCGTCACGCTCGGCCCCCGAGGAATCGAGGATCTCGTCGATACGGGTGGATACCCCGTCACCGAGTTCGGTTGTCGTGAAACGCCCCTCAACGAGTGCCCGGTTGGATCCAGAACGCACCCGACTGGCATCCGCCCGGGCTCCCCCGAGCAGGTGCAGACCGGTGACGACCATGGTCTTGCCCGTGCCGGTCTCGCCGGTCAGCACCGTCAGGCCGCGGCCGAACTCCGCGGTGGCCGCGCTGATGGCGCCCAGCGCCTCGATCCGAATCTCGGAGAGCACTACTGACCGCGCCATCCCGTGACGGGCAGCCGAAATTTTCGCACCAGCCGATCGGTGAACGGCGCACTGTCCAACCGCACCCACTTGAGCGGTGTGCCGCACCGGGTCACCTCGAGCCGTCCACCCGCGGGCACGACCATTTCGCGGCGGCCATCGCAGAACACCATCGCGTCGTATCCGGTGGCCTCGACCTCAATGGCGATGCTCGAGTCCGGACTGGTCACCATCGGGCGGGCGAAAAGGGCGTGAGCGTTGTTGGGCACCACGAGGATCGACTCGAGGTTGGGCCAGAGAATCGGGCCGCCGGCGGAGAACGCGTAGGCGGTGGACCCCGTGGGCGTGGATATCAGCACGCCGTCACAGCCGAACGACGAGACGGGACGCCCGTCGACCTCCAGCACCACGCCCAGCACGCCGAGTCGCGGGCCCTTCTCGAGGCTGGCCTCGTTCAGGGCCCAGCCCCGATGCGCGATCCGGCCTCCGACGCGCACGACGACGTCGAGCGTCATCCGTTCCTCGACGCGATAGTTGCCCTTGACGACGTGTTCGAGCACACTGTCGATGGCCTCTGCCTCGGCCTCGGCCAGAAATCCGATATGCCCGAGATTGACTCCGAGCACCGGGATCTCGACGTTGCGGGCGAGTTCTGCGGCGCGTAGGAAGGTGCCATCTCCGCCGAGCACGAGCACCAGCTCGCAACCTTCGGCGGCGCGCTCATCGGCGTCGACGACCTCGATCCCGCTCCCGAGTGAACTGATATCGTCGGGCCCTAGGTACAGAGGTTGATGGTCGACGGTCTCGGCCGCCAGCACGCGCAGTGCGATGCCGTTGTCACTCAGCACCTTCTTCACCCGCCGGGCAGTGTCGGTGGCTTCTTCTCTGCCGGTGTGTACGACCAGCAGGATCGTCCGCTCGGACGTCATTGCGGCCCCTCGGATACGGCATGGGCGACGGCTGCGGTCAGCGCGTCGCCCAGCAGCGGATGGTCTGCGCGCGAACGCAGGTGCAGGAAGTATTCGACGTTGCCCGACGGACCTGGCAGCGGACTGGCCGTGACATCGACGGTCAGCCAGTCGAGTTCGGCCGCGCGGCGAGCCACCGTCAGCACCGACTCGGACCGTAGCGCGGGATCGCTGACGACCCCGCCGGGTCCGACCCGATCCTTGCCGACCTCGAACTGTGGCTTCACCATGGGAACGATATCCGCGTCCGCTGACGCGCATGCCGTCAGTGCGGGTAACACCGTCGATAGCGAGATGAAGGAAAGGTCGGCGACAACCAGGTCGACCGGTCCCCCGATGGCGTCGGCAGTGAGCGCCCGGACATTGGTGCGCTCCATTACCGTCACCCGTGGATCGGACCGCAGCGACCACGCGAGCTGTCCGTAGCCGACGTCGGCCGCGACTACCTCCCGCGCGCCGCGATCGAGCAGCACTTCGGTGAAACCCCCGGTCGACGCACCGGCGTCCAGACAACGACGGGCGTCCACCGATACGTTGAAGGCGTCCAGGGCGCCGTTGAGTTTGTGCGCTCCGCGCGACACCCAGCTGCGTTCGGTTGCGGCGACGACGAGCCTGGCGTCCAGCGTGACTGCCGTCGCGGGTTTCGCGGCCGGGATGCCGTCGATGCTTACCCGACCAGCATCGATGAGTTCCGCAGCTTGTTGACGCGACCGGGCCAGCCCACGTCGGACAAGCTCGGCGTCTATGCGAGCGCGCCGGGCCACGTGCGCTACCTTTCGATCCCCGAGCTCGCCGCTCCGCCGATGGGGCCTCGCTCAACCGATTGCAACGCCTGAACGAGTACTTCGTGCGCCTCCTCCAACCGCGCTGCGATTTCCTCGATGTCCACGTCAGGGGCATCGGGATCAGGAAGGTCGGCGAGCAACGTCGTGAGCTCGCCACGAATCTGTTCGGGATCGGTCGTCATGTCGCCGTTTACGCTAGCCGATCGGCCCCGCGAGCAGCGACCAACGTTCGAGCGCCAGGTGAGCCGTGTCGTCGCCCGCGGTGATCGCTCGGGGTCCGCCCTTCCACCCAGAGCTCCATAGCGCGCTCGCCGTCGCGCGGACGACGGTGAGCGGGTCCTTCGTGTCGAGCCCCGTCCACTGGACCACGACTTCGTGCGGACTTACGTCGACGTGCCACGCCGGGTGCGGCTCGTTGCGCAACGTGTCGCTGTCCGCGTCGAGCGAACGTAGATCGGGTGCAACGTAATTGGGGCGCTCCTCCGGAATGGCGAAGACCATGTCTGCGGCGTCGTTGACACCGGTGAGCACGAGCAGGCTGGGAAGGCTGGCGGCGTTTGCGCCTGCGATGTCGGTATCCAGACGGTCGCCCACTACGAGCGGACTCTCGAACGTGCCGCGGCTGAGCGCATCGTTGAGCAGCGTAGGCGCGGGCTTGCCCGCCACCTGGGGCTCGGAGTCGGTGGCCGTTCGCAGCGCGGCGACCATTGAGCCGTTGCCGGGTAGGAGTCCACGTTCGGAGGGCAGCGTGCGGTCGACGTTGGCGGCGACCCATAGGGCGCCCGAGCGGATGGCGAGAGCCGCCTCCGCGAGGTCGGACCAGCCCGTCTGTGGGGAGTGCCCCTGGACGACGGCGACCGGGTTGTCCGTCTGATCCCGAACCGGCCGTAGTCCGACGTTGCTCACTTCCGCTGCCAGTGCTTCAGTGCCGATGACGAGCACGCTTGACCCCGAGGGCAATTGAGCGGCGAGCAGGCGCGCCGCACTTTGCGCGCTGGTGACGACGTCGTCTGGCTTGGCGGCGAATCCCAATTCGATGAGGTGCTGGGCAACCTCGGATGGGCTGCGTGAGGCGTTGTTGGTGACGTACAGGGTGCGAGCTTGGACGGCTGCCAACGCGTCAACCGCGCCGATCGTGGCCTCGTGGCCACGAAAGACCGTTCCGTCGAGGTCGAGAAGTAAGCAGTCGTGTTCCCGAGCGAGTGCCGTCATGTCAGGCCAGCTCCGTGATGCGTTCCTCGGCGTCGGTCACGCCGTCGACGTCGGCTGCCGCAGCGCGCATGAACGATTGCAAGGCCTCGTCCGAACGGCCGAGCGCCAGCAGCGTCTCGGCATGGGCGTAGTGGAGTCGCGCGGCGGTTTGTCCGGTTTGCGTCGGGTCAACTGGCGGCGAAGACAGCACCGCCAGGGCTTGTTCGAACTGACCAAGATCGGAGCGTGCGCCTGCGACCACCATGCGCAGCTCGTCGGCGTCGTCGCCGGTGAGTTCTTCCGCTTCGGCGCTGCGCGCGAGTTCGATCGCGCGTTCGGGCCGTCCCACGCCCCTTTCGCAGTCGGCGATGAGCGCCAAAAGCGGTGAGCGGCTGCCCATTCGGCGGGCAGCGCGCAGCTCAGCGAGCGCCTGTGCCCAATCGCCGCAATGGTAAGCCGCAATGCCGACCGCTTCCCGGACGGCGGCAATCCGGCCGGATCGTGCCCTCGCGGCCCGGGCATGTTCGAGAGCCGCAGCGGGATCCTCTTCGAGTAGCTCGCCCGCGGCGACCAAGTGTCGTGCGACGTAGTCGGCCGTCGTCTTGTCGAGTGTGGTCAACTCGCCGCGAATCTCCGGCGACAACTGCTTTGCGTCGATGTCGGCAGGCAGCCGCGGACCCGTGGGCTGAGGCTGTTCGCCGTTCTGGCGTCGCGGCTGCGCCTGGCGGGCCCGATTGGGGCCCGACGCTGGGGGTGCCCCGCGGCGATCTCGCGGTCCGCCGCGCGAGGCGCCGGCGTTGGAAGTTCGGCGCGGACGCCGCTCCTCACCACCAGGTTGTCGGTCGTCAGCCACCGTGTGCCTTCCTGTTCTTCCACTTGCCCCGCAAAGGATACGGTGGAATTCGCCAGTCTGCGATGAATGGTGAATTCGAATGGCTATTCGGAATTCGGATTAGATATAGAATCACCCCCCGCATAAAGCGGGGGGTGATTCTCAATGGGTGTTCGGCGGTGTCCTACTTTTCCACCCGAAGGGGCAGTATCATTGGCGCTGGTAGGCTTAGCTTCCGGGTTCGGGATGGGTCCGGGCGTTTCCCTGCCGCTGTGGCCGCCGTAA
>JAOPVI010000164.1 GCA_025966225.1 Mycobacterium sp. | reverse complement strand
GGGCAGTAGCCGCGATGGCCGTGCGGATGAGCCCGCAACGGTTCGACGAGTTGGTCTCCGACGCGCTTGACCGGATCCCGCCCAAGCTGACTGCTGCGCTGGAGAACGTCGTCGTACTGGTCGAGCCCTTTCACCCCGAGGAGCCCGACCTGCTCGGACTCTACGAAGGCATCGCATTGACCGAACGCGACTCGTCGTATGCCGGCGCCCTTCCCGACACCATCACGATCTACCGCGATCCGCTGCTCGAGATGTGCGAGTCCGAGCCCGAGGTGACCGAGGAAGTGACGGTGACCGTCGTCCACGAGATCGCCCATCACTTCGGGATCGACGACGACCGGCTCCACGAACTGGGTTGGGCCTGACGGTCGTCCGCGCGGCACCGCCGATTCGTCGCCGTGCAGTGCTATCAATGAGCGATATGAACGGCCCTGTGACCAGTCGGTGTCATGAGTGCCTGGACGGTCTCGACCACTGCCATGGCACCGTCATTCTGCACGCTCGGTTCGGTTCGGAGTGCACCGAACCCGAGTGCGAGCGACCCGACGTGGCCCACGCCTACCGGCTCGACTGCGACGCCATCGGGTGCAAGTGTGCCGTGACGACCGCCCTCGCGATCTGACGCGTCAGCCCATCGGGTCGGCGCCGTGCAGCGCATCCCCGACCGGATGCACGACGGTCGGCTCGAACGGAGGCAGGAGCGCCGCCCACTGAACACAGCTCCACCGCCCGTCGGTGATGGGCGTCAGCACGACGCATTCGGTGTTCGCGAGGTGGTGCTCGAGTGCGAAACCGCCATCCACCCCGGCCAGCACCGCGCCCACCAGTCGGATCGCCGCTCCGTGACTCACGACGACGACGTCGCCCGTCCAGTCGTGGTCATCGAGGAAGCGCATCCGCAGCTGCTTGACCACCGGCAGGTAGCGCTCCAGCACCTCCGTTGCGCTCTCGCCGCCGGGCAGTGACACGTCGAGCTCGCCTTCCTGCCACCGTTGGTAGATCGAGTTGAACTCCTCGACGGCGGGGTCGTCGTTGCGGTTCTCCAGTTCGCCGACCTGGACTTCGTGGATACCCTCCAGTCGGAGCGTCGGCAGCCCGAGTTCGGCGCCGATGTCGGCCGCCGTCTCCTTCGCGCGCAACGCGACGGAGTGCGCGACCATCCCGACGTGGTGCGGCCATTCCCTGGCGAACGTGCGGGCCTGCTCGTGGCCCAGCTCCGTCAGCGCGGCGCCGGGCGGTCGGGTATCGAGCCGACGGTCGACGTTGCCGTGTGACTGACCGTGTCGAACTAGAACCAGACGCCCGCTCATCGGTGCCCTCTGCTCTTCGCGCAAGCGCTCATCGGTGCCCTCTGCTCTTCGCGCAAGCGCTCATCGGTGCCCTCCCCGGAGCCGCTGCAACCAACTCGACGCCTCATCCGTCCTCGGCGGCACGGTCCCCGCGGGCGACCCAGTTGGCCAAGAACCCAGATATCTCATGTCTGCACAACGTCGGTGCAACGCCTTGAGTGCCTCGGAGACCGGCGTGTCATCGATGTGGCCCACACAATCGAGGAAGAACACGTACGTGCCCAATTCGGTACGGGTGGGCCGCGATTCGATTCGGGTCAAGTCGATGCCGCGCACGGCGAACTCGGTCATCGCCGAGACCAGCGCTCCCGGCACGTTGTCCAGCCGCAACACCACCGACGTCCGGTCGGCGCCCGTGCGCCCCGGCGGCGCCCCAGGCAGCCCGGCCAGCACGAACCGCGTCCTGGCATTGGGCTCGTCGACGACGCCGGAAGCCAGGCTCGCCAGCCCGTAGAGTTCGGCGGCCAATGCGGTGCTCACTCCGGCGTCGGCCCGGCCGTGCACGACGTCCTCGGCCGCAGCCGCATTCGAGCTGGCCGAAACGATGGCGGCGTTCGGCAGATGTGCGGCCAGCCAGCGCTGGACCTGTGCCGCCGCTATCGGAAACGCCGCGACGCGTCGAACGTCGTCGGCGGTCATGTGTTCCGCGATGACGATGCTGAACGCGACGTCCAAGGTGAGCTCGCCGAAGACCTGCAGCGGGGGGCCGAACGCGAGGCTATCCAACGTCGGCAGCACCGAGCCCTCGATCGAGTTCTCGATGGGCACGCACGCGTATTCGGCAGCGCCGTCGCGCACGGCGTCCAGGGCGGCAGGCGTGCTGACGGTTGCGACCTCTTCGGATGGTCCGGTCAGCAGGCCGAGGGCCGACATCTCGATCAGGGCCGCTTGAGAAAAGGTTCCGCGCGGACCGAGGTAGGCGACGCGAGACACGGGTCCAAGCCTATCGGCTCGGCCGTCGCCGATCCCGGAGGCGATTCGGCAAAGCTTGCATAATTCAGTGAGGGTAGCCTAAGTTAGGCTCACCTCATTAACCGAAGGGTGATGCGATGGCCGTGCTGGCTCCGACGACAGCTGAGCGGATCAGGAGCGCCTTCGCGCGCGGCGGAGGGGCCATGCTCGCCGTCGAAGGACTCGAACCATCGGCCACCCCGGTCCACCACCTGCTCGCTGACGGCTCCTTCGCCATCACCGTGCCGGCGAACGGTCTGCTGAACGGCATGGTCGTCGCGTCGGGCGCACACGGCGTCCAGGCGGTGCTCGAAATGACCGACTATGCGCCACTGCCGCTGCGTGAGCCGGTGCGCTCGCTGGTATGGATCCGCGGCAGGCTGCACCACGTACCGGCGGGCGACGTGTCGGGCCTGCTGGACCTCATCGCCACGGAGCGCCCCAATCCCGCACTGCTGCAGGTGAACACCGGTGAGGCTCAGGCCGTCCGCGGTGACACCCCCTACGCGCTGGCGCGGCTCGAGATCGAATCAGTGGTCGTCGCCGACTCGACGGGCGCCGAGTCCGTCTGTGTCAGCACCCTGCTCGACGCGCTGCCCGACCCGTTCTGCGCACTGGAGTCCTGCTGGCTCCAACACCTCGAGGCCGCCCATCGCGAGGTCGTCGACCGACTCGCGAACAGGCTCCCGAGCCCACTGCGCCGCGGGCGGGTCCGCCCCCTCGGGCTGGATCGCTACGGCGTCCAGCTCCGCGTCGAGAACGAGGACGGCGACCACGACGTGCGGCTGCCGTTCACGAAACCCGTCGACGACGTTACCGGACTCAGCCAGGCAATTCGCTTGCTGATGGGTTGCCCGTTCCTGAACGGCCTGCGCGCGCGACGCATCTAGCTACAGCGGGCAGGAGCGCAGCGACACGGGGAAAGTACAGCGGGCAGGAGCGCAGCGACACGGGGAAAGTACGGCGACGGCGGCTACCGTAGCTGCGGTGACCGCCGCGCCCGACGAAGCGACGCCGCCACCGCGCACGTTGCGCATCGAAATCCTCGTCGTCCTCGCGGTGACGTTCGCGCTGAGCGCCTACACCTCACTTCTGCGCCTCATCGAGGCGGTCATCCTCGGTCTGGCCGGCCAGAAGGTGGCGCTCAACCGCAGGCTCTCTCCCATCGACCTCATCAACTTGGGGCTGAATCTGGCGGCGGTCTTTCAGCTGATCGCCTGGGGCACGCTTGGGCTCTACCTGTTGTGGCGCAGCGGATTCGGGCCAGCACGCATCGGACTGGGCCGATTCCGCTGGCGTCCGGACCTGCTCGGTGGGCTCGGGCTGGCCGCGGTGATCGGGCTGCCTGGGCTCGGGCTCTACGTCGCGGGCCGGGCGCTGGGCATCGGCGTCGAAGTCGTGCCGTCCACCCTCACCGACACCTGGTGGCGGATCCCCGTGCTGCTCTGTGTCGCGTTCGCCAACGGGTGGGCCGAGGAAGTCGTCGTGGTCGGATATCTGTTGACGCGGCTACGGCAGCTGGGGGTTAGTTCCAGCAAGGCCCTGCTGCTGTCCAGCCTGCTGCGCGGCACCTACCACCTCTATCAGGGCTTCGGAGCGGGGCTCGGGAACGTGGTCATGGGCTTGGTGTTCGGCTATACCTGGCAACGCACGGGCAGGCTGTGGCCGCTGATCATTGCGCATGGGCTCATCGACGCCGTGGCGTTCGTCGGGTACGCCCTGCTCGCACGGCACCTCGGCTGGCTGCACTGACCAGCGCGTCGACGCCATCACTGCACGTACATTCAAGCGGTGAACCGCGACCGGCCGCCTGCTCCTGGGCCGCCCAACCCTCGCAGGCCCCGGCCGCAAGCGGAGCCGTCGCAGGTGATCCGCAGAGCCCCCCAATACCGTCCGCCACCCGACGCGACGCAACCCATCGCGCCGGCCCGGCCCGTCCCGCCGGCCCCGTCTCCGGTCCGTCGGCAGCGTGTCCCGCCACCGCCAGCCCCGCCGCGCCGCCCGCCCGCCCCGATCGGCCGAACGCCCGCCCGCTCCCCGACGACCCCCGGGCCCCGCCGGAAGCGGCGCTGGGGCCGAATCGTGCGCACGACGCTGTTCACACTGCTGCTGGCATTCGTGGTCGCGGTCGTCGGCACCGGCTTCTGGATCGACACGTCGCTGCAACGCACGCCCGCCCTCGCCGACTACCCGGACCGGCCCGCCGAAGGACAGGGCACGACCTGGTTGCTCGTCGGGTCCGACAGCAGACAGGGGCTGACCCCCGAGCAGCAGGCCGACCTGACCACCGGAGACGACATCGGGAACGGCAGAACCGACACGATCCTGGTGGTCCACGTCCCCGGCTTCGGATCGCATACGTCGACGACGATGGTGTCGCTCCCCCGCGATTCCTACGTCGACATTCCCGGGCACGGCGAGGACAAGATCAACGCGGCATTCTCCATCGGCGGCGCTCCGCTGCTGGCCCAGACGGTCGAGGAGGCCACCGGGATCCGGCTGGACCACTACGCCGAGATCGGGTTCGAAGGCTTTGCCGCCATGGTCGACGCCGTCGGAGGCGTCACGATGTGCCCGGCGGAGCCCGTCGTCGACCCGATGGCGGGCATCGACCTGCCCGCCGGTTGTCAGAGGCTGGACGGACGCAACGCGCTGGGCTACGTCCGCACCCGGGCGACTCCACGTGCGGACCTGGATCGGATGGCAAATCAGCGCCAGTTCATGTCGTCGTTGATGCATCGTTCGGCGAGCCCCGGGGTGCTGCTGAACCCGCTGCGCTGGTACCCGTTGGCGCACGCGGCGGCGCAGGCCGTGACGGTCGACTCCGGTGCGCACGTCTGGGACCTGGCCCGACTGGCCTGGGCGTTGCATGGCACCGTCACGACGACCACCGTGCCGATCGGCGAGTTCACCGGGAGCGACTCCGGCTCGGTGGTGGTGTGGGACGGCGATGCAGCGAGCCGGCTGTTCCAGGCGATGGCGAGCGACGCGTCCGTGCCTTCGGACGTGCTCAAAGCGGGCGAAGGCTAGCCATCTGGTTGATCGAGCCCAGCCTCGGTCAGTCCGTTCTGCAGCCAACCCTTCGTGCGGCCGGGATGGTTGGTGGCCACCCACGCCACGCCAAGGTCTCGGCAGTACCGCACGTCCTCGTAGTGATCGACCGTCCAGCAGTACAGCGCTCTGCCGTGTGCGGCGGCGCGGTCGACCAACGCTGGGTACTCGCGGAGCGTCGCGATCGACGGTCCCACTGCGGTGGCTCCGACCGTCGTCGCTGCGCTGCCGCCGAGCACGCGCGACGTTTCGCCCAGCAATACGGTCGGCAACATCGGTGCGGCCCTTCGGATCCGCCACACCGCGGCGGCCGAGAACGACATGACCACGGCTCGCGCCAGGTCGGCGGACGCGGGCGAAGCGATGCCGTACCGGTGTAGGAGGGCGAGCACCTTGCTTTCGACGAGCGCGCCGTAGCGCACGGGGTGCTTGGTCTCGATGAAGAGCTTCACCGGCCGATTCCAGTCGAGCACCAGCTTGATCAGGTCGTCGAGCGTGAGCAAACCGGTGTCGCCGTGGGTGCCATCCGAGCGCCAACTCGAATGCCAAGCGCCGTAATCGAATTCACGTAGCTGGCCGAGTGTCAGCTCGCTGACGAGTCCGGTGCCCGTGGACGTGCGGTCGATGCGGCGGTCGTGCACACACACCAGATGCCCGTCACGCGTGAGCCTCACGTCACACTCGACACCGTCGGCGCCCTCGCGAAGCGCGAGCTCGTAGGCGGCGACCGTGTGTTCGGGGCGGTCCGCAGATGCACCTCGGTGCGCCACCACGTATGGGTGGCCGAGCGCACCGCCGCCCGAGTTCATGACGCCTATGCTGCCGGGTCTTGCCGTTCGGATTCAACCGGAATCGCCGATTCCCGCTCAACGGGTTCGGCGGCTCCAGCGGTCCGCGAATCGTCGCGGACGGCGACCCACCTCTTCAGCGGCCGGCCGACGGGGGTGCTTTCGAAGCCCCCGAAGACCTTGTTGAGCAGCAGCAGGGCGGCCAGCGCAGCGAGGTAGGCGATGGCCGTTGTGACGGTGTTGTCGGCCACGCTCTGCATGTCACGGGTGAACAAGGGCAGCGCAGACGTCGCCGCGTAGGCCGATAGGAAGAAGCTGAGTACCCACGCGCACCACCAGATCACGATCGGCCGACGCAGATCGCGCGCCCGCGCCTCGACGACCGCCAACTCGACGACGAAGACCGGTGCGAAGAAGAGATTGATCACGGGTATCAGGCAGCCGGAGTAGAGCTCCAGTGTCGAGCGCGTCTCATCGCGCTCGAGCCGTGCAAACGCTGCCGCGCGCCGCGCGATCAGCCAGTTCGTCATCACGACCGCCGTGGCGATCATCGCGAACACCGCGAGCACGCTGGCGGCCACGCCGACCCAGGTCGCCGCTCCGGCCACGAGCGGCGGCAGCAGGATCGAGCGGTTGATCAGCAGCAGCCCATAGCGCACGACGTGAACGAAGGCCGCGAACGCGAAGAGCACCATCGTGGTGACCAGCGTGGCGCGCACGAAGCGCACCGACGGTCCGGTCCGCACAGCTTGCGCCTGAGCGGCGTCGGTGGGCTCGAAGTGGTCCTGAAGACCCCATCGCGGAATCGTCGTGTAGCGGGGCGTCGGGCCGAGCGAGCCACGCCCCCGCCGCCGTGGCGGAGGCGCCCCTGGCCGTACGGCAATCCACCGGTATCCAGGTGGCGGACGCGTCGCCGTGCGCTCGCCGGCCTTGGCCTGAGCCGGTGCACTCAGGTGTTGACTCCACTGCTGATCAGGCACGGCGTCCGGCGGCGCCAACAGGGTGCCGTTGCACCTGGGACACCAGACGCGTTGCCGGTCGCGGACGTTCCACCGCGTTCCGCATCGCGAACAGACCTGAATCACACCGACCAGCCTACGGTTTCTCAGACGGTGCCGGCCGCGCCGTCGTCAGTGACGACGGGTCGGCCCGCACTCGCCCACGAGAGCATTCCGCCGCTGACGTTGATGGGCTCGTAGCCGTTGCGCGCCAGGTATTGCGCCACCCGCATCGATCGGCCGCCTGCGGCACACACGACGAACAGCTTCGCGTCCGTGTCGACTTCACTGATCCGGGCGGGTACGTCGCCCATCGGGATGTGTTGAGCACCTGGCGCGTGCCCGCGCTGCCACTCGTCGTCTTCACGCACGTCGAGCAGAACCACCGACTCGTCGAACGTCACGGGTACGTCCGTGACGTCCGCCTCTGAAACTTCGCCGACTTCGCCCTCGCTTGCGCTCATGGGCACCATGCTGGCACGCGTCGTTCCCTTGCGCATCCATCCCCGTGGTGCAGGCCCAGCAATCCGACGGCTATCCACAGTTTCCACAGGTTCATCCACAGGCCGTCATCCGGTGGCACCCGCCATGAACCGCACAATTTGGCGCGCACTGGGAAGTAACTGTGGATCAATCGGTGCGGCGGGAGCAAGCTCTCAACAGGTTCCGACGGCGTCGAGCGAAAAGGCTTGGCAGGCTAACAAAATCACCTCGGGCGTGGGGTCGGCCGACTTTCGGGGGTCGATTTTCCCGCAGCGCCGACTGAGGTTATGATCGGCGTCACAACGAACGGGTTGTGACAGATCTCACCGGGGGACAGGGTGAGTCGTGCTGGTCAGGAGGGGTTGATGTCGTCGCATCCGCTGGGACCGGGCGCCGCCGTGCCGTCGTCGGAATGGCAGTCCTCCGCGCACGCCCACACTCACGCCCAACTGATGTCATGCATGCGCGCAGGCATCATCGCGCTCGTTCTGCTGGGCGTGCTCGCCCTCATCGTCTGGCTCTAAAAGTCTTCTAGAACGCCGAAGGCCGGCGGGGCGCCACTAGCGCGCCGGCCGGCCGTCGTCGAGTTGTGGCTATGCAGGCGGGTACACGCCCATCCCCTTGGCCTTCTCGGTCTGCCAGAAGATGGCGGAGATTTCGTCGATCGTCTCGAGCAGCTTCTCGGCGACCGCGACGTCGAGCGACTTCTTCACGTCGCCTGCGCCGTGGACCCCGTCCCAGAACAGCTGGTGCAGATTGGGGAACTTCTCGAAATGATCCTTGGTGAAGAAGTCCGCCCACAGCACCATCAGGTGATGCTTGACCTCGTCGGCGCGCTGCTCCTTGATGATGATGGCCCTGGTCTTGAAGTGGTCATCGTCCGAGTCGTGGTACTTCTGAAGCGTTTTCAGGCAGGAGAGGGCCTCGATCTTGGCCTGGGCGGGGTCGTACACACCGCAGTAGAGGTCGCAGTGGGCATGGGCAGGGGTGGCGTTGGAGAACAGTCGATGCAGCATGGAATTAACTTACCCTTAGGGCGTGGGCCGAAACCATCGATCCTGGCACTGGCCACTTCGCCGATTCACGGTCGTCGAGGATTCGATGCGTCCCGCGCTGTGCCCTGGCGACGGACTCCTCGCGCTGCGCACCGGCCGCGCTCGGCGGGCGCAGTTGCGCGTGTTCCGCGACCCGACTCTGTCCACGGGCTGGCTCGTCAAGCGGGTCGGCGACGTGCGCGGCTCCGGTCCGAGTGCGACCTTCGAGGCCCGCTCCGACAACCCGCAAGCTCCGGGCGTCGTTGATTCGCGACAGTTCGGATGGGTGCCGACGACCGGGTCCTACCGCGTGGTGTGGACGGTGCGGGGTCCCCGCGTCTGACCTATTGGTCCCGTTGGTCGCGTGTCCCGCTTGCCCGCGGCGTCGTCAGACCTCATTCTGGACTGATCGACTCACAGCCGTGTCGGGAAGTTGTGCAGGCGACCACGTGGAGGCGGCATGGATACAGGATCCGGCGGCACGATCGAAGTCGCGCCGTTCCACTCCGGCGGGGCGCTGAAGGGTTTCGTGGTCTCGGGCAGATGGCCGGATTCGACCAAGGAGTGGGCCCAGCTGTTGATGGTCGCCGTCCGGGTGGCCTCGCTGCCGGGATTGCTCGCCACCACAACGATTTTCGGGGTGCGCGAAGAGCTGCCGGAAGAGCCCGTGCCAGGAACCGTCGGACTGGTCCTCGCGGAGGGCACGGTGGTCGGTGAATCAGCCATTCCCCCAGGCTATTTCGCGTCCCGCCAGCCGCCGGCACTCTTGATGCTCCATCCCCCGTCGGAGACCATGCCATCGCTTCCCGAGTGCGCAGGCGCGGCGTCGGGTTGCGTGCTGCTGCCTGGGCTTCCACACCTCGGACTCGACCATCGTGCCGCGTGGGTGGAAGCCGAGTCGGACGGCACGATCACGTCCATGGTCAGCCGGGTCGGCGTCGACCCCATCAGTCATCCTGACACCGCCATCCTCGCGATGCTGCTTGCCGCATAGGCGTTTTCGGCTTCCCGAACTTCGGCGTACAGCTGGCGCCTGCCACGAATGGTCCGGTAACGTCGTTCTCATCAGCGAAGGGGAGTAGCCCCCAATCGTCGTGTCGACATACTGGCGTCAAGCCCGGCCGGCGAACCGCGTTCGGCGGTGGGCGAGACCTTCGACCGAACGACCGGCGAGCGCACAATCGGCTCGTCGGCGACGCGTCGAAAGGTCGCCATGTTCACCGCCGCACTCGTCAGTCTTGGAGTGGTGTTCCTCGCCGAGCTAGGCGACAAGTCCCAGCTGATGACCATGACGTACGCCCTGCGCCACCGTTGGTGGGTCGTGCTGTCTGGCGTCGGCATCGCGGCCTTCCTCGTACACGGCCTGTCGGTGACCATCGGACACTTCGTCGGGCTGACGCTGCCCGAGAAGCCGATCGCGTTCGCCGCGGCCATCGCCTTCCTGCTGTTCGCGGCGTGGACCTGGCGGGACGCGAGAAAGGGCGCTGACCGCGACGACGTGGGCTCGGTGCGCGAACCCCGGTATGTCATCTTCGCCGTCATTTCGTCGTTCGTGCTGGCCGAACTGGGCGACAAGACGATGCTCGCGACCGTCGCCCTGGCCAGCGACCACAATTGGGCCGGGGTCTGGATCGGCGCGACAGTGGGAATGGTGCTCGCGGACGGCGTGGCCATCGCCGTCGGCGCGGTGCTGCACAAGCGACTGCCCGAACGCTTCCTGCACGCGATGGCCAGCGTGCTG
>JAOPVI010000157.1 GCA_025966225.1 Mycobacterium sp. | reverse complement strand
AGACGACTCCCACGCGACGGTCGAATGGTCCGGACAACCGGGACTTCCCGCGGTTCGCAAGATGATCAACGATCGCGTGCCCTTCGGCGTCCTCGAAATGAAGACGGCGTGGACCACGGACGACAGGCACAGTGCCCGTCGCGTGTCGCATGCCTTGGCACGCACGATTTTCCACGCGATGGCACTCCTGGACGTCCAATTCGGCGTGGCGACCTGCGCTCCACACGTGCTGGAGCGGTGGCTCTCGTCGGGCGCCGTGGTGGCGCCCATTCCCGCGACACCATACCCGGACCAGAGATATCGTACGAAGATGATGTGGTGGGACCGGCGCACCTTCGCCAATCATGCGGCACCTGACCAACTCCCGAAGATCCTGGATGAGATGCGCATCGCCGCAATCCAAGCCGAGGCTCAGCAGACGAGCCGTACGGCCGCCCGGTGACGGAATTCGACGCGTCCGAAGGTGCCGTCCAGGTTCTCGATGCCACGGTCGCCGAGGAAGCGCAAGTACTGGCCGAACTGCGGGCCGACCCGACGATCGACTTCATCGACCTTTGGCCGGCCCAGAGCTCGGCGCTGAGCCAGCTTGGTCTGACGGCCGCCGCCGAGCTCGTCGAAGAGTCGCCGCGCTTCGCCCACTACCCGTGGCGTCGTGCGGTCGTGAAGATCCTCGGCCCGCGGTCGTATCGCCGGCTTCGGCTGGATCGCAACCGGAACCTGATCACCGCCGAAGAACAGGATCGCCTCGGACGGTTGCACATCGGCGTCATCGGCCTCAGCGCGGGCCACGTCGTAGCGCACACGCTCGCTATGCAAGGACTCTGTGGCGAGATGCGACTCGCCGACTTCGACGATCTCGAACTGTCCAACCTGAACCGGGTGCCTGCGGGCGTGTTCGACCTCGGCCTCAACAAGACCACCGTCGCCGCCCGCAGAATCGCCGAACTGGACCCGTACCTCGTCGTACGGACCACCCCTTCCGGCGTGAGCCCAGACAACATCGACGCGTTTCTCGACGGCCTCGACGTGGTGGTCGAGGAATGCGACTCGCTCGACGTGAAGGTGAGCATCCGAGAGGCAGCACGGTCTCACCGGCTGCCCGTGCTGATGGCGACCAGCGACCGGGGACTGATCGACGTCGAACGCTTCGACCTCGAGCCCGATCGGCCGATCTTCCATGGCCTGCTCGGCGACGTCGACCCGGTGTCGCTGGGGGGCTTGAGTGCTCACGAAAAGGTCCCGTACGTGCTTCGCCTCATCGAGGTCGCCGGACTGTCCGCACGGGCGGCGGCATCTCTCCTCGAAGTGGGGCATGCAGTAGTCACGTGGCCCCAGCTGGCCGGTGACGTGACGCTCGGCGCAGGCCCCGTCGCGGAAGCCGTCCGCAGAATTGGCCTTTGCCAACCACTTTCGTCGGGCCGCGTCCGCCTGAACGTCGAAGCCGCCCTTGATCAGATCTCGACGCCCAGCACCGTTCCCGCGTTGGCGGATCGCGAAACCGACGCCGACTCAGCGACATCCGAGCGACCCGCCGATCTAGTGGGTTCCGTGGTGGCCGCGGCGGTGCGCGCACCGTCGGGCGGCAACGTGCAGCCGTGGACCATCGCGGCGACACACGACGCGGTCACGATTGCACTGGATCCTTCACGCACGTCGACCATCGACGTCGGGCTTCGCGGAAGTGCCGTTGCGGTGGGCGCCGCGGTGTACAACGCCCGCGTGGCCGCAGCCGCCAGTAGTGCCGTGAGCCAGGTGGACTACGTGGAGTCGGCGGGGCCGCGCCCGTTGACGGCCCGGATCCGTCTGACCGAAGGCAGCGACGACGACCTCGCAGCCTCGTACGAGGCCATGCTGCGACGCGAAACCAACCGCAATCGCGGTACCGGTGAGGCGCTGCCGCAGGGCGTCAGCGAGCAATTGGTGAGTGCCGCGCAACGCGAAGGCGCGCGGTTGAAAGTGTTCACTTCTCCTGCCGACATCGAAGAGATCGCCGAGGTCTTCGCCGCCGCCGACCGCATCCGCTACCTGACCACGAAGCTGCACGAGGAGATGGTGTCCGAGCTGCGATGGCCAGGCGACGCGGACCCCGATACCGGGATCGACGTGCTGAGCCTCGGGTTGGGCCCCAGCGGCGATCTCGCGCTGGCGATCCTTCGTCGAACCGACGTGATGGCGGAGTTGGCGGTCTGGGACGGCGGAACGGTCCTCGGCGACGACACCGCCGCGGGACTGCTGGCGAGCTCGGCAGTCGCGGTGGTCAGCGTGCCCGGGCACGACCTCACCGACTACGCGCGGGGCGGATCGGCGCTCGAGGCGACGTGGATCGCCGCTCAGGAACTCGGCTTCGCGGTACAGCCGATCTCGCCGCCATTCCTCTACGCCACGAACGACGAGGAATTGCAGGACGTCTCGCCGAAGCACGCCAGGGAGCTGGCGGAGTTGCAGGCGCGGTTCCGCACGGTGGCTGGGGTCGCCGACGATGCCGAGGAAGCACTGGTCCTGGTACTGCGCCTGTCGGTCTCGTCACGCGGCACGGTCCCGAGCCGCCGACGGACGGTCAATATCGACTCCTCACCGCTACCCTAATTCAGTGCCCGCAGAAACACCGCCCCTGAGCCTGGATCGGCTGGTGACCACCGTTGCCGGCGAGCTCATGGCCACGAACGCGGCGACCTCGGCCATCGTGTCTCAGCAGGTGCTCGCCATTCTCGTCGAGTACTTCGACGTCGACGTCAGCTTCTTGCGCTACAACGACCAGTCCAGACGCGCCTCGATCTTGGTCACGGAGTGGCCACCGCGGTCGGACATCCCCGATCCCGATCCGCTCAAGGTCGTCTTCTTCGAGGACGCCGATCCCGTTTTCGCGTTTGCCGAGTACGCGAAGAAGCCGATGGTGTTCCGTCCCGAGGACGAGGACTACCAAAAGCGCATCGAGAAGGGGCGCAGCGTTCCCCAGACCTCCATGGCGGGGGCGCCGTTGGTGTCGGGCGATGTGACGACGGGCGTGCTGGGCTTCGTGAAGTTCGGCGACAGGGAATGGAAGCCCGCGGAGCTCAACGCGCTGGAGGCCATCGCGTCGCTCTTCGCCCAGGTGCAGGCCCGCGTCCAGGCAGAGGAGCGCCTGCGCTACCTGGCCGAACACGACGATCTCACGGGTCTGCACAATCGGCGCGCATTGATCGAGCGTCTCGACGCCCGACTTGCCGCTGGACGTCCCGGCGCCGTATCTGCGCTGTACCTGGACCTCGACCGCCTCAAGACCATCAATGACTACCTCGGGCACAACGTCGGAGACTGGTTCATCCGGGTGATCGCCGAGCGACTGGAACAGGGCACCGAGAAGGGCAGCCTGATCGCGCGACTGGGCGGCGACGAATTCGTCGTGATACCGCCATCACCGATGTCGGCGGCAGAGGCTGAACAGCTTGCCAACCGATTGCTGGCGCTGCTGCGCGAACGCGTTCCCATCGACGGTGAAATGCTGACCAGAACCGTCAGCATCGGAGTCGCTCTCGGCACCCCTGGCCGCGACAACACCTCCGATCTGCTTCGTCGGGCCGATCAGGCGGTGCTCACGGCGAAGGGGGCGGGCGGCAACCAGGTTGCTGTGTTCTCCGACGAGATGTCTCTGCGCACCGACTACCGCAACGACATCGAACTGCACCTGCAGGACGTGATCGAGAACGGCGCGTTGTTCCTGCAGTACCTCCCCGAGGTAGACATGCGCACGGGTGAAGTGCTGGCGACCGAGGCACTGGTGCGGTGGAACCATCCGACGCGCGGTCTGCTCTCCCCCGCGGTGTTCATCGCCGTCGCCGAATCCATCAACCTGGCCGGCGACCTGGGTCGCTGGGTGCTGCGCACGGCGTGCGAAGAGTTCGCGAGGTGGCGTGCTCTCGGCGTCGCCGACGGGATCGTGCTCAGGGTCAACGTGTCACCGGTTCAGCTGGTCACCGACGGATTCGTGGATTCCGTCGCGGCCGTCATGCGCGAATTTGGCCTTGACCGTGGCTCGGTGTGCCTGGAGATCACCGAGAGTGTCGTCGTTCAGGACATGGAGACCACCAGCGTGACATTGGCGGGGCTACGGGACGTCGGCGTTCAGGTGGCCATCGACGACTTCGGGACCGGCTTCAGCGTGCTGTCTCACTTGAAGTCACTCCCGGTCGACGTACTGAAGATCGACCGCAGCTTCGTCGCCGAACTGGGCTCGAATCCCGACGACCTCGCGATCGTGCGTGCCGTCATCGCTCTCGCCGAGGCATTCGAACTGGAATTGGTCGCCGAAGGCGTAGAAACCCAGATTGCGGCGATGACGCTGCTGCACCACGGTTGTCACCGCGCGCAGGGATTCCTGCTTTCGCGGCCCCTCACCGGTGAGGACATGGCCTCGCTACTGGCCGAGGGCCGGGTACCCACGCACTTTTCCACATCGCCATCCCTCTAGGGACGGCTGCCGCGCGTCGTGCAGCCCCCCACGCAACTGACGGCGTGACCCGGTGCAGATCGGGCGCGACGGGGCCGCAGGTTCGGTGGTCAACAACTCGACCCGCCCGAAGCGGCTCGCGGTCCGACCGACGAGGCAGACCTGTAACCGATCACCGCCGGCGAGGTCGGCGTGTTCGGCGTGGCCCGGATCCAGGTCGGGCGGCGCGAGGGTGACGCCGGCCCGGGTACGCACGGCGCAGGGACCGTCCGGGGTCGTCAGCACGACGCCGACGATGACGCCCTCCTCGAACACGATCCGCTGCAGCGTGCTGGCGGCCTGAACCTCGATGTCGCGTCCACGCGCCTGTTCCGTCATCCATTGGCGCAGCGCACCTTCACCGAAACCCTCTGCCCACTCCATCGCGCCGACCGACATCACCTCGATGGAGTCGCCATTGGACCGCATCGTCGTGGTGCGCCAATCCCGCATGCTGGTGTAGAGCAATCCGTACGGCG
>JAOPVI010000143.1 GCA_025966225.1 Mycobacterium sp. | reverse complement strand
GGACCAGACCGTCGCGGGCATCGGGGCGGCGGTCACCGAAATCAGTGAGCAGTTGATCGAGCTGCTCAAGGGCATCGCCGAAGACCGCATCGCCCACCCCCGCGACGACGTGATCAGCAAGCTGGTGACCTCCGACGAGGAGAACCTCACTCCCCAGGAACTGGCGAAGTTCTTCATCCTGTTGATCGGCGCGGGCAACGAGACCACCCGCAACGCGCTCACGCACGGACTGTTGATCCTCAGCGCGCACCCCGAGCAGCGCGACCGGCTGCTGGCGGACTACGACGAACTGGCACCGACCGCGATCGAGGAGATCCTGCGCTACTCGAGCCCGGTGATTCACATGCGCCGCACGGTCACCCGCGACGGCGTGACGCTCACCGACGCGGACGGAAAGGTCACCCACAGCTTCGACGCGGGCGACAAAGTCGTCGTCTGGTATCCGGCCGCCAACCGCGACCCCGCGGTCTTCGACGAACCGGAGACCTTCGACATCGAGCGTAAACCCAACAATCACATCGCCTTCGGCGGCCCCGGACCACACTTCTGCCTCGGCGCGCACCTGGCCCGGCTTGAGTTGAACGTGGCATTCAAGATGCTTTACGACCGATACCCGGACATCACCGCAGCGGGCGAACCGGTCATGCTGAGGTCGAACTTCGTCAACGGCATCAAGCACCTGAAGGCCACTTACACAGCATGAGCGAACAGACGACGGTGTTGTCCGACCTGGCGGACGGCATCATGACCATCACACTGAACCGGCCCGAGGCCGCCAACGCGGTGCGGCCCGACGACCGCGACGCCCTCATCGCGTTGCTGGCCGACGCCGATGCTGACGAGCAGGTGCGCGTGGTGGTGTTGCGCGCCAACGGCAAGCACTTCTGCTCCGGGGCCGACGTGGGCTCGCTGGCCGAGCGACGTGCGCAGGGCGAGAAGCGAGTACTGGAGCCGACCACGCGCATCATGAACGGTGCGCAGACGCTCGTCGCCAGCGTGCTGGACTGCAACAAGCCGGTGATCGCCGCGGTCCACGGCGCGGCGACCGGGCTTGGGGCCCACCTGGTCTACGCCTCCGACCTGGTGATCGCGACCGAAAACGCCTACTTCGCGGAATCTTTCGTCAAGCGCGGGCTCGTCGTCGACGGTGGTGGCTGTTACCTGCTACCCCGTCGCATCGGCATGCAGAAGGCCAAGGAGCTGGCGTTCTTCGGTGAAAGACTCACGGCCGCCGAGGCATTGGCGCTCGGCCTGGTGAATCGCGTAGTGAGCGCCGATGACTTCGACGCCACGGTGGCCGACTTCGCCGGGCGACTGGCCTGCGCACCGACCACCGCCATCGCGTTCACCAAGCGCCTGCTCAACGACTCCCCCGACACCGACCGGTCCGGTGCGTTCGTAGCGGAGGCCATGGCGCAGGAACTCCAGTCGTATTCGCACGATTCCAAGGAGGGCGTGCAGTCGTTCGTCGAGAAGCGTCCGACCGAGTTCACCGGGTGGTGACCTCGTTGGCGCGTGCAGACATTCCGACGATCGATTCCGCCAGCGCGCCCTACTGGGAGGCCGCCCGGCAGGGCCGACTGCTGATCGCCAAGTGTGGGGCGTGCGAGCGGGTGCATCATTATCCGCGACCGTTCTGCCCGTACTGCTGGAGCGAGCACGTGCAGCCAGTGCAGGCGAAGGGCACCGGGACGCTTTACACGTATTCCACTGTGTACGTGAATGATCTGGCTCCATTCAAGGAACGACTGCACTACGTGGCGGCGCTCGTCGAGTTGGACGAGGGCCCACGGTTGATGACGACGATCGAGGGCGTCGAACCGGAACGGCTTCGGGTCGGTATGGCGGTAACCGCCGTCTTCCGCCCGGTAGACGGGGACGACCCCGACAGCCCGTATCTCACGATCTTCACACCTAGCGAGGAGCACGCATGACCGGACTACTCGACGGCAAGGTCGCCATGGTGACCGGCGCGGGCCACGGCATCGGCCGCGGGCACGCGCTCGAACTGGCCAAGCACGGTGCCACCGTGATCATCAACGACCTGGGCACCAGCCTATCCGGCGAGGGCACGGGCAAGGTCGCCGACGAGGTGGTCGCCATCATCGAAAAGCGTGGCGGGAAGGCAGTTTCCGACTTCAGCGACATCGGCGACGAGGAGCAGGTCGACCTCGCCGTCGAACGTGCCTACTCGCAGCTGGGCCGGCTGGACATCGTGGTAAACAACGCGGGCATCGTGCGCGACAAGGCGATCTGGAACATGACCGTCGACGACTTCGACCTGGTGATGCGGGTGCACGTCCGCGGCAGCTGGCTGACCAGTCGAGCCGTCGCCCGCAAGTGGCGCGACGAGTCGAAGGCCAACGGAGGAAAGGTGTACGGCCGCATCATCAACACCACCTCCGGCGCCGGTCTGCACGGTCACTTCGGCCAAACCAACTACAGCACAGCCAAGTCGGCGATCGTCGGACTGACCCAGACCCTGAGCCTCGAGTTGGCATCGATCGGCGCCACCGTGAACGCCATCAGTCCCGGTGGGCGCACCCGGATGTCGGCGTCCATGCCCGGTGCGGCCCCAGCGATCGAACCCGACGAGCGCTCCGAGGACGAATTCGATCCCAAGGACCCGTCGCTGGGCTCACCGGTGGTGGCCTGGCTGGCCAGCCCGGAAGCCGGTCACGTCAGCGGTCAGATCATCCGGGCGATGGGTGAGAATCTGCAGCTGCTGAAGGGCTGGCATCCGGTGGCCTCGGTCTCCAACGGACAGAAGCGCTGGGACGCAGACAAACTCGGTGCCATCATGGCCACCGACATATTCGGCACCCGCAATACCGGCCTTCGACTCGGAGGCTGACCACGATGGCCGACATCGAAGAAGTCGAGCGAGAGTTCCGGCGCTACTTCATGACCGGCCCCGTGCTCGAGGACTGGGCGGCCTGGGCCAACCTGTTCACCGGTGACGCGACCTATCTCGATCACTTCTACGGAACCTTCATCGGCCCCGAGGAGATCACCAGGTTCCTCGAGGGGACGATGGGTGCGGCCGCACAGGTCTACAGCCCGCTGGTCTGGTACGTCGTCGACGGCACGCGCGTCGCCTACAAGGTGTTCAACCGCGCCGACAATCCGGAGCCCGGCGGACCGCCCATCGACTTTCCCTCGTACCAGTTCATCGAGTACGCCGGCGACGGAAAGTGGCGTTCCGAAGAGGACGTCTGGGTGTTCGCCGAAATGAAGGAGTTCGCGAAGCACTACGCCAAGGCTGCCGACGAGCACCCGCAGACGTTGCAGCAGAAACTGCGCCGCGAGGACTGGGGCTCTTGGGTGGACTGGGCACGCCCCGAGCCCGGACACCGGGCCAGCCCGTCATGGCTGGGCAAGGACGGATTCACGCCGTTCTCCGGTGTCCAGGACATCGACTTCGGCGTCCGGTCGCACTGACGGGCCATCCTTCCCGCCTCGAGAACGCGGAATCAAGTGTTTCAGCACCGAGGTCGAATCCGTGCTGGGCACCCGCTCGCCGTCCGCTCTCGGTCATCCCTGGCCTGCTGCTGCGGGTGTGCTGGCAACGCCGAAGGTCGCAGAGCAGTCCCCCTCCGTCGTGAGGTACAGTTCTCCCAGTCACCCAAACGGAACTCGGGTTCCGCCCCCGGGCTGGATGCTCCCGGCGCGGGCGTTCGAGGTTCGTGCGGCTGTGCCCGGACGCCGACACACCACGCTCCGGTGACTGCGCATTGAGGGAAGGGCTGTAGCACAACGTGTTCCGAGTGCTGAAGAAGATGTGGATACCGCTGCTCTTGGTGGTCGTGGTCGCGCTCGGTGCGTACGCAATCGTTCGCATCCGCGACACGTTGGGCGCCGATGGGACGGCGACGGCGGGCGCGGGCAACGGTGGCGACACGAAGCCGTTCAACCCGAAGCACATCGCCTACGAGATCACGGGATCAGGAGGCAGCGTGAACCTCGACTACCTCGACGAGAACGGCCAGCCGCATCGCGTGGACAACGCCGCGTTGCCATGGTCGTTCACGATCGTCACCACACTGCCGTCGATGTCGGCCAACATCGTCGCCCAGGGTGACACCGGAGTTCACGGCCTTCGGTGTCGCGTCGTGGTCGACGGCCAGGTGCGCGATGAGCGCAGCGCCGACGAATATCAACCGTTCATCTACTGCTTGGTGAAGTCCGTATGAGCAACACGCATTCGCAGCCGCACCGCCCGGTAGTCCCCCGGCTGATCCGGGTCCTGTCGATCCCGATCATCCTGGTCTGGTTGTTCGTCGCGGTGGCCCTTTCCGTGATCACTCCGTCCCTCGATGTGGTCGGGGACAAACACTCGGTCTCGCTGTCCCCGCAAAGCTCGCCTGCGTTCCAATCCATGATGAACATCGGCGCGGTGTTCAAGCAGTTCGATTCCGACTCCACGGCGATGGTCGTGTTGGAGGGCCAGGACAAGCTCGGCGACAGCGCGCACCAGTTCTACAACCAGATCGTGGCCAAGCTGACCGCCGACCACGCGCACGTCGAGAACGTCCAGGACTTCTGGAGCGACCCGCTGACCGCCGCGGGCTCACAGAGTCCGGATGGCAAGGCCGCCTATGTGCAGGTCTTCCTTCGCGGCGCTCAGGGCACCACCCCCAGTCACGAGGCGGTGGCTTCGGTACGCAACCTCGTCTCGTCGGTACCCGGGCCGCCGGGAGTGAAGGCCTACGTCGCAGGCAACACCGTGCTCAACGCCGATACCAGCGTCGCCGGGCACAAGAGCCTCCAGTTGATGGCGTTGGTGTCGATCGGCGTCATCATGGTGATGCTGCTCATCGTCTACCGCTCCATCGTGACCACGATTCTGGCGCTACTGATCGTCGGCATCGAACTCTTTGCCGCACAAGGAGTCACCGCCACCGCGGGCAACTTGAACATCATCGGTCTGACGCCATACGCGGTGAGCATGATCACCATGCTCGCCATCGCCGCGGGCACCGACTACGTGATCTTTCTGCTGGGTCGATATCAGGAAGCCCGAGCGGCCGGCCAAGAGCGGGAAGAGGCCTACTACACCGCATACCACGGCGTGTCGCACGTGATCCTGGGTTCGGGGCTGACCATTGTGGGTGCCCTGCTGTGTCTGACGCTGTGCACGTTGCCGTACTTCCAGACCATGGGTCTGCCGTGTGCGATCGCGCTCCTGGTCATCATGTCCGCAGCGCTGACGCTGGCGCCAGCCGTCGTGGCCGTGGCCTCTCGGTTCGGGCTGCTCGATCCCAAGGGGCAACTCTCGACGCGAGGCTGGCGCAAGGTCGGCACGACCGTGGTGCGTTGGCCGGTGCCGATCATCTTCGCCACTTCCATGATCGCGATCATCGGATTCGTCAGCCTGCTGACCTACGTGCCGCAGTACAACGACCAGAAGTACACCCCGGCCGACATGCCGGCCAACGTCGCCATGACCGCTGCCGAGCGGCACTTCTCCCAAGCCCGGATGAACCCCGAGTTACTGATGCTCGAAGCCGACCACGACCTGCGCAACCCCGCCGACATGCTCGTCATCGACCGGGTCGCCAAGAACGTGTTCCATCTCAAGGGCATCGAGCGGGTGCAGACGATCACGCGACCGCTCGGGTCCCCGATCGAGCACAGCTCCATCCCGTTCCAGATCGCCATGCAGAACTCGGCCACCCTGCAGACCGCCAAGCTTCAGAACGACAACACCGCGCAAATGCTCGAGCAGGCCGACGAGCTCAGCAAGACCATCGCCAACATGGAACACATGTACGACGTCCTCAAGCAGGTCGTTGCGACCACCCACACCCTGGATCAGCAAACCCACGACATCGTGGACACCACCAACCAGTTGCGCGGGAGCCTGGCGGATTTCGACGACTTCTTCCGGCCCTTGCGGGCCTACTTCTATTGGGAGCCGCACTGCTTCGACATCCCGAGCTGCTGGGCGATCAGATCGGTCTTCGATTCGCTCGACGGAATCGATGCGCTCGCGGACAAGTTTCAGACGCTCACGGGCAGCATCGATCAGCTCGACACCTTGATGCCGCAGATGCTGGCGACGCTTCCACCGACCATCGAGTCCATGAAGACGATGCGCGACTTCATGGTGTCCACGCACAGCACGATGGCAGGCATCCAGGCCCACCAGCAGGAGGGCGCCGAGGGGGCGACGCTGATGGGGCAGTACTTCGACGAAGCCAAGAACGACGACTCCTTCTATCTGCCGCCGGAGGTGTTCAAGAACCCCGACTTCGAACGCGGCCTGAAGATGTTCGTCTCGGCCGACGGCAAGGCCGTCCGGTTGATCATCACCCACCAGGGCGACCCAGCCTCGGTGGAGGGGATCAAGCACGTCGCCGGGATCAGGGAAACCGTCGCCGACGCCGTCAAGGGCACCCCGTTGGAGAACGCGAAGGTGTCGCTGGCCGGCACCGCATCGCTCTACAGCGACATGCAGAAGGGCGTCACAGTCGACCTGCTGATCGCCTGCATCGCAGCGATGATCCTGATCTTCGCGATCATGCTGATCATCACCCGCAGCGTGGTGGCCGCCCTGGTCATCGTCGGCACGGTGGCCGCATCCCTGGGCACCGCCTGTGGTCTGTCGGTGCTGCTCTGGCAGGACGTCCTGGGCCTTGGGGTGCAGTGGATCGTGCTCCCACTGTCGATCGTGATCCTGCTGGCCGTGGGCTCGGACTACAACCTGCTGGTCGTCTCGCGACTCAAGGAGGAGATCCCCGCCGGGCTCAACACCGGGATCATCCGGGGCATGGGCGCGACCGGTCGCGTGGTCACCGCCGCCGGCCTGGTGTTCGCGTTCACCATGATGTCGATGATCGTCAGCGACTTGCGCGTCGTCGGCCAGCTGGGCACGACCATCGGCATCGGACTACTCGTCGACACGCTCATCGTGCGCTCCTTCATGACCCCCTCGATCGCCGCGGCGCTCGGGCGATGGTTCTGGTGGCCACTGAACACCTTCAAGATCGTGAAGAGAGGCGGTCCCGAGCCCGCACGCGACGCGAACACCGCGCCGATCTCAACTGTGCCGACATCGTGAATTGGCAGCACTGAGTTGCGAAGATGGAGCGCATGGCCATCGCCGGATCGGGACACATGACGGACTCGGAATCCAAACTGCGCCAGCGCACCGACGGACGGCTGGATCGATCCCGTGATCCCGCGATCCTCAACGCCGCGTTGGCTGCCCTGACCGAGCACGGCTACGACGCCACCAACATGAACGACGTCGCCGCGCGTGCCGGGGTCGGGAAGGCGGCGATCTACCGGCGGTGGTCGTCAAAGGCGGCGTTGATCACCGACGTACTCGTGCACTGGCGTCCGGATTTGATGAGCGACGATGCCCCCGACACCGGTAGCCTCACAGGCGATTTCGACGCTCTCGTCGAACGCGTAGCCCGCAACGACGACGACTTGATTTCCAACGACCTCGTGCTGCGGGTCGCTCTGGAGGCGGCGCACGACCCGGAACTCGCGACGGCCCTCGAGGACCTGATGCTCCTCAAGGGACGCGTAATATCGACAATCCTTCGACAAGCGGCCGCACGCGGTGAGGTCTCCGCCGATCGTGACTGGTCGCTCGTCGCCGATGCGCTCACCGCGATGAGCCTGATGCGGGTCATCAGCGGACAGAGCGTCGACTCAAAGTTCGCGCGCCAGGTCATCGACACGCTGGTGCTGCCTGCGGTTCGTGCGCCGGACTCGACGGCACCGTCCCCAACTAGGTCCAGCCCCAAGACAACCCGGCGATAACCCACTTCGGCGTTCGGGCGTGCCCGACGAACCGGACGAGGCTCGGCGCCTTCGGCCTACCGTCGCACCGAGGTCCGCCGAAATGCAGCGTGCTGTCCGTGTTGTCTGCCTATGCTTGGCAGACATGCCGGAAGGGGGCACGCATGGACGCATCAGCGAACGTTGCGTTGATCCAGGATCTTTACGGGACGTACATCAGCGGCGATCTAGAGGCCATCCTCAGGCCTTTCAACGACCAATCCGTCTGGATCGAGCTCGGAGAAAACCAGCGCACCGGCGTATTTCGAGGTGCGACAGGACTTCTGGAGCATTCGATGCAGAATCTGCAGCTTACCGACGGAACCCTCGCGACCGAGGTGCAGGAGATCGTCGGTGGCGAGAAGTACGTCGTCGTCATCGAACGTGCCACCGCGCAGCGTGCTGGCCGAGCACTGGACGTGCTTTGCGCGACGTCCTTTCATATGGCCGACGGCGTGGTCGCCGAAATACGGGTGCTGCCGTTCGACAGCCAAGAGTGGCAGCGGTTCTGGGAGTAACACCGATGGCACTACGGCTTCGAGTCAGTCACGTGGGCACCGGTCACACCGGGGCCATGGTGCTTCAGCAGATTCTCCGGTCGCGGCAGCTTGAATTGACCGGCCATCTGGTTCACAGCGCCGAGAAGGTGGGCCGCGACTCCGGCGAGATCGTGGGTGTCGCCCCAGTCGGGGTCTTGGCTACCGACGACATTGCGGAGTTCCTCGCGCTCGAGTCCGACTGCGTGACATACCTACCCACCGCGGCGGGCCGCGATCCCGATGACGTGGTCAATCAGATCTGCGCCATTCTGGCGACAGGCAAGAACGTGGTCACGGCGGACGCGCGGATGACGTTTCCGCTTGCTCTCGACGATGCTTCGCTGACCAAATTGCGCTCGGCGTGCGACGAGGGCGGCAGCTCATTTCTGGGCACGGGAATTGCGCCAGGATTCGCCACCGATGTCTTGCCAGTCCACCTGGCGAGTCTGACCAACGAACCGACGAGTATCCGAGTCGAGGAACGGCTACCGTCCGGGGCATTCCGGGGCCTATCATTTTTCGCCCATTTCGGTTTCGGTCGCACGCCCGAGGAAGACGCGCAGACGTACCAACCCGGGGCCATAATCGCGCACATGTGCACGCCGCTTGCGATGGTGGCCGACGCCCTCGACTGGACGCTCGACGGGATCAACGAATTCCGTGACATCGCGGTGGCCGACCGCGACTACACCTTCCCGGCGGGCGTCATCGCCGCCGGCACGATCGCCAGCGTGCGAATGCGCTTCGAGGGCGTGGTCGCGGGCGAGCCGCGAATGAGTTTCTCCTTCATCTGGTCGCTCCCCGAGGACCCTCCCGACGACTGGGAGCCGCGCATCCCCCTCGACTCCACCACGGGCCGACTCACCAGGGTCACCATTGAAGGCAACCCGACGATCCGCGTCGAGCTGAACATCGATGGTGTCCTACCGGGTGCGGAGGCGACCGCGGCTCGTGTCGTCAACTCGATACCGGCCGTGTGCGCCGCGGCACCCGGCGTCTACGGCGCCCTCGAGCTCATTCCGCGAGCCATCGGCGTGCCATGACCACTTCGGCGTCCGGTCGCACTGACGTCAACCGAACAGATACAGATGAATTGAGTCGACTACTAGAACAGCGGACCCAGCTGATCGGGAGTGCTGCCGTGCAGCACCAGTTCGTCGGCCCCCGCCTCGCGGTAACGCTCGAAGGCGTCGTGACATAACCGTGCCGAGCCAACCGCCGCCGCACCACTGGTCCACTCCGGGGGAAACACCGACGCGACCTCGACGAGTTCCTCGCGGGTGAGCACGGAGTCCGCCGCACCCCTGACCCCGGCCAGCAACGGATGGGATCGCAACCTGCTCAACGGTTCCGGATCCCACCCGTTGACCGTCGCCAGCCGCTCCCCGAAGCCGGGGAGCTGGTAGTACGTCACGGCCCGCGCCCCCAACACGGCCAGCTCCTCCTCGGCAGACAGCTCGCACGCCACCACCAAGGTGGCGTACACCCGCACGCTGCCCGACGGGCGCCCAGTCGCGCGTTCGGCGTCGCGGACCAGCCGCACCGACCGTCGCACGGCTGCTGGGGTCAGAAACGGATGCAGCAGCACGCCGTCGAAGTGACGGCCCGCGAGCTCCAACCCCTTGGGGCCGATCGCCGCGAAGACCAGCGGCGGCACCGGCTGCTCGGGTACGTCGTTGAGCCTCAACGACGGAAACGCGCCCGCGGGGCCGTCGTAACGCACCTTCTCCCCGCGGCACAGCCGGCGGAAGATGTCGGCGTGGTCGACGATCGATGCGTTGGTGGAGCGCGGCAGCCCGACGGCGGTCCACATGGCGTCGACCGAGCGTCCGACGCCGAGGACGAACCGCCCGCCCGACAGTGCCTGCGCCGTCATCGCAAGAGACGCCAGCAGTGCGGGATGCCGCGCCTGCAAATGCGTGATGCCCGACGCAATTTGGATGGTCGACGTGACCTGGCTGACCGCGCCCGCGATCACCCCGAGATCCTTGGTGCCCCACCGCTCGCTGAGCCACACCGTGCGCAAGCCGAGGCGCTCGGCAGCTTGCGCCTGTCCGACCACGGCTCCGGGATCGGTGACGCGTCCGGGGAGCACGTAGGCGCCGAGCGCGACGCCGTTGGGCTGATTGCCATCCATGACCGCTATTCTGACAGTAGTGTTCACTTATTGGAAAGGGATGCCGATGGCGTACACATCCGCGCGCGGCCACGTCGGCGACCGGGTAGGCGAGGTGTTGCGCGCCTGGCTGCCCTTGCGGCTGGCACCCACTGGAGCGAGCGCCTTCGACATCTCCGAATTCACCGCCCCACCGGCGGGCCATTCCGGCAAGACGGCGTTCTTCACCGCGTCCTGGATCGACCGGTCCGGCGCATCTCACGCCGAGGACCTCGTGCTGCGCACGCAGGCCGACGATCACCAGTTGTTCACCGTGCCCGACGCGCCGCGGCAGGCCGACGTCATGCAATTACTTGGCGCACATGGCCTTCCCGTTCCGGACGTCATCGGGATCGAACGCGACGCGACGGTGTTGGGATCGCCGTTCTACTTGATGCGACGGGCGCGAGGGCGGACGCCGTCGGACGTACCAAGCTGGCACAAGCGGGGCTGGACCGTCGACCTCTCTTCTGACGAACGTGGGCTGCTGTGCGACAACGGGTTGCGCGCGCTGGTCGACGTGCACCGCGTCGACGATCCCGAGACGATCCAGTTCCTCCGCGGTGACGGCGACGCGAATCACTCTGGGCTACAGCGCTATCTGGACAAGCTGAGCGGCTGGTACGACTGGTGTCGCGCCGACCTCGCGGTGGGCGCGGACACGCTCGACCGGGCGCTGGGAGTCATCCTGTCCTCCGCGCCCGACACCGATGCCGAGACGGTGGTGTGGGGCGACGCGCGCGTTGGCAACATGTGTTTCGGCGACGACCTATCGGTGGTCGCGCTGTTCGACTGGGAGACCGCGGGCACCGGACCGCCGGACATCGACCTGGGTTGGTGGCTGATGTTCGAACGCTTCCTATGTGAGTCGCTGGGCTTCACCCGGCTGCCGGGCGTCCCAGACGACGACGAGCTCGTCAGGCGTTACCTCGCATTCGGCGGCACGCTGACCGGTGACATCGCCTACTACCAGTTGGTGGCCGCCTTCGTGCTGTCGCTGATCAACAACCGGCTGGCCCGGCTACTCGTCCGGGACGGGTTGGATGCGGTTACAGCCCAGAGCTATCCGCGGACGTCGGTCGCGTTGGTGCAGCGGTATCTCGATCGCCTGTGACACATCAACAGCGTCACTACTCTTGCTCAAGAGGTTGACTGTGGACTACGGAATCACCAGCCGGGCCGCGCTCGTCGTTGGTGACCGTTGGACTGCTCAAGAGCGTTGCCGACGAGTACGCGCAGTTCGGGATCACCATCAATACGGTCGCTCCCGGATGGATCGCCACGAAGACCACCAACTGGTACCTGTCGACCCACGAAGGCCTCACAAACGACGACGACCGGCGACGCTGGCTCAACGACGTCGCCGGGGTGCCTGCCGCGCGACTCGGCGACCCAGCTGAAATCGCGTCGACGATTACCTACTTGTGCTCGCATCAGGCCGGCTACCTGACCGGTCACTACATCGCAGTCGATGGCGGCCACCACCGCGCAGCCTTCTGACGGCGGGCGGGATGCTAGAACTGCGCCATGCCCTGGTCGACCGATAGCCGCGTCGCCGTCACGAAACGCGACTCATCCGAGGCCAACCAACACACCGCGGCCGCAACGTCTTCCGGCTCGCAGGCCCACTGCGGCAGGAAGGGCGTGCCCATGTTGTTGAGCGTGGGGTTGGTCTCGATCGCGGCGAACAAAGCGGCGATCATGTCCCCGCCGCCCATCGGGGTGTTGACCGGCCCGGGATGCACGCTGTTCACCCGGATGTCGTGCTTGCCGAGCTCCGCGGCGAAGGCCCGCGCCATCCCCGTCACCGCGTGCTTGCTCGCGGTGTAGTGCACCATGTACGGCTGCACCTTCACGCCGGCGTAAGAGCTGATGAGGATGATCGACCCGCCGCGGCCGCCGTCGATGATCTTCTGTGCACCTGCCATCACCGTATTCCAGGTGCCGGTCACGTTGACGTCGATGATGTCGCGGAACGACTCCGGGGTGATCTCGTTCCACGGCGCGGGAATGCAGATGCCCGCGTTGGCCACGATGACATCCAGCCGCCCGTAGGCCGCGACACCGTCGTCGACCGCGGACTGCAACGCGCCAAGATCGCGGATGTCTGCCGCGGAAGCCATGATTCGGCCGCCCGCATCCTCCACCAGCTTCACCGTCTCGGCAAGATCGTCAGGGGTGGCCGACGGGTAGCGCACCGAGTTGGGCAATGGGCCGGCCAGGTCGACGGCGATGACGTCGGCGCCTTCCTCGGCCATGCGGACCGCATGTGCGCGGCCCTGCCCGCGGGCGGCGCCGGTGATGAAGGCGATCTTGCCCTCCAGACGGCCCGTCATCGCGACGTCCCGTTGGTTGATGCGCTGACATCGAGGGCGAGTGGCCCTTCCCGTACCGCGATGCCCAACAGGCCGAGGTCCACCCCGGCCTCGGCGGCGGCCTCGCGACACGCCGCGATGTCCTTGCGCAGGAAGGGTCCGGCCCGCTCGGCGAACTCGGCCATCCCGCCGATGCGATGGGCATGCGCCGCCACGTGACTGCCGGCGCTGCATACCTGCAGTGTGGACAACAGCACGTCCGGCTCGACGCCCAGCTGCTCGCCCAGTTGCGTTGCGGCTGCCAGGAGTTGAGCGTTCGCGGCAAACAACAGGTTGTTGATGAGCTTGATCGCCAACGCACTTCCCAATACACCGGTCGGCACCACGGGTTCGGCGTAGGCGGCCAGGATCGGTTTCACGGCCGCGACGGCGTCGCTCGGTCCCCCGAGCAGTACGGTCAGGGTGCCCGCGGCGATGTCGTCCGCGGTGCCGCTGACCGGAGCATCGAGGACGACAGGGCCCGACTGCGAATGGTCCCGCAGTGCCTCGAGGGTGGCGACGGTACCGGTGGTGTGGGACACGAACACAGAGCCGGGTCTCGCGTTGCCGATGAAACCGTCTAGTCCGAGCCCGGTTTCGCGCAGCTGCGCATCGGAGAACAGACTCGAGATCAGGACGTCGCTGCCGCGGGCCAGGTCGGCCACCGAGTCGGCCACTGCCGCACCCTTCGCCTTCAATCGACGGCGGGCATCCTCGCGCCTGGCGTAGACCAGCACGTCGTGCCCGGCACCGAGCAGCCGCTCGACCATGGGTTCTCCGAGTTGGCCCGCACCGAGGAATCCGACGGTAGTCGTCATTGCACACTCCCCACTGGAACGACCGTCGGCACCCACGTCGCGATGCGGTCCCACAGCTGACCGCGGTGGCTAGCGAAGTTGTGGCAGTGTCCCGAACCCGGTACCACGTGCAGGGTCACGTCCGAAGAGCCGATGTAGTTGATCGGCTCGGCGTGCGGGTTCGGCGATACGTCCAGCGCCGCGCCGAAGGCGAGAAAGACCGGAACGTCGAGCCGCGGCGCGTAGTTCGCAACGAATCCCGGCGTGGTGACCTCGGCCGCCGCGCGCACTGGAACCCGGCTCTGGACGGCGGTGTCCGCATCGATGACCTCCTGCGGGACCTCGCCTGCGTAGAACAGGTCCGCGAGATACGCCCGCGGCGCGAATGTGTGAGTGTCGGTGGGGTTGGCGCCGGTGAGCTGGCACGCCGCGTCGATGGTCTGCCGAATCCGCGCTTCCAGGTCGGCCGCGTCGGCGGTTTCCTCGTACACGTTGGTGATCTGGACTCCGTAGCCCAGCAGCACGACGGCGTCGTAGGGGTGGGCAATCGCTTGCACCATCGTCGTCAAGCAGGCCCCCATCGAATGCCCTACACCCACCAACGCCAGCGTGGCCGGAAGGTCATCGTGAAACTCACGGCTTTGCAACCGCTCTCGGACCTGGCGGGCGACCTCGGCGTCACCGTTCGCGAGCAGTTCCAAGCCAAGGGGTCCCGACGCGATCGGGTCGTCGCTCTCCCCGAGCCCGAGGTGGTCGACGGCGATCACGACGAACCCAGCCGCGGCGAGGTGCTCGCCGAAGCTGTACCCGGGATGGCCGTCGACGTCGAGGTGCCAGTAGTGCTTGTCGTACGTACCTCCGGCGAGACACAGCAGCACGGCCCGCGCATCGGCGGGCCGCTCGGGCAGGAACGCCCACGCTTTCTGGGTCAGCTGCTCGCCGGACCCCACGCCTTGGGTGACGTCGAACGTCAGTGAGACTCGCATGCCCTAACCCGTGACGTCCCGCCCGATCAACTGCCGGGCGATCACCACTGCAGCACTTCGTCTGCGCCCTCGAAGATCTCGAGGATCTTGGCATCCAGGTAGAACTCCTCGAGCCGTAAGGCCTTCTCGACGGCGAGCCACACTTCCCCGCGCAGCTCCACGGTCTCGGCGGGAAGCCCGACGTCGTGCCACAGCTCCTGCGTGCGCGGCACGCTCACGTCAGCGCCACGCCAGGGGCAGCGCATCCACCCCAAACACCTGACCGCCGTGCTCGATCGCTTCTCCCGTGAGTTCGTACTCCGGAATGCGCTTGTGCCACTCCTCCAGAACCAGCACCATTTCCTGGCGGGCCAGGTGTGAGCCGAGGCAACGGTGCGGGCCGCCGCCGAACGACAGGTGACGCGTGACGCCACGGTCAAGGTCGACGGTGCGGGCGTCGGGGTAGGCCTCCTGGTCCCGGCCGGCGAACGCCAAAGAGAACGACGCCATGTCGCCCGCCTTCACCGGGCACCCGTGAAAGTCCATGTCCTGAGTGGCCTTTCGGGCGGTCTGCACGATCGGATACACCCGAAGTATTTCCTCGACTGCCTTGGGGATGAGCTCGGGTTCGGCGACGATCCTTGCGCGATCGGCCGGGTGGGTGGCTAGGTGCACCATCGCATAGGACAGCTGGTTGGACACCGTGTCGAGCCCGGCCATGAACAACAGCAGGAGGCAGTTGAGCAGGTCCATGTCGCTGATCCGCTCGCCGTCGATGGACCAGTCGATGGCCTTGCTGACGATGTCGTCGGCGTCCGGGTCGCGGTTCTCGCGGCGCTGCTCGATCAGACCGGTGAAGTAACCCATCACGTGCATCATGCCCTCGAGCCGGGCGGCATTGGCTTCCTCGCCTACGCCGCTTTGGTGCAGGATCATGTCCTCCCACGCCATGAACTTCTCGAGATCGTCGACGGGCATGCCCATGATCGTCAGGAAGACCTTCGTCGGGAACACGCGCGAGATCCGGTCCACGAAGTCGCAGCCGCCATCGTCGACCAGCTGGTCGATGAGTTCCGCGGCCAGCTGCTGCTGTGCGTCGCGCAGACCCTTGACGCGGCCCGGCGAGAAGTACTCCGCCAACACCTGGCGCCACTTGGCGTGGTCGGGCGGGTCGATCATGATCGGGATCCACTTGTAGGGCGGCTCCGGGTCCGTCGGAACGATGACGCTGCTGGACCAGAGCTCCGGATGCTGCAGGCCGTCCAGGATCACCGAGTTGTCGGTGAACACCCAGTAATCGACACCGGCCTCGGTGTTGCGGAAGGCCGGGCGGGCCTCGTCCTGACATTCATCGAGCAGGCGGAAGTGCGTGAGCACAGGCGAGTCCGGCGTGTTCATCTCGATGCCCTTGACGGGACATGTTGCGCTTGCCTGGCTCTCGCTCATGACGTCCTTCCGAATGCCGCACCATGCGCGATTTCACAGCTGACGCGACTACCGATGACCAACACTGGTCGCACTAGGTTAACTACGTTAAATGGTTAACGCAATAGTGCCGCCGCGCCCGTCAACGGACCGCGAAGCCCGCGTCGAGCGGCCATGTGATGCCGGTGATGAACTTGGCCTCATCGGACACCAGGAACGCCACCGCGTTGGCGATGTCCTCTGGCATCAGTACCTGGATGGGCAGCGCGTTCTGCATGGAGGACAGTGCGGGATCGTTGGCTTCAACCATCGCGGCCATGGCGTCGTTCATCACCATCCCGGTCGCCACGCCCGTCGGATGAATCGTATTGACCCGAATGGAGTACTGCGCCAGTTCGTTTGCCAGCACCTGCATCAACCCGACCAGGCCACGCTTCGCAGCCGGGTAGGCCTGCCCGCCCGCTCTATCCGTGCCAGTTGCCTTGAGTCCGGCGCTCGAGGACGTCATCACGATCGAGCCGCCACGGCCGCCCTCGATCAGGGCGGGGGTGGCGGCCTCGACCGTGTTCCACGCACCGATCAGATTGACGTCGATGATGTCGCGAAACGTCTGTCGCCTGTCCCCGCCTCCACCCAATCGGATGACACCGGCGTTCGCGATGACGATGTCGAGGCGCCCGAACTCGGCGAGGCCATCGGCGACGACCTGCTCGACGGCATCGCCGTCGCGCACGTCGGCTTGGCGGGCGACGATGCGCCTGCCCTCCTTCTCGACGAGCCTGACGGTCTCGTCGAGATCCTCTGGGCTCGCGTTGGGATAGTCGATGGAGTCGATGTCGCGGCACATGTCCAGCGCGATGACGTCCGCACCATCGGCCGCCAGTCGGACCGCGTGTGCGCGCCCCTGGCCTCGCGCCGCTCCAGTGATGAACGCGACCTTGCCGTCGAGATTTCCCACGATTCCAGCTCCTTCAGTTCTATTCGGTTGCACTTCCGGTGTGAATCCTGGCCTGCCGCAAGCCTTCCTGGGGATCGTCGACTTCGATGTCCCAGTTGTCGCAGGAGCACGTACAGCGGTAGTGGCCGTGCTCGGGCAGGATCGCCTGGCCGTCACACGATCCGCCGGTGTTGGCAATGCTTGTGAGGAACTCCAGCGGCTTCTCGTGCAGGGCGCTGTCGTCGGACATATGCCTACTCCTCGACCCGAAAGACGGGGAGCAACCAGCCGTCGGTGATGGGGGAAAAGTCCACGCGCACCGACATTCCGATCGCGACGTCGGCTGGCACGACGTCCACGATGTTGGACACCAGTCGAGCGCCGGGGGCGTCGGGCAGATCCAGCACCGCAGGCACCAGCACGAGGTCGGGCATGCCCGGAAATCCGTGCACGACGGCGAAGCTGTAAACGACCGCTTCACCACTGAGGTCGACCCAATTCACCGCCTTGGATTGACAATTGGGGCAGAACGGCGTCGGCGGTAGCCGGAAGGTCTGGCAGTCGGCACATTGCGGCGCGACCAGGCGGCGTTCCTTGGCCGCGGCCCAGAACGGCTCGGTGTCCTGGTTGACCGCGATCCGAACGTGTTCACCGGGGATGGTGGTGGCCAGCGTCGCCGTGGGGGCATTCATGCCGCCCTCCCCAGGATCAGGCCGCTGACGGGCAGGCTCGCAGGGCCACCGGTGACCAGCGCGAGTTCGGCGTCGGGAACCTGATTGATGGCGGTGCCGCGCATCTGCTCGACTCCTTCCATGATGTGGGTCATTCCGATGATGTAGGCCTCGGAGAGTTGGCCGCCGTGGGTGTTGACCGGAATCGAGCCGCCGTCGTACCGGATCGCTCCGCTTTCGACGAACGCGCCGCCCTCCCCCT
>JAOPVI010000072.1 GCA_025966225.1 Mycobacterium sp. | reverse complement strand
GGCGCCCAACCAGTACATGGGGTCCATTACCGAGGGCAGAGCCAGGGCGCTGGTCGTCACGGCCGCTCAAGCTAGCCCGTCCACGTTTCCAGGTGGCAAACGCCAGGTGGATCACTGGAATTCGATGTGCTCCCCGCGCACCGTGCAGTCCCACCTCACGCACGTTTACGCCAAGCTCGGCCTGACCTCGCGCGTCCAGCTCGCTCAGGAAGCCGCACGCCACAACGACTCCTGACCCCGCGTCGTAGTGTCATATCCCGTGAGTGTGCGCGCAGGCATCGTCGTCACCGGAACCGAAGTGCTGACCGGGCGGGTCCAGGACCGCAACGGCCCATGGCTGGCCGACCAGCTGCTCGAACTCGGAGTGGAGCTGGCCCACATCACGATCTGCGGCGATCGCCCCGAGGACATTCAGGCGCAACTGCGCTTCCTCGCCTCCGAGGGCGTCGACCTGATCGTCACCAGCGGGGGACTGGGCCCGACCGCCGACGACATGACCGTCGCGATGGTCGCCCAGTTCTGTGGCCGGGACCTGGTGCTCGACCCAGAGCTCGAGCAGACCATCGCCAACATCCTGAAGAAGTTGATGCGGCGGTCGCAAGGAGCCAACGACATCGACTTCGACGCCGTCATGGCCGCCAATCGCAAGCAGGCCATGGTGCCTGCGGGCGCCCAGATACTCACTCCGGTGGGTACGGCACCAGGAGTCGTGGTGCCAGGCAAGCCGACCGTCGTGGTACTGCCCGGCCCGCCGCGCGAGCTCCAGCCCATGTGGCCCAAGGCGGTGGAAACCACCGCCGTGCAGGAGGCGATCGCAGGCCGCACGATCTACCGACAGGACACGATCCGCATGTTCGGGCTGCCCGAATCCGGCTTGGCCGAGACGCTGCGCGACGCCGAGCACACGGTGCCCGGGTTCGACCGGCTCGAGATCACCACGTGCCTGCGGCGCGGCGAGCTCGAGATCGTCACCCGCTACGAACCCGATGCCGCACCGGTTTACGAGGAGCTCGTCGGTGTGCTCCGCGACCGTCATGGCCGCGAACTGTTCTCCACCGACGGGGCATTGGTCGACGACCAGGTCGCCCAACTGCTGTCCGGCCGCACGATCGCCACGGCGGAGTCGTGCACTTCGGGCATGGTGGCGGCGCGACTGACGGACCGCGCAGGCTCGTCGGCGTACGTGACGGGCGGTGTGGTGTCCTATTCCAACCAGGCCAAGATGGACCTGCTCGGCGTCGATGCCGAGCTACTGGAAGCCCATGGCGCGGTGTCCGAACCGGTGGCCGAGGCCATGGCCGCGGGCGCGCTGGACCGCTTCGGGGCGGACACCGCGGTTGCCATCACCGGCATTGCGGGACCAGGTGGCGGATCTGCCGAGAAGCCCGTGGGCACAGTCTGCTTCAGCGTAAGGCTCGGCGACGGGTACACCGATACCCGCACGCTGCTGCTGCCCGGCAACCGCTCCGACATCCGCGAACGCTCCACGACAGTCGTGATGCACATGCTGCGCCGGGCACTGACCGCCCGCTGACCATGTCGTCCTCCCTGACCGATGACCAGCTCGACGCGATCCTCGACGAGCTGCCCGCGCTGGCCGGACAGGAGCGCCGGCTCGAGGAGCTGTCCGGCGGGCTGACGAACCGCAATGTCAAGGTCACCACGTCGAGTGGGACTTACGTGGCGCGGTGTTCGGGCAACTCCTCGGGTCTGCTCGGCATCGACCGCGACCAGGAGCACTACAACTCCCAAGCCGCCGCAGAGGCCGGAGTGGGCGCCCCCGTGATCGACTACCGTCCCGACCTCGGAATCCTGCTGCTCGGATTCCTCGACGGGAATACGTTGTCCAACGACGACTTTCAGCGACCGGGGGTGCTGATCAAGGCGGCGGCGGCGATGCGCAGCCTACATTCTGGTCCGCGGTTCCGGGGCACCTTCGACATGTTCGACAAGCAGCAACGATATCTGAAGGTCGTGCAAGACAACGACTTCCGGATCCCCAGCGACTACCTGGACTTCGCCGCCCAGTTCGAAAGCGCACGACAGGTGCTGACGGCGACCGATCAGACCACCGTCCCGTGCAACAACGACCTGTTGGCAGCCAACTTCGTCGAGGATGGCGACACCATGTGGCTGATCGACTACGAGTACTCCGGGAACAACGACCCGTGTTTCGAACTGGGCAACACGTCGTGCGAGTGTCAGCTTTCCGCCGAGCAACGCGAGGAACTCGTCACCGCCTACTACGGTCGCAGACTGCGGCACAAGATCGCTCGCGCCCGGCTTCAGGGCATCGTCGGCATGTACGGCTGGACGCTGTGGGGTTGCATCCAAAACGGCTCGAGCCCACTGGACTTCGACTTCTGGGGGTGGGGCATGGAGCGATACGAGGCTGCCGTCGCCGAATTCAAGGGCCCGGACTTCCACAGCCTGCTCGAAGACGTGCAGGCACCGGACTGAGGAAGGGCACGATGCCAACCAATGCAGTTCCCGAGCGCGCGCAAGTCGTCATCATCGGCGGCGGCGTCATCGGCGCCAGTGTGGCCTACCACCTGACCAAGCTCGGCTATCGCGATGTCGTACTGCTGGAACAGGGTCGGTTGTCCTCGGGCACCACGTGGCATGCCGCCGGCCTGGTCGGACAGCTGCGCGCGTCCGAGAGCGGTACGCGACTGGTGCAGTACTCGACGCAGTTGTACACCGAACTCGAGGCCGAGACGGGACTGACCGCGGGCTACAAGGCGTGCGGGGGCGTGACCGTCGCGCGAACCGAGGATCGGATGATCCAGTTGCGTCGAACCGCAGCCAATGCGGCCGCGTTCGACCTCGAGTGCGAGCTACTGACGCCCGAACAAGCCCAACAGCACTATCCGGTGATGCGGGTCGACGACCTCGTCGGTGCCATCTGGCTGCCCGAGGACGGGCGGGCCAACCCGACCGATCTGACCTTGGCGCTCGCAAAGGGCGCACGGCTGCGCGGAGCCCGAATCATCGAGCGCACCAGGGTGACCGGCGTGACGAGCGCGGACGGACGGGTCACGGGGGTGCGTACCGACGCAGGCGACGTCGAGGCGGAAATCGTCGTCAACTGCGCGGGCCAGTGGGCCAAGCAGGTCGGCGCGATGGCGGGCGTCAACGTGCCACTCCACTCGGCCGAGCACTTCTACGTGGTCACCGAGAAGATCGCCGGCGTCCATCCCGACATGCCGATCCTGCGTGACCCCGACGGGTACACGTACTTCAAGGAAGAGGTCGGGGGCCTGGTGATCGGGGGCTTCGAGCCGGAAGCCAAGCCCTGGGTCGGACCCGACGAAATTCCGTACCCATTCGAATTCCAACTACTGGAAGAGGATTGGGAGCACTTCCAAATCCTGATGGACAATGCGCTGTTACGGATTCCCGTACTCGAGGACACCGGGCTCAAGAAGCTCTACAACGGGCCCGAGAGCTTCACCCCGGACAACCAGTTCATCCTCGGCGAAGCGCCCGAGTGCTCAAATTTCTTCGTGGCGGCCGGCTTCAACTCGGTCGGCATCGCCTCGGCAGGTGGCGCCGGTCGCGCACTAGCGGAGTGGATCGCCAACGACTCGCCGACGTCTGACCTCACCAGTGTCGACATCCGAAGGTTCGCGCCTTTCAACGGCAACAACCGCTGGTTGCACGATCGCGTTGCCGAGATCCTCGGCCTGCACTACGAAGTGCCTTGGCCCAACCGTGAACTCACGACGGCACGACCATTCCGCCGCTCGCCCGTGCACCATCTGCTGGCCGCCGCCAACGCCAACTTCGGCAGCCGCATGGGTTGGGAGCGGGCCAACTTCTTCGCCCCACCAGGATGCGATCCAGCCATCGAGTATTCGTGGGGCAAGCAGAACTGGCTGCCGTGGTCTGCGGCCGAGCAGACCGCCACGCGCACGGCGGTCACGGTTTTCGATCAGACCTCGTTCTCCAAGTACGTGCTGGTCGGCCCCGACGCTGAGGCCACTTTGCAATGGTTGTGCACCGCAGACATGTCCGTCGACGTCGGCCGTACGGTCTACAGCGGGATGCTGAACGAGCGCGGAACCTACGAGTCCGACGTCACCGTCACGCGCACCGCGGCCGACGAGTTCCTGATCGTCAGCAGTGCCGCCACCACGGAACGGGACAAGGACCACGTCCGCAGGAACATGGCCGCCGATGCTCGGGCCGAACTCGTCGACGTGACGTCGGCGCTGTCGGTGTTCGGCGTGATGGGGCCGCGGTCACGCGAGCTACTCAGCACGTTGACCGATGCCGACCTGGGCGACTCGGCCTTCCCGTTCGGCACCAGCCAGCGAATCTCGTTCGGCTACTCGACCGTTCGCGCGACCCGCATCACCTATGTCGGCGAGCTCGGCTGGGAGCTCTACGTTCCCGCGGAATTTGCGGTCGGCGTGTACGAGGATCTGATGACGTCCGGGACGAAGTTCGGCGTGGCGCGCGGCGGCTACTACGCGATCGAATCGCTGCGTCTGGAGAAGGGTTACCGCGCCTTCGGGCGCGAGCTGACGCCCAACGACAATCCCGTCGAGGCGGGTCTGTTGTTCGCCTGCAAGCTCAAGACGGACATCGACTTCCTCGGCCGCGTCGCAGTGGAGCAGGTGAAAGCCGATGGACCGCGGCGCAAGGTCGTCGGATTCTCGGTCTCCTCGGCCGAACCGATGTTGTGGGGCGGCGAGCTCGTGCTGCGCGACGGCGTGGTCGCAGGCCAGGTGACGTCCGCGGCCTGGGGTGAGACGACGGGCGCGTGCGTGGGGCTAGCCTACGTCCGGTCGCCCGAGCAGGGGCCGATCACCGCCGATTGGATACGTTCCGGCGACTACCAGGTGAACGTCGGCGGCGTTCTGCATCCAATTGCGGTGTCGCTCAAGCCGATCTATGACCCCGACAACTCGAGGACGCGCTGACGGATCAGTGCTCCTTGTCGAGGCCGTCCCACATCTCGATGAGCGTGTCGAGGATCTCT
>JAOPVI010000071.1 GCA_025966225.1 Mycobacterium sp. | reverse complement strand
ACGGCACCAAGGCCTTTCTGCCACATGTGATCGCATCCGGCGATGGGCACATCGTGAACATCTCGAGCTTGTTCGGGCTCATCGCGGTGCCGGGCCAGAGCGCCTACAACGCGGCGAAGTTTGCCGTGCGCGGCTTCACCGAGGCGCTACGCCAAGAGATGTTGGTCGCCAAGCATCCGGTAAAGGTCACGTGCGTGCACCCTGGCGGCATCAAGACCGCCGTCGCCCGCAATGCCACGGTCGCCGACGGTCAAGACGCGCAGAGCTTTGCGGAGTTCTTCGACAAGTACATGGCCATCCATTCGCCGGAGATGGCCGCCGCCACGAACATCGGCGCAGTCGTCAAGGGTCGCGCCCGAGTGGTGATCGGCTGGGAGGCAAAGGCTCTCGATGTGCTGGCCCGCGCCATCGGGCCGGCGTATCAACGGGTCATCGCGCTAGCGGTGTCCAAGTTCTTCCCATGGGCTTGATGACGGGAGACTCACTACTTGCGCTGCATTGCGCCGACCCGTTCAGCCGCGACGGCCACCGCGGCGTCCCGCGCGGTGCTTGCCTCGTCCTCGGTGAGCGTCCGGTCGGAAGCGCGGAACCGCAGCGCCAAGGTCAGGGACTTGCGCCCCTCGCCGATCTGGGGCCCCACGTAGACGTCGAAGAGCCGGACGTCCTCGAGCAATTCGCCCCCGCCCGCATGCACGGCCTCGACGACCGCCTGGGCTTCGACGCCTGCGTCCACGATCAGGCTGACGTCCTGGAACACCGCAGGGAACGGTGACACGGACGGAACGGGCCGCGGCTCGACGATCGGCACCCGGTCAAGGTCCAGTTCGACGGCGCACGTGCCCTTGGGCAGCCCGGTGCGTTCGATCACGGCCGGATGCAGCTGCCCGGCATGGCCGACGACGACCCCGTTCTCGCCGCTGCCGACGAGCACCTCTGCGCATCGGCCGGGATGCCATGGTAGCTGCTGAGCGGCCCGGAGAGTGAAGTCGACGTGGCAGGCCCGGCCGATGGTGCGGACGGCCTCGAATGCGTCGGTGGCGTCGACCGGCCGGCCCGGTCCCCACGGCCCAGCGGGCTCACGCAGGCCGGTCAGCACGGCGGCGACGTGCAACGGCTGCCGTGGCAGCGCGTCGTCGATGGCCGCGATCTCGTCGATGGTGGGCCGGCGATCGACGGCGATGGGCTCGATGGCGCGGACCTGTGGCGTCGCGAGCACGACCTGTTCGATGCCGAAGAGGGCCACGTCGACGGCACCGCGAGAAACGTTCCGGCCCAGTGCTTCCAGCAGCCCCGGCAGGAGTGTCGTCGCCAGTTGCGGTCGTTCGGACTCCAGCGGATTCAGCACGGAGATGGTGGCGCGCCGCGCGTCGTCGGCCGCGAGTCCCCACTGATCGAAGACCCCGGCGGGCAGGAACGGAGTCGGTAGCACCTCGACGAAGCCGTTGAGCGCCAAGGACTTCCCGATCGCACGGCGCCGAAGCTGACCAGGGGTCAGCCCGCGACCAGACGGCGCCGATGGGAGCACCGACGGAATGAGCTCGAGGCCCTCGAGTCGCAGTACCTCTTCGACGAGATCAGCGGGTTGCTTGAGATCGGGGCGCCAACTCGGCGGTGTGACCACGAGGCGGTCGCCGGAAGTCTCGACGGCTCCCCCGATCTGGGTCAGGCGGCGAGCGGCCGTGCCTTGGGGGTAGCCGACGCCTGCGGTCCGATCGGGCAGATCGCTTGGCATGCTCACCGGTGCCGGAGACCAATTCTCACGAGGCGGATCACCGCGCCAATCGGTCAGCGTGGGTTCAGCGGTCCCCTTGGCGATCTCCGCGAGCAGGGTGGCACAACGATCAAGCGCAGCAACGGAAATCGCCGGGTCGACGGACCGTTCGTACCGTCGCCCGGCCTCGCTCACGAGACGGAGCCGGCGTTGGGTGCGCGATACCGCGGCCGGATCCCAGACCGCCGCCTCCAACAGCACGTCGGTGGTGCTCGAGCGAACCTCGGTGGTGCCCGCACCCATCACACCGCCGATGGCCGCGGTCGCGACATCGTCGACGATCAGCACGTCACCGGGATCGAGTCGACGCTCGACGCCGTCGAGCGTGACGACCGTCTCTCCCGGCTCCGCAAAGCGGACGTCGAATGCCCCCGTGATGAGCGCACGGTCGTGGGCGTGCATGGGATGGCCGATTTCGAGCATCACGTAGTTCGTCACGTCGACCGCGGGCGAGATGGCACGGATACCACTGAGCAGCAGTCGTCGTTGCAGCCACCACGGCGACACCGCAGTTGGGTCGATGCCCGTCACGGGGCGAAGTCCGAAGCGCAGCACGCCCGTACCGGGTTGCACGGTCAGCGGCCAGGCCTCGCCGTCGACGGGTAGTGCGGGCACGTCAGCGGGATCGGCGAACTCGAGGTCCAGGGCACACGCAAGCTCGCGGGCCATGCCGCGGATCGAGAGGCAGTAACCGCGATCGGGGGTGATCGCCAGGTTGAACACCACGTCGTCGAGTCCGACGACGTCGACCGCGGCGGCTCCCGGCTCAGCGGTTCCGGGCGGCAGCACCAGGATTCCGGCGTGGTCGGTGCCCATGTTGAGTTCGGCAGCCGAGCAGATCATCCCTTCAGACGTACGGCCGTAGGTCTTGCGCTTGGCGATGGTGAAGTCCCCGGGCAGCGTGGTGCCGGGCAGCGCTACCACGACGAGGTCGCCGACATCGAAGTTCGTTGCACCGCAGACGATGTCGCGTGGCTCGGGCTCGCCCACGTCCACCTTGCACGCGCGGATGGGCTTCTTGAACTCGGTGAGTAGTTCGATGTCGACGACGCGCCCGATGGTCAGCGGACCCGACACCGGGCCCACCGGAATGATGTCCTCGACCTCGTGGCCGATGCGGATCAGCGTCCGCTCGAGTTCGTCGACGGATACGTCCCAGTCCGGGGTGCCGACTCGGACGACGTCCCGAAGCCAGCTGTAGGGAACGCGCATCAGGCTCCCGCTCCGAACGGCAGCGAGAAGCGCACGTCACCCTCGACCATGTCACGCATGTGGGAAATGCCGTTGCGGAACTGCAGAGTGCGTTCCAAGCCCATGCCGAACGCGAATCCCGAATACTCTTCTGGGTCGATTCCGCAGGCGCGCAACACGTTCGGGTTGACCATGCCGCAGCCACCCCACTCCACCCAGCCGGGCCCGCCCTTCTTGTTCTCGAACCAGACGTCGACTTCCGCCGACGGCTCGGTGAAGGGGAAGAAGTGTGGCCGGAACCGGGTCCGGCCCTGTGGCCCGAACTCTGCGCGCGCGAACGCGTCGAGCGTGCCCTTCAGGTTGGCCATCGTCAGGCCACGGTCCACGGCGAGTCCTTCCACCTGGTGGAACACCGGCGTGTGGGTGGCGTCGAGCTCGTCGGTGCGAAACGTCCGGCCTATCGACACGATGTACACCGGGAGTTCGCGCTCGAGCAGGGCGCGGATCTGTACCGGCGAGGTGTGGGTGCGCAGGACCTGCCGCGATCCGTCGGGCGCGACGTGGAACGTGTCCTGCTCACTGCGTGCCGGGTGGTCCGGCGGGAAGTTGAGCGCATCGAAGTTGAACTGTTCGGTTTCGACTTCGGGGCCTTCGGCCAGTTCCCAGCCCATCGCGACGAACGTGTCTGCGACGTGCTCGGCGAGGATGGTGATCGGGTGGCGGGCCCCGATCGGCTGTCGGGTCGACGGCAGCGTCACGTCGATGCGCTCGGCGACGAGTGTCGCGGTGTCGCGTTCGACCCGCAGCACCGCCAGGCGCTCGTCGTAGACCCCCTGGGTCTCGGTGCGGGCGACGTTGACCCGTCGTCCGGATTCGGCGCGCTCTTCCTTTGGCAGCGTGGCCAAGGCCTGGCGGGCCAGTGCGATCGCGGACTTGTCGCCGAGGTGCTCGGTCTTGGCTCTGGCCAGCGCGTCGAGGTCGGCGGCCGCGTCGAAGGCATGCCTCGCGGCGCTAACCGCCGCGGTCAGCGCTTCCTGGGACAACCCGGCCTGATCAGCCACCCGGCGATCATAGCGACGGGTCCGGAGTGACTCGCGATACCGTTCCTCATGAGTGAGCAGGAGTGAGTTCTGCTCGGTTGCGGCCCGGACGGTGTTGGCCGCTGGTGGCGGGTGTTCTCCGGGGGACCGCAACCCATCGTGTGGGTGGCGGTGGGCCGGAACTGCCGTGCCTGCCAACGTGGTTGGGCGGGTGGTCGGGCCTGGCCGGTGGCGTGCCCGTAACGGTCCGCTGTCCGTTGCGGGGTCCTGCCGCCCGTTGCCTAATCGCCTGTCCGAGGCGACGTCTGCCGATCGCGGCCGCCGCGCCGTGGTGGCGGGTGACCGGTTCGGAAGTCTGTCGTTGTAGGGGTTTGGCCCAGTGTTGGGCGCCCCATTTGCTGGTGTAGGCCGGATCGACGCCGATGACCGCGATGCCGCGGCGGGCCGCCATCGCGGTCAGGCGGGTCCGGAATTTCGCGGTGGGGATACCGGCCACGGTGCGCCGGAACCGTTTCCCCCGCGTGCCGCGGCCGATCGTTTCGCGGCCGATCGCACGTGCGTCGACGAAGTCGAGGTGCTCGATGACCACCGCCGTGCACCCGGCGTGGGCCGCGGCATCGAGCAGGGCGGTGATTGCTGCGAGGACCCGCCCGTCACGTTGGGTAGCGGGCAGCCCGGCGGTGTGGAGGGGGATCGTGATCGGTTTCCCGACCGGATTGCCCGAGTCGTGGCTTTCGGACTGGGTCGAGGCTTCGGTCGAAGAGTTGCGCTGAGCGACCCGGTCTCATACGCACTGGCCAACGTCGACCCGAGGCTGCTGCCCGGCCCGATTTCCATCCTCTGAATACCGACGGAGTCGGATCGCAGCCTCGACCATCACGACCGCCGCCACTCCGCACGGAGCCGCCAGCAACATCTCCACCGCTGAATTCGCGATGACCATGAAGCCGAAGCTGGCCGCGACGCATAACAACGCCACCCGCACGCGAGTCCAAGGCCGTGGAACTCCAAAGCGGGTCGCGACCAACATGCCCAAGGTCAGTGCCACGAAGTGCCCGACGTCGGTGAAGTCCCGCGCGACGGCAACGACGGTGATCCCGACGGCCGCCCACCACGCGATCCACGCAGGACGCCAGTGTTGCGGTATCGCCGCGGTAAGTGCACCCAGTACCGCCACGGCGCCGTAGCTCATGCCGACGTCAATCGCCCGCGTAACCGTCGCGGACGTCCAGTCCCAGCTGACGGCAGCAGCGAGACCTGCGGCGACGAGCACCGTCGCGCCGACGTGGCCGACTGCGAAGGCAACGACCAGACGCGAACTACGCCAGAGCAATTCGGCGAGCCCGAGCAGGCAGAGCAAGGCGGGCAGCCACAGCGCGATCGCGCCGGCATCTACGACGAACGCGCTAAGGAGCAACGTCCCGAGGTGTCCGTGACCCAAGTTGTGGAGATTGGTACTGGCGTTCCTGAACACGCGATCCTGCACGACGGGACCAAGCGCAGGCAGTGCGATGTTGACGCAAAGCAGGATTGACCCGTAGACCGCGGTAACGCGCACTCGGAGCAATCGGGACAAGCCGGCCCACATCATCGATTCCAACTATGCCCCGGCGTCGTCCTGGTCTTCCGGATCGCCACCTGGCAGCTCTCTGCGAATCTTCACCCAGTACATGGCGAGGTCTTCCGGCACGCCGGCGATCTTTGGTGAGAACAGTTGTTTGCGTATGCGTTTCACGGTTACCCCGAGCGCCTCGAAGTCGTCCTCGCCGATCTGCTCCAACGTGCTCTGTGAGACGACCAATCCCCCCTTGGTGGCACGATCCATGACTCTGGCGGCAATGTTCACGTCGACGCCGAGCCAATCCGAGCCGATACGTTGAGGTCGCCCGGTATGGATGCCTGCCCGCATGTGCGGCGTATACCCGCCGACTTCAACGGTTCTTACCGCCTCCAGGGCCCTGAGCACGGCGCTGACTGCAGTGCTCGCATCGGAGAACACCGCCATGGTGCCGTCGCCCATTCGCTTGACGATGTGTCCGCCAGCTGCCAGCAATGGTGGTTCGGTTACCTGCGCCACCCGCCGCAGCAGCGTCAAGGTGGCGTCGTCGCCGGCTCGCAGCGACCAATCGGAGAATCCGACCAGATCCGTGAACACCAGGGTTACCTCGCCGTAGGCCGGCTGCCCGGACACACGTTCGGTCAGCGCCTGCCAGACCTGCAGCCCGGCAAGGCTCACCTCCCGGGACGCGGCATCGCGATCCAGCAGTCGGTCGGCTGCCCGGGCGGCGGCGCGCGGGCCGCCAACTCCCGCTGCGGACAACGGATCACCGAACTCCGGATCACCGGGAAGAGCGCGGCGCGCACGCTTGACGAAGGCGATGACGGCAGGACTGTGATTGGTGCTCTTCAGCCACCCGAGGGGACTTCCCGCGCTGAACCCCGCGGTGCTTGGCTCGGCGGGACTGGCCCCCGAGTCGCGTTGCTCCTGCGCGCCGATTCGTTCCTCGAACGATTCGACATCCACAACGCCACCCTAGGTGCCCGCTTGGATGAGCGGGAATGAGGATGACCCGAAACACGGGGCTTACTGCTCATCGTCGCTGCTCGGGAGATCATGACCAGCCGCTGATAGACATTGCTCACACCCGCCGGCGACTCGCCTCGCGGTCACAGCCAACATCGCCAGCTCGGCAGCTCCGGCGCCCAGTCGGTGCCACCTCGACACCGATTCATCGAGGGTGATACTCCCAGGTCACGCGCATGTGGAGGGTAGGTGCAGGCCCGATAACGAAGCACCGGCGCGCCATCGCAAATCGTGGACAACGTGCGTTGTCAAGATTATGGTGACCGAACACCCGTGGGTTGGCACTCAGCGAGGACACGATGACCGCGAGCTCGAAGACGACCGCGAAGACCACGTCTCGACCGACCATGGGCGCAGTCGACGGAACCCCCGACCCCCTCGGCCCCGATTCGCTGACCTGGAAGTACTTCGGCGATCTGCGTACCGGCATGCTCGGAGTCTGGATCGGAGCGATCCAGAACATGTATCCCGAACTAGGTGCCGGCGTCGAGGATCACTCCGTCTTACTGCGCGAGCCCCTGCAGCGTGT
>JAOPVI010000067.1 GCA_025966225.1 Mycobacterium sp. | reverse complement strand
CGTCGGAGGCGCCCCAGGCCTCGGCGGCTCCGGCGCGACCGGCGGCCCAGGCGGAGCAGGCGGGACCGGCGGAAGCGGCGGGACCGGCGGCACCGGTGGGACCGGCGCTGCAGGCGGGACCGGCGGGACGGCCGGAACCGGTGGTGCAGCCGGTAAGGCAGGCAGCGGCGGCACGTTTGGCAGTCGCGGCTCCACCGGTACGGCGGGCGCTACCGGCAAAACCGGCGCTACCGGTGCTACCGGTGCTACCGGTACTACCGGCAAGACCGGCGCCACCGGCAAGACCGGCGCAGCCGGCACCAACGGGGCCGGCGGCACAGCGGGCGCCAACGGTGCCCACGGCGCCAGTTCATAACAACAGGCAGGCAGGGGCCCGTTAAGGCCACTGCCGTCGGACACAGGGGGCGTCGGCGTGCCGGCGCCCCCTGTGTCATGTAACGAGGAAGGTGACCTCCGATGGGAGTCTTGTATGCCGCCGACGCGGCAGCCGTTGAGGATCGCGGACAGTACCTCCAGCTTGGTGGGAACGGGTCGCGGGTGAAGGACGTCGGTCGGTTGTTGTTGCGCTGCGCCGATCGGCCCGGCTTGGTGGCGGCTGTCAGCACCTTTTTGGCCAAGGCCGGGGCCAACATCATTTCGCTGGACCAACATTCGACAGAGCATTCCGGCGGGACCTTCATGCAGCGCACCATTTTCCATCTGCCCGGACTGGCTGCTGCGCGGGACGCATTGGAACACGCCTTCGGCGAGCAGGTGGCTGCGCGGTTCGCCATGGATTTCGCGCTCACCGAGGCCTCAAAACCCAAACGAGTGGCGATCATGGCGTCGAAGGACGATCACTGCCTACTAGACCTGCTCTGGCGCAATCGACGTGGTGAACTGGACATGTCGGTGGCGATGGTGATCTCGAACCACCCGGACCTCGCAGCTCGGGCGGCCTCCTTCGGCGTACCCTTCCTGCATGTGCCCGCCACCAAAGACGTTCGGGCACAAGCAGAACGACGGCAACTCGACGTGTTGCGAGACAACGTTGACCTGGTGGTATTGGCTCGGTACATGCAGATCCTCACTCCGCGATTCCTGTCCGAAGTCGGCTGCCCCCTCATCAACATTCATCACTCGTTCCTGCCATCGTTCATCGGCGCGGCGCCGTATCGGCGGGCCAAGGAGCGCGGCGTCAAACTCGTCGGCGCGACCGCGCACTACGTGACGGAAGAACTCGATGAGGGACCGATCATCGAGCAAGGCGTAGTGCGGGTCGACCACCGCCACGGCGTCGGCGACCTGATGCGCCTCGGCTCCGACGTCGAGCGCGACGTGCTGTCGCGCGCTGTGCTGTGGCATTGCGAGGACCGGGTGATCCGAGACGGCAACCAAACCGTCGTCTTCTGAACGAACGCACGGCAAGCATCCCGGTACGTAGCGCGACGAATACCGCGTGGTGCGCCAAGCTGTGATCAAGACCACCGCGAAAGTTTGACGTACTAAGGAATGCTTGGCGGCAGACCGGGCTTACTAGCCATGACGTCGTCAAGCCTTCTTAGGAGACCACCTTGTCCAGGGCACACGCATCGAATTCGATCCGCGGCCGCAGGCTGACGATCCTCGCCACGTCCGTCGTACTCGCGGGCGCACCGCTCGCCGCACTTGCGGTAGCACCCGCCGCGTCCGCGGCCGATTGCTCAGCGGTGGAAGTCGTCTTCGCCCGTGGTACCGGCCAGCCGGCCGGCGTCGGCCGGGAGGGGCAAGCCTTCGTCAACTCGCTGAAGAGTCAGGTCAAGGGCAAGTCCGTCGGCGTCTACGCGGTGAACTACCCCGCGTCGGACGACTTCATACGCGGGACGGTCGCGGGCGCCAACGATGCCAGCGCACACATCCAGGGCACCGTCGCAAACTGCCCCAAGACCAAGATCGTGCTCGGCGGCTACTCGCAGGGCGCGGCGGTGATCGACGCCATCACGACGGCCGCAAATCCCACCCTGGGGTTCGACAACGTACTGCCGCCCGAGGTGGCCGATCACGTGGCCGCCGCCGCGGTCTTCGGCAATCCGTCCAACAAGCTCGGGCAGCCGTTGACCACGCTCAGCCCGCTCTACGGAGCCAAGGCCATGGATTTGTGCAATGGCGCCGATCCGGTGTGCTCCAACGGTGACGACGTGCCCGCCCACAGCACGTACGTGGAAGCGGGCCTCGTCCAGCAGGGCGCGGCGTTCGCCGCGGGTCGGCTCTGAGGGTGGAGTATCAGTCCCCGGTTCTGGCGAGCAGCAGGTCGAAGTCCGTAGTCATCGTGCAGGCGCCGGTGCTCACTTGATGTTGGGTGCCAGTCACTTTCGCGATGGGATTCTTCGGGCGCGACGGCATCAGGTACTCCCAGTGGCTGTTCGCATCGCCAGTTGAGCCGTCCCCGCAACTCGACACGTGGTGAAGGTCGGTCGACCACTTTCCGTCGGCGAAGTGAAACGCCTGCACGACCTTGGTTCCATCGTTCTTGGTGGCGGTCTTCAGCATCCTGCACTGTTCGGTGTTGCGCATACACGCGGACGCGATTTGCACCGGACGCGTCTGAGTGGCGCCCGTCGTCGGATTGGTGACCTTGCCCGAGTAGCGCCCGGACAGGTTGTTCGGGGTCGACCACTTCAACGGGGGCTGTGCGGCGGGGTCGGCCACCGTGATCGAGGAACCGACGTCACCGAGTCGGGTTGCGGTGATTGGGATTTGCGTGTTGTAGGCGCACCCAGGCGTCACCGAAGACTCGATGCGGGTGCCCGCCAGCCTGGCGTCGTCGCCGGGTTTCAACGCCCAGGACACCAGCACCGGAGTGTCCTTGTCCCCGCACGGCTCATGCGTGGGAAACGTCGTCACCCATTCGCCGCCGACGTAGTCGAGGACCACTGAGAACGCCGGGTCGGCGAGTTCGTCGGGGTCGTCGGCATTCAGGCGTGAACCGGTGGCGATGCAACCCGTGGCCGTACACGTCGACCGAAACGCGAACCATCGGGAGAAGGGGTCGTACGCTTTCGGCTCCCCGTTGGCGAGCTGTTGCTTGGCGTCGAAGTCGAGGCGGTAGGAGCCGCTGAGCAGAGCCGCGGGATGCATTGACTGGCTCGGCTTTCCGGCAGACTGGCCGCCGTGCGAGCAAGCCTGGATCAGCCCCGCCACTGCGACGGCGCCTGCGATGGCACGAAGTTTGCTCAGAGCCCCTCCGATCTCGTTGCGCTGCCACCCGGGAGTGTCGCATCAACCGCGCAGCAGAGCTACAGGAACGGGCAATCGACGCCCAAGTCGCTTGCCGTATCCACGGCTCGCCGCAATGATCACGACCATGCGGGGAAGTCACGGTCACAACCGGTGGGAGTTGCGCACCTGTGCGCGTCGCGGTCACATCACCTACGCGCCCGACGACGCCGCACTCGCCGGCCGACTCAGCGGGACGACCGGGTTGGGTGAAGTGTGGCGCTGCCTGCGGTGCGGCGATTTCATCCCGGGTCCGCCGCACGGGCGCGGGCGTGCGGAGGATGCGCCGCTGGTGCTGCGAGGAAAGGCGTTGCGCCAGGCCATCATCTTGCGAGCGCTCGCGGTGGAGCGCTGGATTCGCGCTCTGCTGATCGCATTCGCGGCCTGGGCGGTGTGGAGGTTCCACGGCGCGCAGGGTGCCATCCAGGCCACCGTCGACCACGACCTGCCGCTCTTGCGGGCCAGCGGCGTCAAGGTCGATCAAATGACCTTGATCCACGAGCTGGAGCGGGCGCTCGCGACCAAACCGTCCACGCTGGCCCTACTTACGCTTGCGTTGGCCGCGTACGCGCTGCTCGAGCTCGTCGAAGGTGTCGGACTGTGGTTGCTCAAGCGGTGGGGTGAGTACTTCGCAGTGGTGGCCACGTCGATCTTCCTGCCGTTGGAGGTGCACGACCTGCTCAAGGGCATCACCTTCACCCGCGTGCTGACGCTCACCATCAACGTCGCCGCCGTGATCTATCTGCTGTTCTCGAAGCGGCTGTTCGGGCTCCGTGGGGGCCGCAAGGCCTACGACGACGAACGGCGCGGCGAGCAGCTGCTCGACATCGAACAGGCTGCCGCGCGGACCTGACAGAACATTCGGAGGATCGCCCCCCACACTGACCGGGTGCCGCCGACTGCACCGATGCCGACCGTGCCCGTTGTCCCCGATCCGATACTCATGCCGAGGTTGCCAGATCCGGACTTCAACAAATGGGGCCACGGCATTTCGTTGCTTGGTGGATGGCTGCCGGTCAGCATCGAGGTACTCACGATCGTCCTGCTGGTCTTCGCCATCGGGTGGCGGGACCGCAGGTGGCGATTGGCGTGGATACCGGTGAGCGTGGGCGTCGGCGTGCTTGGCGCCCTGGCGGCGCGGACCTACATGAATTCCGCAGGGCTGGCGTCAGACCCGGCGCCGTTCACGCTCTGGGTGTGGACTGCGGTGTGTGCGTGCGCGATTGCCTTGGCGGTGCTGGGCTTTCGGGGCGCACGGTGGTGGCGCCGCGGACTGTCCCTGTTGGCGATTCCGCTCACCTCGGTTTGCGCTCTCCTCGTGCTCAACGAATGGGTCGGTTATTACCCGACGTTGCAGAAGGCGTGGGGCGACGTGACCGCAGGCCCACTTCCCGATCAGATCGACGCCAAAGACATTCCAGGACTCCGCAACACCCGGCCGACAACCGGCAAGGTCATTCCGGTCGACATCCCCGACGATGGCAGCGGGTTCGCGCATCGGCGCGAGTACGTCTACCTGCCGCCGGTCTGGTTCAGCGGCGATACCCCGCCCCAGTTGCCGACGGTGATGATGATCGCAGGCGAGTTCAGCAACCCGACCAACTGGATGCGCACCGGCAACGCGATTCCCGTGATCGATGACTACGCCAAGCAACACGGCGGCGCCGCGCCGGTGTTCGTCTTCGTCGACTCCAGCGGAAGCTTCAACAACGACACCGAGTGCGTGAACGGACCACGCGGCAATGCGGCTGACCACCTGACGAAAGACGTTCGGCCCTTTGTCATTTCTCAGTTCGGCACCGAGCAGAACGCCTCCGCCTGGGGCGTCGTCGGCTGGTCCGCAGGTGGGACGTGCGCGATCGACCTCGTGGTGATGCACCCCGAGCTGTTCACCACGTTCGAAGACATCGGAGGCGATCGCGGCCCGAATTCGGGTACCAAGCAGCAGACGATCGACCGCCTCTACGGCGGCCAGTCCGCGGTGTGGGATGCCTACGACCCACGAACGGTGATGGCCAAACACGGGCCGTACCCGGGTGTCGCGGGATACTTCGACGACTCGCGTGAGCCCGCGGACGACAAGTCCAAGAACCTGCCCAACCGCCCTCAGGAGCGGCAGGCGCCCGTGGGGTTCGGGGGCCACGACGACGACGACGAGTTCCGGGAGAAGGGTGCGCTGCCGGATCTGTGCGCCGCCGCGGTCGGCGTGGACATCGGGTGCGCACTGCACGTGTACACCGGATATCACACCTGGCAGTTCGCCGCCCGGGCGTTCTCCGACGCACTGCCGTGGATCGCGAAGCGCGTGCATGCGGTCGCCTGACTCGACGACGAAGTCGCGGACCTAGTCGTCGAGCCAGGGCTTTTGCCAGCGCTGCTGTCCGTCGAGCAGCGAGTCGGCTTGGCCGGGGCCCCACGACCCGCGTTCGTACTCGTGTACCGGCGGGGGAGTCGTGAGCAGGGGTTGCACGATTCGCCACGTCTCTTCGATGGCGTCCTCGCGGGCGAAGTACCTTTGGTCGCCAGTCAGCGCGGCGTGCAGCAACAACTCGTAGGGCGTCGGTGGCTCACCGAAGTCTGTTCCGAACAGGGTCTCCAAATGCACTGTTCGCCAGTCGGTTTCACCGTGCGCGGCGAGCTGTATACGTAGCCCGGGATCGGGGTCGATGCGCAACACGAGCTGATTGCCTGCGACTCGTGCGGGCGTGGCCAGGAATGCCAGCCGGGGCGTTTCGCGCAGTATCAGTCGAACCTCGGTGACGCGTTTCGCAAGGGCCTTGCCTGCGCGCACGAAGATCGGCACTCCGGACCAGCGCCAGTTGTCGATCTCCAACTTCAGTGCGACGAAGGTCTCGGTGCTCGAACCCTTGGCGACCCCGGGCACGTCGGCGTAGCCGCCGTACTGCCCGCGTACGCAGTGCTGCGGGTCGGCGGCCGCCATCGCGCGGAACACCTCGGCCTTCTTGTCGCGCAACTCGTCGCCCGCCCCGCCGGTCAACGGCTCCATCGCGACCAGTGCGAGCACCTGAAGCAGGTGGTTCTGCACGACGTCGCGCAACGCGCCAACTGCGTCGTAGAACTTTCCGCGGTCCTCGACGCCGAAGTCCTCGGCCATCGTGATCTGGATGCACGACACGGTCGTCCGGTCCCATATCTGTGCGAGCAGCAGATTGGCGAAGCGCAGGTACTGCAGTTCGATGACCGGTTCCTTGCCCAAGAAGTGATCGACCCGCAGGATCTGCTCCTCGCGTAGCACCTCGTGCAGTCGCGCGTTCAGCTCGCGGGCCGAGGCGAGGTCGTGACCGAAGGGCTTCTCGATCGCTACCCGGGCCGTGGCAAGGAGATTCGCCTCGCCGAGGTGCTCGACGATGGGGCCGAAGAGCGACGGCGGCATCTCCAGGTAGTAGAGCGGTTGGTGATACTTGGTGACCTGTGCTGCCAGCCGCTGATACAGCTCGGGCTCGTTGACGTCGCCGTGCAGGTAGGACAGCCGGGCCGCGAACCGATCGAATACCTTGTCGTCGATGGTGTTTCCAGCGTCGCCGATGGCGGCGCGTGCGCGCCCGACGAATTCGTCGAGCGTCAACTCCTCTGCGGCGACCCCGATGATTGGACAGTCCAGCAGCCCCCGCTGCTCGAGCCGGTACAGCGAGCCGAACGTCATCTTCTTCGCGAGGTCTCCGGTGATTCCGAAGATCACGAACAGATCCGCTGTGGCCGTGGCCGGTTCGGCCGCTGATGTCATGTGAGTCTGCCGTCCTGGCGTCGTTCGAGCACCGGGCGTCCGGTCCCCTGGTTGACCATAGCGAGGATTCCGGGGCACAGGGACCGCTAGCGATGAACGGGTTTGCCTGCGGATCGGCGGCACCGAATCCTCTGCCAGGCAACTCACGGCAAATGCGATGGTACACAAGAGGAAAGCTAACTAGAGAGGTACCCGACGGCAATCGCATGACGTCTGCTGTGAGGCAGTGACGAGAAGGAGAGCAGTGATGAAGCGCGCATTGGCGGCGGGGGTCGTCGGCACGGCCATGGTGGTCGCAGGATTGGTGGGCTGTTCCAGCAGTACGAAGCCGAGTTCTTCGCCGTCGGGAAGCACCGCCGCCAGCCCCATCGTGACGAAGGTCGTGGTCGACGGCCAAGATCAGAACGTCACCGGCGCGGCCACGTGCACCGTCGCCGGAGACAACACCAACATCGGCATCGGCGACCCGACCAACGGGGTCGGCGCCGTCGTCAGCAACACCGATCCGCCCGCGGTTCATGCGGTCGGACTCGGCAGCCCGAACGGCTCGACGATGGGCTATTCCGACGCTGCGCAGAGCCAGGGCAGCGCGGAGGCGACCAAGGTCGGCAACTCGTACAAGATCACGGGCACCGCCGTGACCCTGGACACGACCAACTCGCAACCGGTCACCAAGTCATTCGAGCTGGACGTCGCCTGCCCTTGACGAGGCTCCTCGTCCGTGGCCCGGGTCCGCGAGAGTGCACTCAGGCCACGTTCTTCGCACAATTCTGTTGCCTGACTGCACTTTCGCGACCGCGCGGCGTCGCGATCTGACATTCAAACCGAAGGGAACCAGTAACCGATGTACGTGAAACGCCTGGCCGGCGCGGCGGCGATCGCCGCCAGTGTCGGAGTTACAGGATCGATGGCAATGGCCGGCATCGCAGCGGCCCTGCCGTTGGCACCGCCATGCAGTGGGCAGAGCCAGAGTTGCCAACCAGGTCCAGGGCCTGACGACGGGCAGCAGGGCAACGGTTCGCAGAGCCACCAGCGTGGCAATTCTTCGCAGGACCAAGGCGGCAATACCCCGCCGAGTCCGCAGCCGGAGAAGGCGCCGCCGAGCTCGCAGGACAATGCGCCACCGAGTTCGCAAGACAACGCCCCTCAGAACCCCCAGGGCGGCAACTCCTCTCACGACCAGCACGGCGGCAACACGCCACAGACCTCGCAAGACAACGCGCCGCCAAGCTCGCAAAGCAACCCCTCACACGACCAGCAGGGTCACGACAACCAGAACCCGCAGCACGGCAATTCGTCGGACAACCCGCAGACCAGCGCACCCGACGACACGCAGAAGGATCGACCCCGGCCGCCGCCGTTCACGCCGAGCGGTGCGTTCGATCGCGGCAACGATCAACAGGGCGGTCCAAGGGACGCGCCGCGCGGGTTCAGCGCACCGGATCACGGAGCGCCGCCACCGCCGCCTGAGCGGGGTCCCGGCTGGAATGACGGCCCCCCTCCAGGTGGGCCGCCGCCGAACTGGGATGGCCCGCCGCCTACGGGTGGCTGGGACGGCCCGCCTCCTCCCGGGGGTTGGAACCGGCATTGGGACGGACCGCCCCGTGACGTGAACCAGGGCCGGACCGACTTCGGCCAGTTCGACTACGGTGACTACGCCGCAGTGCCCGTATTCAATTCCGCGTTCGGAGGCTTCGGGTTCTGGTACTTCGGCCTGTGGATCCCGCTGTTCTGATCAGCACCCCAACTGCTCCGCGAGCGCCGTCCCGAGCCGACGTCCCGACAACCAGGCCGATTCGATTCGCGGGGCGCCGGACGGGCACCAAGAGTCGCCGCACAGTCCGAGCGGACGACCGCGGTACAAGGTGAGCCCAAAGGCGTTGTCGCCGTGCGTGTTCACGGGTTTGGCGAACGTCCAGCGGTGAGCGTGCGTCCACTCCGGGTCGGCTGGGACGTCCAGCACCCGCCGCAGCGCCTCTAGCATGGGCGCCACTGCTTCGTCGGGGTGCTCGAGGTGGGTGCGCGCCCGCTGCGCGGTGGTGTGGGCTACCAACACGGCGGCGCCGTCGCCGCGGCGTGACCCGTCGTCGGCGACGAAGGTGAGGTCGGGGTCGTCGTTGACGAACGCTGCATCGACGATCGGCCAGCACCGCCGCGGCCAGGCCGCAGCGACTGCGATCACCGGCTCGTAGGCAACCCAGTCGACGACGTCGGGGGCCAGTCGGGCGGCCTGCGGGTCGGGCATCGCCAGCACGACCGCATCGTGGTCCAGCTCTCCGAGTGCGCCGATGGGTTCACCCGAGTGGGTGTCGTTCATCAGCTCCGCGCGCACCAGTGACCGCAGCCCGTCAGGCGTGGCGTACCGCATCGGGCCAGCCGCGCGGTGGTGGCCGTCGGTGCCGAACACGTCGAAGGTGTCGGCCCACTCCCGTACGAGGCCGCGCGCCGCCCAGCCCGCGACGGTCGCGACGAAGTCGGCTTCCTTGGCCGTGAAGTACGCCGCGCCGATGTCGACCCTGCGCCCGTGCAATTCGGGTGAGGCCATCCGGCCGCCCGGGGTGTGGCCGCCGTCGATCAGGTCGACTGCGATCCCGCGCGCGCTCAGCGCGTTGGCACACGATGCTCCTGACAGACCTGCACCGACTACGGCGACACGGGGATTCAACGGTAGTGCTCGATCACAGATACGGGTCCGCCCATGCGCTGATGATGCGGGCCGCCCGCGCGGCCTGATTCTTGCCGTTGAGCAGGTGGTCCGCGCCTTCGAGCGAGACGAAGCTCCGCGGGTGCCTGGCGGTGCGGAAGATCTCGCTGGCATTGGCGATGCCAACGGTGTTGTCGGTCGGCGAATGCATGACGAGCAGCGCGCGCCGCAGTGTGCGAATGCGCTCCTTCAGATCCGCAGCGCGGACGTCCTCGATGAAATGCCGTTTGAGCACCAGCGCCTTGCCGCCGATGAGGAACGGGGCCTCGCCGTCGGATTCGATGCGCTTCACCAGAGCGTCGTAGTTGTGCTCGACGTGGGACGGGTCGTACGGCGCCCCGATGCTGACCACCGCTTCCACGGTCACACACTCGTGGGCGGCAGCGATCGCCGCCGCGCCCCCGAAGGAATGCCCGACGAGTAGGCGCACTTCGCGACCCGAGGCGTTCATGAACTCCACCGCCCGTACGGTGTCGGCGACCTTGTGAGAGAAGGACCCGTCACCCCAGTCCCCCTCGGAATCGCCGAGGCCGAGATTGTCGAAGCGGAGCATGCCGATGCCATCGTTGGCGAGCTGTTTGGAGATTCTGCTGGCGGCCGGACAGTCCTTGCCGAGCGTGAACCCGTGGGCGAAGACGCCCCAACCACGCAGCTCGCCGACTGGAAGATCGATGACGCCGGCCAACGCGGGTCCGGTAGTGCTGGAGAAACTGACACGCTCGGCCACGGGCGTCATTTTGTCACCATCTTCTCGGCCGAGCTGACCGATCGGGCCAGTCGACCGGCGGCTAGCGGTCTTCGACGGTCTTCTTCAGCCCGTCGAGCATGGCGGCCCACGTCGAACTCGAGCGTTCGGCTTCCTCTTCGCTTCCGTTGTTGTCCTGCGTCAACACGACTTTGGTGTGCGCTCCATGCTTCTGCAACGTGTACGTCAGCGTGTGGTAGTTCTCAGGCTCATCCGGCTGACCGCTCATCGGGCTGAAATGAGTGTGCTGCAAACGCTCTTCGGGTACGACCTCGATGAGCTCGCCCTTGTCTTCGTAAGACTTGCCCTGGTATTCGCCCTTCCAGGTGATCGGACTGCCGGGCTTCCAGTCGGCCTCGACGTCTGCGCCCATGAAGTACTGCTTGATCAGCGCGGGGTCGGTGAGCGCCCGCCACACCTGCTCGGGCGTCGCTTCGATGTCGATCCGTGCGGTAGCAATCAAATTAGTCATCTTCACCAACTCCAATATATGAGTGAGTCATACATATATCACTCAATCACACATCCCCGGGACGATCAACCCCTCTACTGTCATGCGTATGAACACGTTTGACGACGCGCGGCTGGCCAACCTTCTCGGCGCGGTCGCGACGGGTTTGACGGACCAGGTCGGGGCCGCATGCGCAGAGGCCGCGCAGCTGTCTGGCGCAGCACCCGAGGCGCTGATCGTCATGCTCGACTTCTCACCGGAAGGATCGGTTCACGCCCTCAGTCAGGCCGTCGGCTTGACCCACTCCGGCGCGGTCCGACTGGTCGACCGGTTGGCCGGGGCCGGTTGGGTGACGCGTCGACCGGGTGACGACGCGCGCTCGGTCAAGATCTCGCTGACCCGCCGCGGGAGGACGGTCGCCGAGCGGGTGCGGTCGCGCCGCAACGACGAGCTCGCCTCGGCGCTGGTCGGACTGACGGCGCGACAACGCAGCGACCTGTTGCATACCTGCGAGCTCGTGGTGGGCAATCTGACGCGCCAGCGGCTCACTCAGCGCGCGGCGGGCGAACAACCTGCCGGAGGTGCCCTGTGCAGGATGTGTGACTTCGCCGCTTGCGGGCGACCGGCGGGCATGTGCCCAGCTGCCCGCCAGGCCGCCGTACGATCCGTGCGATGACGCCGCCAGAGATCATTCGCGAGTTGCCGTTGGCCGAGGAGATCCTCGAGTCCCACCGTCAACGTGCCCGTGGTGACGACGCGGGTTTCGACGGATACAAGGCGCACGTGTATCGGGTGGTCAACTTCGCCCGCGCCATGACTCCGGTCACGTCCGACCGCGACGACAAGCTCGCGATCGCCGCGGCGTTCCACGACCTGGCTGCGTTCGACACGCTGGACTACCTGGCTCCGTCGATCAAGGCCCAGGACGCGTGGTTGGAGCAGACCGGTCGCCAGGCCTGGTCAGACGAACTCGCGCTCATCGTCGCCGAACACCACCGGATGTCGAGCTACGGGGCGACCCGCCCGCACGCTGCGCTGGTCGAAGCGGTGCGTCGCGCCGACCTCGTCGACGTCAGCCAGGGGCTGATCCGATTCGGCCTCCCCAGCGCTTACGTCAAGGAGGTCCGCGCCACCTTCGATGCCAGCGTCTTCTTCAAGCGGGTCATCCCGATGGGGACGTTGAAGGCCGTCCGCAAGCTGCAGCAGCCCGGCTTCCTACGTCCGCGCAACGCCCTGGTCCGCTCCGGCCATCAAGGAATTGACGGCTGAGGAGGGGCGTCGCTGTGGGCGATGAGCTCGAGCGTCAGTGCGCGGGCCCGCCGCAGGGGTTCGACGGAACGCTCGATCTTCGAGCCCACCAGCGCGCCGTCGTAGATCAGCTGAACTTGGTGAGCGAGGTCGACGCTGGGGTCGGCAGCGGCTTTGGGGCCGCCATCGGTGAACTGCGCGGCAAGGGTGGCATGCATCCACTGGCGATGCGCTCGAACCGGCGCCAACTCGATGTCGGGGAACTCCGTGGCGGCGTTGGCGTACAGGCATCCGCGAAAGCCGCGGGCGGGAGCGCCTTCGATCGCCAGGTCGAAGAACAGCAGCACCCGGGCAAGCGGATCCGCGACGTCGGCGGCCGCCAACACCCAGCGGTTGCGATCACGTTGATCCAAATCGGCGAGGTAGGCGATCACCAACGCATCCTTGGACCCGTAGGTGCTGTAGAGGCTCGCCTTGGCCACCGCTGCCTCGCGCAGGATCTGGTCGACGCCCACCGCCCTAATACCTTGAGCGGCAAACAGTTTCGTTGCTGTGTCGAGTAGCCGCTCGGCGGGACCCGCCGGGGCTGGAGCGTGGCCCGGCGCAGGCGCGGCACTGTGTTCGGCGGTACTCACGCGCCCAGCCTAACGCCAGGTCAGCAATAGACAGAGCGTTCTGTCTGTGCCAGCGTCGTCGGCGGAACCACATCGAAGGACGGGAATTGGACATGGCGTTGTATCTCTACGAGGTCGTCGCAGGCGGAACCGACCGCGCAAACACCACCCAGGTGCTCAAGGACCTCGACGCCCACGTCCACCGAGCCGGCGGCGAACTGATCGAAGCGCAAATCACCGCCCAGTCCCATCGGATCTTCGCCGTGGCCGAATTCCAGGGTGCTCCAGCGACTTTGGATGCCACCACGCTCGAGGCCACCGAGGTCAGCGGGCCCGACGAGGTACGGCTGGTCGGGGCGGACCTCGAATCGGTCAAGGCCGCCCGCCCTGTCGCGGGCTACCTGGTGGAGTGGGATCTGCCCCCCGAGCTGGACATGGAGTCCTACCTGGCCCGCAAGAAGGCCAACGCGCCCAGATACGCCGACGTCCCCGAGGTCAGCTTCCTGCGCACCTACGTGCGCGAGGACATGATCAAGTGCCTGTGCTTCTACGACGCGCCGGACGAGGCTGCGGTGCGCCGCGCCCGCGACGCCGTCAGCACCCCGATCGATCGACTGCATGGACTCGACGGCGAGCAACGGTGAGCGCACCGGTCAGCGAAGCGGTCGCCGACCTCGGCGCGGCCGTGGATCGCGTCGCCGAGCGGGCCGCTGCGCTTGACGACGCGACGGCCGACATCCGGGACGACCTCACCGCACTCGGCGGCGCCGGGTTGCTCCGGCTGGGCCTGGACCGCGCCGCGTTGCCGGACCAGGTGGCCGTGATCGAGGAGATCTCGACGGCGAGCCTGGCGGCAGGGTTCTGCGTATGGGCGCACCGGATGGCGCTGCACTACGTGCATCTAGCTCCAGAGTCGTTGCGCGAAAATCACTTCGACGCCTTGGCCCGCGGTGAGCGGGTGGGCGTCACCGCCATGGCAGCCGGCCTGAAGCACGTCGCCGGGCTGGGGGAGCTGCCGGTCATCGCCCGACCCGACGGCGACGGACTGCGCATCAGTGGGCCGATCCGCTGGGCGTCGAACGTCTTCGCCGACGCGTTGATCGTGCTGCCCGCCCGGACGGAGCGTGGCGAGACCTACGTGGTCGTCGTCGACGCCGACGCGGAAGGGGTCACGATCAACCCGGCCCCGCGCTTGATGGCCCTGAACGCCACCGGGTCGACCTCGCTGCGCCTCGACGACGTCGCGGTGCCGAGCGCCCGGATCGTCAGCACCGACCTGCGCGGCTTCGTGGCCAAGATCCGACCGACGTTCCTGCTGCTGCAAACCGCGTTCTGTGTCGGCGTCGGCGCCGCCGCACTGCGCGGGGCGCAACGCCTGCACCACGGGGCGGGGGCGCAGTTCGAGGAGAGCCTGTCCGCACTGACTCAGGCTGCACTTCAGCACCGCGAGCGCCTGTACCGGTGGGCGGTCAAACCGGCGCACACACCGCTTTCGAACCTGATCGAATTGCGGCTGCACGCCGCGGGACTCGCGGTCGATGCCACCCGGCTCGAGGTCACGCTTACCGGCGGCGCGGGGTACGCACTGGGCAGCGCCGCCAACCGGCGCTTCCGGGAGTCCGCCTTCCTGCCCATTCAATCGCCTTCGGAAGGACAACTGCGGTGGGAACTCAGCCAGGCTTGAGCACGGTACGAATAAGCGCGGCCCACAAGAGCTTTGGCGCCGGCCCGGGCTCTGTCCAGGCGCTGCGCGACGTCGACCTGACGATCGGCGTTGGGGAGTTTCTTGCAGTGCTCGGTCGCAGCGGTAGCGGGAAGTCGACGCTGCTGAGGGTGTTGGCCGGGCTGGAGCCGTTGTCCTCGGGAACCGTCAGTTGGAGCGGCGACGGCGGCAGGCCGCAGACCGGGGTGGTGTTCCAGCAGCCGCTGCTGATGCCGTGGCTGACCGTGGCCCAGAACGTTGCGTTCGCGAGGCGCTTCGGTGCCCACCGGAAGGCCTTCGACGCGGTTGACGCAGAAGCGCTGACGAGCCGGTTCGGGCTGGAGGCGTTGGCGCAGCGCCATCCCGATCAACTGTCGGGCGGCCAGGCGCAGCGGGTGGCGATCCTGCGGGCCGTCGCCACCCGGCCGAGGTTGCTGTTGCTCGACGAGCCGTTCAGCGCCCTGGACCCCGCCATCCGCACCGACCTCCAGGGCTGGCTGGCAGACCTGGCCGCCCAGCTGGACGTCACCGTCGTGCTCGTCACCCACGACGTCGGCGAGGCGCTGGCGCTGGCAGGTCGGGTGGTGCTGCTGCGTGACGGCCGGCTGGCCGGTCAGTGGGAGCCCGGAGCGCGAGGCAGCGACCTCGACGCGTTGCGCACGGAGATCGTCGAGCAGTACCAGCCCGAGCACGCGGGGCTCGTCGCGCGGGCGGCGTCTTGAGTCCCGCCGCGCTGTCGCGGCGCACCTTGCTGGGCGCCGGCGTGGGACTGGCCGCGGCGGGAGGCTTGTTCGGGGTGGCCGACCTGGCGCGCAGCGCCATCACCGAACCGGCAGGCAACGGGCCCCAGCTGCGCATCGGCTATGTACCGATCACCGACGCTGCGCCGCTGCTCGTGGCACACGCCGCCGGGCTGTACCCGCCTGGCAGTGTCAGTGCGGTCAAGCCGGTGCTGTTCCGCAGCTGGGCCGCATTGGCGGAAGCGTTCATCACCCGTCAGGTGGACGTGGCGCATCTGCTGATGCCGATGGCCATACAGCTGCGCTACACGCTCGGCGGTGGCGTGCGGGTGCTGGGTTGGAACCACACCAACGGCTCTGCGCTGACGGTGACACCCGAGCTCAAGGAGCTGGCCGAGCTGGCCGGGACGCAGGTTGCGATCCCGTTCTGGTGGTCGATCCACAACATCGTGCTGCAGCAGCTGCTGCGCACGCACGGGCTGCGGCCGGTCATCCGACGCAGTGCGTCGCGCAGCCAAGGCACCGTCGAACTGGTCGTGATGAGCCCGTCGGACATGGTGCCCGCCCTGGCCAACCGGTCCATCGGCGGCTATGTCGTCGCCGACCCGTTCAATGCGATGGCACAAATCAAGGGGATCGGGCGCATCCACACGTTCCTCGGCGACGTGTGGCGCGATCATGCCTGCTGCGTGCTGGTCACTCGCGAAGACGTGATCGAGAGCAGACCGAACGCAGTGCAAGCCGTCACCAACGCGGTGGTGGCTGCCCAGGTGCGCCTGGACGCCGACCGCAAGGGCGCGGCCGCGATACTCGGCGACGGCCGGTACCTGCCGCAACCGACGAAGGCCGTCGCGCTGGCGCTGACCTACCCCACGGCGCCCTATCCGCTGCGCCATCCCGATTGGCAGCCACAGCATCTGGGCTTCAAGCCGTACCCGTATCCGAGCTTCACCGAGCGCTTGGTGGAGGCCATGAGCGACACGGTCGTCGACGGTGACCGGCGGTTCCTGGACCGGATCGATTCGGCAAGAGTGCACGGCGAATTGGTCGACGACGGCTTCGTCCGGGCCGCATTGAACGCCCAGCCCGGCCCCCTCAACCGAATCGAACAGGTGGCACCGCTATGACCCTCATCGAAGCCGATGACATCCGAAACGTCAGCGCGGCCGCCCGTGGACGTCGTCGCGTACTACAACGCTTGTTGCCACCGGTGTTCGCCATCGCCGCGTCGATCGGGGTGTGGTGGCTGGTGACCGCGGTGCTCAGCGCGCCGCACTCGCTGTTGCGCCAGACCGTGCCCTTCAAGGTGGTGGCCGCGGTCGGCGACCTGTACAGCCGCGGGGTGTTACTGCCCGACGCCGGAATCAGCCTGTGGCGGTTGCTGATCGGACTCCTCGTGGCCGCCGTGATCGGGGTTCCGGCGGGTCTGCTCGTCGGGTTGAGCATCGCGGTGGAGCGGGCATCCCTGCCGGTCGTACAGTTCCTGCGGATGATCTCGCCGCTGTCGTGGGCGCCGATCGCGGTCGCGGTGTTCGGCATCGGCAGCGAGCCGGTCATCTTCCTCATCGCCGCCGCGGCGGTCTGGCCGATCCTGCTCAACACCGCCGCGGGCGTCCACGCGATCGAGCCCGGTTACCTGGACGTCGCGCGCTCCTTTCACGCCACCCGCCTCGAACTGCTTAGCGCCGTCGTGCTGCCTGCGATTCGCGGACCGGTTCAGACCGGGCTGAGGCTGGCCCTCGGCATCGCGTGGATCGTGCTGGTGCCCGCCGAAATGCTCGGGGTCCGCTCGGGGCTGGGCTATCAGCTCCTCAATGCGCGCGACCAGCTGGCGTACGACCAGGTCGTCGCAGTGATCGTCGTCATCGGGATACTCGGTTACCTGCTCGACTGGGCGGCGCGCCAGCTGTTGAGCTCGCGGCGGGTCACCTCCACGGACTAAACCGCCGAGCTTGGGACCCGCCCCCTGCGATCAAGGCGTTGCCAGGGGATCATGGTGGCCATGGGGGCATTCGTTTCGGTGTACGTCGACATGTCGGCGCTACCAAGTGAGGTGCGGTTGGCCGTGAGTCGGTTGCCGATGCCGGAAGGCGTCACGAGCGCCACCGTCGACGACACGTTGCTGACCGACACGTTCGGATGCCGGATCGCGGTAGATCTGTCGGGCACTTTCGACGAGCAGGCCGAGGGGCCAGAGCTCGCCAGGGAGTACGCACGCGCACTTTCCGCTGCCCTTGGCGCGCCCGCCTATGCGTTCTACGACCTGCTCAGGCGGGACTACCCGGCCAGCTGATCACCAGGTGTCGATGAATCTTCGGCGCGGCTGAGTCCGCACGCGTGCCGACGCAGCGCTGAGCGTGCTAATGATCAGCCTTCGCGTATCGGCTGGGTCGATGACGTCGTCGAGCTCGAAAAGCATTGCCGCATTAAGGGCTTTGGCGTTGTCCTGCGCGGCGGCCGTCGCCTCGCGCACCAGCGCCTCCCGAGCGTCGTCGTCGGCGATGGCCTCGAGTTCCTTTCGCATGCCAAGGCGCACCGCGCCTTCGAGGCCCATCGGCCCGAGGTGGGCGCCCGGCCACGCGACCGTAAGCAGCGGCTCGTGCAGGCTGCCGCCTGCCATCGCCTGCGCACCGAGTCCGTAGCCGCGGCGAAGGACGACCGCGATCAGCGGCACCGTCAACGCGGCGCCCGCCACCAGCAGACGCGAGCCGCGCCGCACCAGCCCCTCGGCTTCTGCGGCCGGACCCACCATGTACCCCGGGCAGTCGATGAGCGAGATGACGGGCAGCCCGAACGCGTCGCACAGCTGGAGGAACCGCGCGGCCTTGTCTGCGGCGGCCGCCGTGATCGCACCGGCCATGACGCGGGTGTTGTTGGCGAACACCCCGACAGCGCGCCCGTCGATGCGCGCAAGTGCGGTCACCATTTCCGGGGCGAAGCGCTCGCGCAGGAAGGTCACTGTCCCAGTGTCGCAGAGTGTTTCGATGATCGGCTGGACGTGATAGGCGCGGCGGGCGCGCTCGGGAATCAGCGTGCGCAAGCGGGCCTGGTCGCCGGCTGCTCCCGCCGGGGTGGCGCCCTGGAAGTAGCCGAGTAGGCGCTTGGTGACGGCGACGGCCTCCGCCTCGTCGGCGACCACGACGTCGACGACGCCGTTTGGTGCTTGCGTCGAGATGGGGCCGACCTCGTCGGGGTGGACGTCGCCGAGCCCGCCGCCTGCGATCATCGCGGGCCCACCCATGCCGATCGAGGAGTCCGCGGTGGCCACGATCAGATCCGAGCAGCCCGCGATCACGGAATTGCCCGCAAAGCAGCGGCCCTTGACGACGGCGATTCGCGGTACCAGTCCAGAAAGGCCCGCCCACAGCGCGAACGCACGCACGTCGAGCGAGGACACGACCGGATAGTCCGTGTCACCGGGTCGACCACCGCCGCCCTCGGCGAAGAAGACGGTGGGCAGAGCCATCCGCTCGATCAACTCGAACAACCGGTCCTTCTTGAGGTGCCCGAGTGCACCCTGCGTGCCTGCCAGCACCGTGTAGTCGTAGGACAGCACGGCGCACGCACTGCCGTTGATTCGTGCGGTGCCTGCGATCAGTCCGTCGGCGGGGGTGCGGGCAATGAGTTCGGCGACGTCACGGCGGTGGCGTTGGGCGGCGATCGCGAAGCGCCCGTACTCGACGAACGATCCGGGATCGACCAGGTCTTCCAGGTTCTCGCGCGCGGTGCGCCCGCCCGCGGCGTGCCGCCGCGCGACGGCTTCGGGGCGGGCCGCGTCCTCGGTCAACGCGCGCCGGTCCAGCAGAGCTTTGTGGTCCTCGCGAAGCGGCTCCATCGCTCGCACTTTAGGCGTTCGGGGCTACGTCGCCTTCGCGGCGTCGACCTGCGCTGGCGAGTAGCCGATCACGGGCGGCGAGTCGCCGTAGACGTCGAGCGTGTGGATGAAGCGGTGCAGTCCCATCGAGGACGCGCACGTGAAGCCGAGTTCGATGATCTGCGCGGCGGTGAAATGCTTGCCGAGCCGCCGGTAGAACTCATCGTCCATGGCGTGATGATCCGCGGAGAGCAGATCGATGAACTCGACCGCCATTTGTTCCTGCTCGGTCAGCGTGCCGTGGCCGGGAGCGAGCAGGCAGGCGACGTCGTCGTCGGTGATCGAATCGTGCTTGCGCGATTGGCTGCACGGTTCGCACTCGCCGAGTTGGGCGCTTCGGATTCGGAGTAGCTCGAGTATCCGGCCGCCGAGCAGCGAACCGGCGCCCATGTAGGTCCGCGCCATGTTGACCTGCGCGAGTTGTGCACTTCGGTAGGCGAAGATCTGCAACGGCACCGGGGTGGCATAGAGCCCGTCGGCGACGCCGCCTTCGACGATCTCGCGGGACTGCGCGCTCAGTTCTTCCATCGGGATGGGTGCGATGCGTGGCATGGTCTCCCCCTACGGCTTGACGGTGGTGATGAAGTTGGAGAAGACCGGGTCGCCGTGGCGGAGCAACGAGGGCACCGGTCGCCCTAGTCGTTCGGACTCGCGGCGGCTGTCCAGCACCTCGCCGTGCCACCCCCGCGCGCCGAACCACACCGCACAGTTGGCATCGGTGTCGTCGGTCCAGAGGTCGCCGAGCTCGAGGTTGGACGTTCCGGCGGAGTCAACGGCGTCGCGCTGGTTGGCGATGGCCTGTCTCAGGCCGACGCCGCTGTAGTCCTCTGCGCCGACGCGACTGCCGGGGGCACTGAGCCCGTCGAGCTGGTCGAAGATCGCGTGTTGGGCCTGGGGATCGAGGAAGGGCAGCAGCCCTTCGACGAGCCACGCGGTCGGCGTAGCCGCGTCGAAACCGCGCTCCCGCAATGCAAGCGGCCAGTCCGTGCGGAGGTCGACGCCGACTTCCACCCTCGCCGCGCTCGGCTCGGAGCAATGCAGCGCCAACGTCGCCGACTTGAACGCGAGTACGTCGGGCATGTCGAGCTCGTAGACGGTGGTGCCCTTGGCCCACGCCAGCCGGTAGGCCCGCGAGTCGAGCCCAGCCGCCAGGATGACGAACTGCTCGATGCCCTCGGCGGAGCTTTCTGCGCAGAACCGGTCGAAGAAGTGCGTTCGGACGGCGTGATAGCTCACCAGCCGCTGGTAATCTTCTTGGTGCTCAGGCGAACTCGCCCACTCCGTGGACATGGATTCGCGAAGTTCGCGTAGCTCGGGCGCGGAGATCAGCAGTTCGGCGAACTCGTCGCGGACCAGGGGAGCGGGACTGCGCGCTTCCTCGGCACGCATGGCCGCCACGATCACGGCGGTGCTGCCGACACCGGTCTTGATGTCCCACGAGTCGTCGTTCGATGCCGTCACGCGCGCTCCTCAATTGTTGGTTGGATCACCCAACAATCATTCCTTCATAGTCGGCCCGGTGGCGGTCCGTCAAGACCGATTGCGGATCATCCGGCTGTCGGCTTTCTGAGAGCGGTTCAGTAGGCGTCGATTGTGTTCTAGTGCTGCATATTTGAACCCCGCAGCCATTCCGGAGCAAGGTTGTCATCAGGACGCCCACGTCCCCAGTTCGTTGACAAGCCGCACCGCAGGGTGTGATAGTCGTGTCGTCGCAAGTGAAAATAGTGTTCTCGAAACCTGACGTGCGGTGTCGCGCGGGAGCAGGAGGAACCGTGGCGGATCAGCAGTCGCCCACTGCCTGGAAGAACCCGATGGCGTGGCTGCCGTTGTCCATCGCGGAGTTTGCATTGTCGGGTGGCGATGGGCAGGATCCCGAAATGCTCGCGGCCTGGGCCCACCTGCAGGAGCGTTTGACCGCGGCCCAGCAACTCGTGGTGGACGCCCCGGTGAACAAGAACCGCGTCGACTTCGGCGCAGGCATGCGCCACCTGATGGTGCTGCTTGCGGTGGGAATCGACGTGGCGCTTCGCGTCGATCCGGACCCGGTGCTGGCAGTCAATCGCGCCAAGATGGACGACATCGTCACCTGGGGCCTGGAATGCCCGGACTGCGTGTACATGAACGCGAGTTTCCGGGCAGGAGAGACCTATCGCCTGTTCGGCAATCGGGGTACCGCCCGCTACGTCGGTCTGCAGACGATGGACGGAATGGCGGCCACCAGCAACTTCCTGGTCGACGAACTCGAGGTCGACGCCGACGGCAACTTCGAGGCGATCCTGTCGGCCGACTCCCACGATGGCAACTGGCTGAAGCTGGCCGGCGACCATCCGACGCTGACGGTGCGAAACTTCCTGTACGACTGGGACACCGAGGAGCTGGCCAGCCTGCAGATCGAGCGCGTGGGCGCCGAGGTCGAGCCGAAGGACCGCTCGGTCGAGCAGGACGTCTCGGTGGCGCGCCAGTTGTACGCGCTTGGGGAGTTCGTCTACGACAACCTGAAGTTCTTTCTCGACTTCGGCGCGATGCCACGAGCCAACGACTTCGTGCCGCCGATGGACATGTCGTCGATGGGGGCGGCCGCTGAAAACCGGCCCGTCATAGGACGATTCGAACTCGAACCCGACGAGGCGCTGGTGCTCGAGTTCGAACCGCCGAGGGGCGTCTACTGGAGTATCTCACTTGGCAATCCTTGGCTGGAGACCATCCACTACGGGCGCCATCAGTCGAGCCTCAACGGTCATCAGGCAGTGGTGGATCCCGACGGCAAGGTGCGATTCGTACTATGCGCTCGCGATCCGGGGGTGGCGAACTGGCTCGACACCGCCGGGCACAGCAACGGCGCCATGCTCCTGCGTTGTGTGCGAACCGAAACCGCCCCGGTGCCAGGCGCGCACGTCGTCAAGATCGAGGAAGTGTTGTCGGAGTTGCCCGCCGATACCACGATGACCAGTCCCGTTGAGCGCGCCAAGGTCATCGACGCGCGTCGCCGCGCCGTACAGATGAGGTTCTACCGATGAGCTTCTCCGCCGACGAACTGGAAGCAGGCGCGCGCGCCGCGACGGGCTTGGACGACTTCGGTTCGTCTTACTACCGTGAGGGTCTCGAGCGCACCGTCGACGGATTGAACAACGAGGCCGATCTCAACGACATGGGCAACGTCATCCAGCACGCCACGATCAGCAACGCGCTGATCCAGCGGCTCAAGATCATCGACACCTACAAGCAGCATCCCGACATCGCCGACGAGATCATCGACGGTCCGGTCGTCATCCTCGGACTGCCCCGCACCGGGACAACGGCATTGGGCCAGCTGATCGCCAATGACCCGCAGTTCCGGTCGCTGCGCACCTGGGAGTCGCAAGCCCCCACCCCCCCTCCTGAAGCCGCGACGCAGTACACGGACCCGCGGATCGCGCAGGCCGCCGAGGGCATCGCGATGATCGACAGCATGTTCCCTGACTTCCAGGCGATGAACTCGTCCGAACCCGAGTCCGCGACTGAGTGCCAGGATCTGATGGGCATGAGCTTCCGGACCTATCACTTCGACGGCGTGGTCAGGGTGCCCAGCTACATCGAGTGGCTGTTGGAAACCGACATGCGCGAGACGTACGCATATCACGAGCAGGTGCTCAAACTGCTGCAGTGGCATTGCAAGCCGAATCTGTGGCACCTGCGCACCCCGGTGCACATGTTCGCCCTCGACGCCTTCGTTGAGGTGTACCCAGGAGCCAAATTCCTTTGGAGTCACCGAGATCCGGCGAAGGTCTTGGGCTCGGTGTGCAGCTTGATCTCCTACATCCGCAGCTGGAGCAGCGACCGCAAGGATCCGCACGAATTGGGTGCCGAGCAGCTGGCGTGGTGGGCCAAGGGCATCGGGCGGGCCATGGAGTTCCGCAAGAAGTTCGGCGACGACCGCTTCGTGGACGTGTCGTTCGCGGACCTGCAGACCGACTCCGTCAAGACGGTGGCCGACAGCTACGAGAAGTTGGGCCTCGAGTTCAACGACGCTGCGCGGGTGAAGGTGCAGGAGTGGGCGGACGTGCACAAGCCGGGCGCACGTGGCACGCACACCTACGAGTTGACTGACTTCGGGCTGGCCGAAGGACAGGTGCGGGAGGCGTTCAGCGAGTACCTGGCGACCTACGACGCGTCGGCCTGACAATTCGGTATGGAACCCGCTAGCACCGGAGGGCGCAAGAAGCTCGAGCCCGATCCGCAGGTACGCGTCGCGATTCTGGCCGCCGCCTCGAAGATCGTCCGCGAGGAGGGAGTTCGCGCGTTCAGCATCGCTCAGGTGCTCAGCCGGGCGCAGTTGAGCACCAGAGCGTTCTACCGGCACTTCGCCTCGAAGGACGAGCTCGTGGCGGCGGTCTTCCTCGGCATGGCCAGCGTCGAGATGCTGCGCCTCCGGCGTCGGATGGCGGACGCGCCGGATTCCGTCCATGCCGTGGCTGCATGGATCGACGGGCGGCTGGAACTGGCATTCAACGAGGAGATCCGATCGGATCTCCGCCAGATGTCGGTGGAGGCGCAGTCGCAGATGTTCGCCTCGCCCGAACTGATCGGACCCGCCTACGGCGAGATTCTGCGTCCGCTGGTCGAACAACTGGCGCGCGGGCGGGAATTGGGGCAGTTCACCGAGATCGACCCCGACAACGAAGCGCTGTCGATACAGGGCGTCGTCTGGTCGAACGTCGAACGGCAATGGGCGGTCGGCAGCTGTGATGCTGACGAACTTCGCGAACGCGTCCAACGCTTCTGCCTGAGGGGCCTCGGGGTGGCCGCCGAGACGATCAATGCGGTACTCGGCGATCGAGTGCCGGAACCACCGACCAAGTAAGGGAGCTCATGGATCTGGGTTTGGCAGGCGCAACCGCCGTCGTGACCGGGGGAAGCAAGGGCATGGGGTTGGCGATCGCCGAAACCCTGGCCGCCGATGGTGCCAAGGTGGCGGTGATGGCGAGGGGCCAAGCGGCCCTCGAGGCCGCAACGGAAGCCCTGCTCGCGGCAGGCGCTCCCGACGCAGTCGGCATCAGCGTCGACATGACCTCCGCCGATTCGATCGCGGCCGGGTTCGCAGAGGTGCACGAGCGCTGGGGCGCGCTCAACAGCCTGGTGCACACCATCGGACCGGGCGACGGCTACTTCGAGGAGATGTCCGACACCGACTGGGACGACGCGTTCGCGCTCGGGACGATGTCGGGGGTGCGTTCCATTCGCGCGGCGCTACCGATGCTGCGCGCCGCCGAGTGGGCCCGCATCGTCACCCTGTCCGCGCATTCCATCCAGCGTCAGAACCCACGGATCGTCGCGTACACCGCGTCGAAGGCGGCGCTGAGCAGCATCACCAAGAATCTATCGAAAAGCCTTGCCAAGGACGGTATTCTGGTGAACTGCGTTTGCCCAGGCACCATCGTCACGGCCAGCTTCACGGAGAACCTCAAGGACATCCTGGCAGCCGATGGCCTCGATGCGACCAACCCGGTGGACGTGATGAAGTGGATCGATGACAACTTCCACCAGCCGTGCGACCTCGGCCGCGCCGGCCTGCCCGAGGAGATCGCGTCCATCACCACGTATTTGGCGTCGAAGCGCAACGGATACGTTACCGGCGCCACGGTCAACGTCGATGGCGGCAGTGACTTCGTCTAGGTGGGTCCGAGCGCGTAGTCGCCCGTCTCCGGATGGTGGTACCAGCCGCTGGCGGCCTGGGTTCCGCCGTCGACGTGGATGGTCTGACCGGTGATGTAGCTCGATAGTTCCGATGCGAGAAAGACTGCGGCTCCTGCCATCTCGTCGACGTGCCCGGCACGCCCCATCGGGATCGTGAGCCCGAACCGTTGCTCGGCACCCGGGGGCGCCACCTGCTGCATACCCTCGGTCAGCGTGATGTCGGGAGCAAGGGCATTCACCCGGATGCCGTGCGGGGCAAGTTCGAGCGCGGCGGTCTTGGTGTAGTTGATGACGCCTGCCTTCGCGGCGGCGTACGTCGCGTAACCCGGTGCGGCGCGCACGCCTTCGATCGACGTGACGCTGATGATGCTGCCCGACAGCTTCTGCTCGACGAGGCCGTTCTGTTCGACAATGCTGCGGGCCACGCGCTGTGTACACAGGTAGACGTGCCGCAGATTCGACTTGTACAGCGCGTCCCAACCATTTTCGGTGGTGTCGAGGATCCCCGACCAGAACACGCCACCGGCGTTGTTGACCAGGATCGTGACCGGGCCGAGCTCGGCGACGGTCTGCGCCAGCGCGGCGTCCACCTCGGCGCTGTCCCGCACGTCGGTCGTGATGCCGAGCGCGCCGATTTCCTCGGCGGCGGACGCGCAGGGTTCGGCGTTGCGTTCCCAGATCGCCACCTTCGCACCGAAGGCCTTCAGCCCCGCCGCGATGCCGCGCCCGATGCCCGAGCCGCCGCCGGTGACCACCGCGACGCGGTCGGTGAGAAGAATCTTGGAGGGGTCAATACTCATGAACTCGACTATAACAATGCCTGCTCGGGTGTTACAGTCTTTACCTAATGTGTTGTATCTGTAACTGCTTGGAAGGGCTTGAGCCATGACCAGCACGATCTTCGTCACCGGTGCCACCGGACAGACGGGCAGCAATGTCTGCGAGCAGCTGATCGAGCGCGGCGACCACGTCCGTGCCCTGGTGCGCAACCCGGACGAGGCCACGGCACTGGCCGGCATCGGCGTCGAGCTGGTCATGGGTGACATCAGCGATGCCGACGACGTATTGCGCGCGGCCAAGGGTGCGGAGGCGGCCATCCATTGCGCGGCGTTGCTCGGCGGGGCTAGCCAGGACCTCGACGACTTCAAGGCCGTCAACGTGGTCGGCACCACGAACGTGCTGGACGCGGGAAAGGCCCTCGGGATGCGAAGGGTGGTCGCGCTGAGTACGGCCACGTTCATCAACCTGACCACCGACCTCGACTTCGAGGACGCGCCCGTGCTCGACGACCCGCCCGACGATCCGTACACCGTCACGAAGCTGGCCGCATTCCTCGAAGCGCACCGGCGTGCCGACGCGGGTGAGGACGTGCTGACGTGCCACCCCGGCGCGATCTTCGGGCCGGGTCTGGTCGTCGAGCGGGCGCTGCACCGGACGAGCTTCAATCGGGTGCTGCTGGCGGGCATGCGCGGACGGATCAAGCGCTACCTCGCTTTTCCGGTGACGTGGGTTTCGGGCGAGGACGTCGCAAAGGGTTCGATCGCAGCCCTGGATCGAGGTGTCGCGGGAGAGCGCTATCTGCTGATCGGCCAGCCCGAAGCCACGCTCAGCACCGCGGCCGGTATCAATCGCGCCTGCGAGCTGGCCGGAATCGACCACCGCGTCGAGGATCTCGACTATCGCTCCGATCCCGAGGCGTTGACCACCGAGTTCGGACCCACCCTGATGGCCATCGCGGAAGCCGCGGCCAAGGACGTGCGCAACCCGAGGACGAAGGACAACCTGACCACGCGCAGGCTCGACTACCAACCGATGTCGTTCGACGACGGACTGCGCCAACTGGTCCCATGGGTGCGCGCGCTCGGCCGGCTGAACTGAGTCCGTGGTGTCGAATCCGGAAAACCGCGGAGAGCTATCCGATCGGATCCTGGACGCGGCCCGCCGACTCTTGATCCGGACGGGCGCCAGGAAGCTCTCGCTGTCCGACGTAGCCACGCTGGCCGGAGTGTCCCGGCCCACGATTTATCGCTACTTCGTGTCCAAAGAGGACTTGATCGATGCTCTGGGCAAGCGTGAGTACCGGCGCTTCAACGCGACGATGGACGAGGCCATGGTCGGCGTCACGGGGATTGCGCGGCTGGAAGCTGCGGTGGACGTCGTCGCGACCTTCGTCGAGGATCAACCGCCGGGCCGGCTACTCGACCTCGAGCCGGGCTTCGCGCACGAGCAGATGGCCCAAGCGCTACCGATGATTACCGACGGGTTGATGGTCGTCGTCGCGCAGTGCGCCCGCGAGGATGGCGTCACCGCCCCGGTCGATCCTGCCGATCTGGCGGGTGCGATCGCACGAACCGCATTGAGCCACTACATGTTCCCCGACACCGAGCTAGCAGCGGCCCGCAGGCAGCTTCGGGCCGCCGCCGGATTGCCCCCCGAACGGGCGCAGGCGCGGCGTCGGAAGCTCGGCTAGGCCGCTTCTTACCGTATTGCATACCGTTGTAACGTTGGACCGCGAAGCATGGTCACTCAGGAGGGGCGCAGTATGAAGGTTCCGAACGTCGCCGATCCGGAATTCTGGCAGCGGGGGCCCGACGACGAGCTTGCCGAGCTGCGGCGCGGCTGCCCCGTCGCCAGGCAGGAGGCGGGCTTCTGGACCATCGCCAGTCACGATGACATCGTGCGGATCAGCAAGGATCCAGCGAGCTTCAGTTCGGCGAAGGGAGTCTTGATCGGCGACCTGAAGCGGACCGTGACCGGTACCGAGTCCATCCTCTACGTCGACCCGCCGCGCCACGTCGCGATGCGACGCATCGTCAACCGGGGGTTCACCGTGCGCCGGGTTGCGCAGCTAACCCCGATTCTCGAGCGGATCGTCGACGACGTGCTCGACGCGATCGACCCGGAGACGCCGATCGACGCCGTCGAGGCGATCAGCGCACCAGTGCCGATTCTCATGATCGCCCACATGCTTGGGGTGCCTGCCGAAGATCTGCCGACGTTCCGTACGTGGTCCGACGCGATTGCCATCGCCGCAACCGATCCGACCGATCCGCGTGCCATGGTCGCCATCGACTTCTTCGTCTACTTCAACGCCAAACTCGACGCGCGGGCGAGCGAATCGGACCCGCCGGAAGACCTGCTCACCGCGATCACCGCGGACGCCGAGCTGACCAGAGCCGAAGAACTCGGCTTCTGCATGAGCCTGTTGGTCGCTGGCAACGAGACCACCCGCCACCTCATCAGCGGCGGCCTGGTCGCCCTTGCCGGGCACCCCGAACAGCGTGCGAAGCTCGCCGAGGACGAGGCGCTGATTCCCGTCGCGGTCGAGGAGATGCTGCGCTGGATCACCCCGATAGTGGCGATGGCGCGCACCACCACCTGCCCGGTGACACTCGGCGAGACGGATGTCGATGCAGACCAGTATCTGGTGATGCTTTACGCCGCCGCCAATCGCGATGAAGCGGTGTTCGGTTCGGACGCAGGTGAATTCGACGCCAGCCGAGCGCCGAATCCGCATCTGGCGTTCGGCATTGGTGAACACTTCTGTCTCGGCGCTCAGTTGGCCCGGTTGGAGGCGAAGGTCGTCTTCACCGAGGTGTTGCGAAGGTGGCCGAACTACCAGGTGCTCGGCGACGTCCAGATCGGCGCATCCACACTGCTGCGAGAGACGGTCAAGCTGCCAATCCTGTTGCAAGCCTGATCCCCAGGTCGCTTCGCTCCTGCCCGCCGCAACCTAGCGCAGGTGGTTGCGGACGGCGTCGGTCAGGCTGGCGAGGATGTCCATCAGTTCACCGGCAGTCTCGTCGGGCAGTGCGGTCAGCAGCGGCCGCACCTGGCGATCCAGGAAGTCCACCGTGGCTCGAGCGTTGCGCCGTGCGATGTGTGCGCGCGCCTCGTCGAGCGCTGACGTCAACGCATCGGAGTCGGCGTGGACGGCGGCGACCTGGGTGGCGAGCACGTCGATGAGCTCCCAATCCCGGTACATCGCGATGGTGGCCTCGTAGAGCGCAACTCCCGTCACCGGATGGCCGCGCATGGTGCCGTGGTAGCGGTACGGCCCTTCCAGGTACTCGATGGGTAGCGCATGTGCGGGCGCGGGTACCAGCGGCTCGCCCGTGAGTTCCAGCTCCAGCGCCGTGGACCTCAGGGTGTGCCGCTCGGGCAGGTATCTGGGCTTCGACGGCGGCCGCATCAGGCTTCGCACCTCGTCCGGCCAACGCACGTAACTAGTGGTGGTCACTTCGAGATCCTCGACGCATTCGGCCGGGGTGCCGTCGGCGTAGGAGGTCGTGATTCCGGTGAACGGCACCAGCGCATTGCCGATGCGGCGGTCGAACTGCCGCCACACGCCGAGATCGACACCGTTGTCGAGGCTGATGGTGTGCCACTCGTGCGCCTGCCCACGCGCGTCGCCGCCAGTCCCCCCGCCACCGGCGTACTGCGGAAACCACTGGCGATCGATGTGTCCGGAGTCGCCGACGACCTGTTCCTCCAGCTCGCCCCAGCGCAGCGTTCCGGTCATCTGCACACCGGTCTGGAAGTACGAGTAGGTGTCGTCCTGGAGGCACGCCACGATCTTGCCGTGGTGGAGGGGCCCACCCACGGGTACCGGAGGCCGCGTCGGGATCAGGTGCAACCGCAATTCCATTGCGGCGCCGTCCATGTCGCGACCGAAGGCAGCGTAGTCATAGGTATAGGGAACCAGTGCCCCAGCGCTGTCGCGGCACGCCGTCCAGGTGGTGGTGCCCGCGCTGCTCTCGTACCGCAGGTCCAGATGTCCCTCGGCGGTGGTGAGTTTGGGTCGGGCGCCCGGCTCCATGTTCTTCGGTGGCATGTCGTAGTCGGTGAACGTGCCGTAGCTTCCGCGATCCACGTCGAACAGCGCGAAGGTGTGGAAGTCGGCGACCACTGGCGAGCCTTGCGAGCCGCCCGGGCGATTCCTGTTGAAGATCGTGATGAATGCGAACTTCCGGCCCGAGCCCGTTGCGGTCAGAAAGCCTGCGAGATACCAGGTGTCGGACTCGAAGTTCGCGTGGGTGCCCTCCGCCGCGGGAAAGTCGAACTGATCGTCACCGGCCACCAATCGATACGGGTAGCTTCGCCAGTCGGCCTGTAACGCAGTCATCGCACGTGCCTCGTCTCATTCGTTGACTATGACGGACCGGATTCCGATTCCTCGGGTGAGCTCCTCGAAGGCGGCGTTCACCTCGTCGAGGGGGATCCGTCCAGTGATCAACTGCTCCAAAGGAAGTCGTCCGGTACGCCAGAGGTTGAGCAGCAGGGGAAAATCCCGACTGGGAACCACGGAGCCGTACTGGCATCCGATCAGGGTCTTGCCGTGCATGTACAGGTCGTAGGCCGACAACGAAATGCGTTCGTCGGGAGGTGAAGCGCCGACGATGCACGTGGTGCCACCGCGGCGGGTGGCCTCGACCGCGGTCTCGATCGTGGCTTGGCGGCCAACGGCTTCGAAGACGTAGTCGGCGCCCCGGCGGCCCGTGATCGCGCGAATCTGTTTGGCGACGTCCCCGTCGGCCGGGTCGACGGCGTGAGTGGCGCCCAACGAGATCGCTGCTTCGCGGCGCGACGCCACCGGGTCGACGGCGATGAGCTCCGCCGCACCGCGCACCTTCGCTGCCATCAACGAGGCCAGGCCGACGCCGCCGAGCCCGATGACCGCCACCGAGCTGCCGTGCTCGACAGGTGCGGTGTTGAGCGCCGCCCCCGCCCCGGTGGCGACACCGCAGCCGATCAGTGATGCGATCTCCAACGGGATGTCGGCGTCGATCGGGACGACGGCTCGCGCCAGGCAGTTGGTGGCGGTGGCGAAGCTGGACACCCCCACGGAGGTGAATAGGGGGGAGCCGGCGGCGTCGGTGGCGTACGGCATCGAATAGCTGTCGCGGATGCTGTTGCGGCACAGGTGAACCTCACCGCGCAGACAGAACCAGCACTCGCCGCAGGCGGCGACCCAGGCGATCACGACGTGGTCGCCAGGTGCGACGTGATGCACTTCGGTCCCGACCGCTTCGACGACCCCCGCACCCTCGTGCCCGAGCACGCACGGGGTGCCGACGGGCAGCACGCCGGTGGCCTGGGACAGGTCTGAGTGGCAGACGCCGCTCGCGGCGATGCGCACCCGGACCTGGTCCGGCGCAAGAGCCGCGAGGGTGATCTCCTCGATCTGCAACGGCTCGCCGACCGTGCGGAGAATGGCGCCCCGTTCGCTCATCGTCACTTTCTACCCCGTTGCTCGCCCGCGCCGACTCAGAGGTAGCCGATCGTCTTCGTTTCCAGGTACTGCTCGAAACCTTCGATGCCGTTCTGGCGGCCGATGCCGCTGGCCTTGTAGCCGCCGTAGGGTCACGCTGACTCATTGTTGTCAGCGGCAACCGTATGTCTTACGGTAATAACGTGTCAATGAGCCGTGCGCAAGCGTCCAACTCGCAAGTCGTCTTCGATCCGTTCTCCGATGACTTCTTCAATACGCCCTATGCCACCTACCGACGAATGCGCGCCGAGGCGCCGGTCTACTACAACGAGCAGTACGACTTCTACGCGCTGACGAGGCATGCCGACGTCGCCGCCGCGATGAAGGACACCGAGACGTTCTCGTCGTCACGGGGGATCGATCTGGAGATGGTGCAGTCGGGTAACCCGCCGCCGCCGTTGATCATCATGATGGACCCGCCCGACCATCGCCGGATGCGCAGCCTGATCAACAAGGTGTTCACTCCGCGGGCCATGGAACGTCAGCGGGCGATGGTCGTCGAGCAGATCGAACGCTTCCTCGGCGCGGTCGACTCCGCGGAGTTCGACGCCGTCCAGGATTTTTCCGCGTTGTTCCCCGTCGAGGTGATCACCGAGATCCTCGGCGTACCGCCCGAACTGCGGCAGAAGGTCCGGCTGTTGCTCGACAAGCAACTCGAGCGCGAGTACGGCAAGGTCGAGATGCCGCCGGAGGGGCTGGAGGCCGGTATCGAGACCGGGCTGATGTACTACAACATCATTCAGGACCGGCGGGCCGAACCGCAGGACGACATGATCAGCGCGCTGATCGCCGCCGAGCTCGATCGCGACGGGGAGACGACCAAGCTCGACGACATCGAAATCGCGGGATTCGCTTCAATGTTGGGTGGGGCCGGCGCCGAGACCGTCACGAAGTTGATCGGCAATGCGGTGGTGACGTTCGCCGAACATCCGGATCAATGGCAAGCGCTACTCGACGACCGGAGCAAGGTTCCGGCCGCGGTGGAGGAACTGCTGCGCTGGGAGGCGCCCGCGCAGTACCTGGTTCGGTACACCCTGAAAGACGTTGAGCTGCATGGCGCCACGATTCCGGCGGCCAATCCCGTGCTGCTGTGCATCGGATCGGCCAACAGGGACGAGCGCGCGTTTACCGATGCGGACGGCTTCGACATCGATCGTGACCGCGGCGAGGCGCAAAACATCGGACTGGGCTACGGGGTGCACAGCTGCCTGGGCGCCGCACTCGCCCGCATGGAAAGCGTCATCGCGTTGGAGAAGCTGCTCGACTTCATGCCGCGCTACGAGGTCGTCGAGGACGGACTGAGGCGCGTGGCCATGACGAACGTCATCGGCTGGCACAACGTGCCGGTGCGAGTGCTGCCCTGAGCGGGGCCTGCTACTTCTTGCGAGTGGACTTCTTCTTGTCAGACCCGGCGAGAATGTGTTCTGCACGGGCGATGATCGCTTCGAGCGTGAACTCGAACTCGATGCCTGCGATCGAGTGGCCCTTGTACTCGAGTTCGTGGAGCAACGGGTGGTCGGCATTCACTCCCGTTGCGCGCCTGGGGCCCTCCGTGCGCTGACTGGCGTTGAGGTGCTCGATCATCGACGTGCCTCGGCTGTGCCCCGACAGTGCGAGGTAGACGCTCAGGGCGTCGTCCGCGGAGAAGCCCGCGTCGACCATCGTCCTGATCACGCTCTCCAGGTTGTTCACCGAGGTCTGCGTCGCCTCGGTGCTGAGTTCCCCGGTCCGCATCAGGATGAGTTCGCACAGCACGGGATTCTCGCCGAAGACGCGATGCATCTTGCGGAAGTGGTTGCGCAACGCCTCTTGCCAGGTGCCACCGTCGA
>JAOPVI010000235.1 GCA_025966225.1 Mycobacterium sp. | reverse complement strand
CTGATCGCGGCCTTCACAGAGCGGGGCAGGCTGGACATTACCCACACCCGCCGCGAGCTCGAGGTGAAGGGACAACTCATCGCCGTCGCGCGCGTCGACGACCCGCACCTCTCCCGCGACCGGTACGACACCATCGCAGGGCGCCCCAACCCGGCCGCCAACCTCAGCCTGGGGCTGGTGCACGCGCCGTACACCCGCGTGCTGGATCGCTTCGCGGCCGATGGCTATCAGCTGATCATGGCCGGCCATACGCATGGCGGGCAGCTGTGCGTCCCGTTCTACGGCGCCGTCGTCACCAACTGCGACCTTGACCCGTCGCGGGCCAAGGGCGCGTCGCGGTGGGGAACGGACACTCGACTTCACGTGTCTGCGGGCATGGGCACCTCTCCGTACGCTCCCTACCGTTTCTGCTGCCGACCCGAGGTGACGCTGTTGACCTTGGTTGCGGCCCCCACCGGTGGCGGTCACGCAGGCACCAAGGCGGGCGTGTCCCACTCGGCCGTATCGGCCCGGTGAGCGACCCGGCTTCCGTCGCCTCACGCAGTCAGCCGCGGCAGTGGGCGGACAACGCCGTTCGGCTGATCGAGGCCGATTCCCGGCGCAGCGCCGACACGCACCTGCTGCGGTATCCGTTGCCCACGAAGTGGTGCGACGGGGTCGACGTGCAGCTGTATCTCAAGGACGAGTCCACCCACATCACCGGTAGCCTCAAGCACCGGCTGGCCCGCTCGCTGTTCCTCTACGCCCTGTGCAACGGCTGGATTGGCGAGCACACCACGATCATCGAAGCGTCGTCTGGTTCGACGGCCGTGTCCGAGGCCTACTTCGCCGCGTTGCTGGGGTTGCCGTTCATCGCAGTGATGCCGTCTTCGACGAGCTCCTCGAAGATCAAGCTCATCGAATCGCAAGGCGGCCGTTGCCATTTCGTCGCCGACTCGACTCAGGTGTACGCCACGGCCGAGCGGCTGGCCGAGGAGACCGGCGGGCACTACCTCGATCAGTTCACCAACGCCGAACGCGCGACGGACTGGCGCGGTAACAACAACATCGCGGAGTCGATCTTCGAGCAGATGCGCAACGAGCCCCATCCCGTCCCGGAGTGGGTAGTGGTCGGCGCGGGCACCGGTGGCACCAGCGCGACGATCGGACGCTACATCCGCTACCGGCGGTACCCGACCCGGCTGTGTGTGGCCGATCCGGAGAACTCGGCGTTCTTCCCGTCCTATGCGCAGGGGCGCCGCGACGTCGTCACGGGTGCCTCGTCACGGATCGAGGGCATCGGCCGACCTCGGGTCGAGCCGTCGTTCCTGCCCGACGTCGTGGACAGGATGGTGGTGGTGCCCGACGCGGCCTCAGTCGCCGCGGCCCACCACGTCAGCGCAGTACTGGGCCGACGGGTGGGACCGTCAACGGGCACCAATGTCTGGGGTTCCTTCGGCCTGCTGGCCGAGCTGATCGCGCAGCGACGCAGCGGATCGGTGGTGACGCTGATCGCCGACAGTGGCGACCGCTACGCCGATACCTACTTCGATGCCGAGTGGCTGACCAGCCACGGGCTGGACACGTCGGCCTCGGCGTCGGTGTTGCTGGAGTTCGAGCGTTCCGGACGCTGGTCCTGAGCTCCGCGGAGCCCCGCGTAGTCAGACGTCACGAACAGCCACAACGCCGCCAGGGCGAAGAATCCGCCGTAGATTGCAGCTCCCAATCCGGTCATTTCACGCCTCTCTCGGTCGGTGGTGCTTCGTGTACTCGGTTCAGTGTGTGCAACGGGTCTGACATCGACATTCATCCCCGAATTCGCGGGTGATCTGCGTCATCGCAGCTCACCCTGACCTTCGGCTACCCAGCCACGTCCTTCGCAACCGTGACCGCGCTCACGAGAGGCGCACGAGGACGCACGCGTTTGGCCTCCGGATGACCCGGTGCGATACGCTGTCGTGGCCTTACGCGGGGTGTGGCGCAGCTTGGTAGCGCGCTTCGTTCGGGACGAAGAGGTCGTGGGTTCGAATCCCGCCACCCCGACTCGCGTCGATGCAGGTGAGAGGCCCTAACTGGCGGTTCTGGTTGGGGCCTTTTTCCGTCTGGTCCGCAGCGGGTCCGCAACAGGATCAAGGGCGGCCGGTCGCGCCTTATCGAGCGCGGCTGAGACGAGCTCTAGATCGTCCGGGAGGAGGTCGACACCGCCGTTTGATGCCCCAGCATGTTCTGAACGGACTTCGGGTTCGCGCCTGCGCTGATTGCGAGAGAGGCAGCGGCGGACATAGTTGTTGTCATGGTCGGTCGGGTCGAGCAGCGGATATTGGGTATACGGTGAGATAAGTGTGCTCGCGGTTACGCAGCTGGGAATACATGCTCGGCTGAGGGGCACCACAATGGCGCAAAATCAATGGGAACCGCTGGCGCGGCTGTCGACGACATCAGAAGCAATCGACGGGCTACGAGATCTGTTTGCCCTCGAAGAGCCTTTAGATGACGCTTCGGCCCGCGTCGCGACCACCGCATCCCACGCGATTCCGCATGCCGACGTCGTCAGCATCACCGTTCTGACCTGGCCAGATGCCCGCACTGCGGCCCATACAGACGACCTCGCGCTCACGTTGGACCAGCAGCAATACGACACTGGCCGCGGACCCTGCCTTGAGGCCGCGTTGCAACGGGAGCCGGTCCGCACGGAAATCAGCGCCGAAGATGACCGCTGGCCGGAGTTCACCCAGGCCGCCCAGCAGGTCGGAGTTCGTGCCAGCTTGTCAGTTCCTCTGGTCGTCGGCGGCCTGGACGAAGAGCAGTTACTCGTCGGCTCGCTCAACATCTACAGCTACACCGCGACCGCGTTCGACCCGTTCGACGAGGCACTCATGCGCTTGTTCAGCGTCGCCGCCGGTCAAGCAATCTCTAACGCTCGCCGCTGGCAACACTCGCGAGAAACGGTCACCCAGCTCGAGCGGGCGCTCACCTCGCGACCAGAGATCGATATGGCCAAGGGAGCGCTGATAGCGCAGTTGGGTTGCAGTCCAGACGAGGCGTTCGCCAGATTGGTTGACCAGTCGCAACGACGTAACGTGAGATTGCACGTCATCGCGAGCGAACTGCTGGCATCTCTTCAACCCGGTTCAACGGACTAGGTGCCTCTCTGCAACCCCCTCCATCTGTTCTCCTGGTGGCAGTAGTTCCTCGGCTAGCGGCAGGAGGTGGGGGAGCCACAACCGTCTTGTAGGCCTAGTAGTCATTGACGGGCGCCGAGGCGTCACGGTGCTTCGGCGAAGCGCGAGGCCAAGAGCTGGATGCGATCGATGGCATTGCCCGGGCGTAAGCGGTCGGCGTGCGTAAGGGTGGTCAGACCGTGCAGCGCCGCCCAGAACACTTCCGTGAGTGTGTCGACGTCTCCGTCGCGGGCAGGGATCGCTGAGATTGCCTCGCGGAGTTCGGAGAAGGCGGCCAACAGGGGTGGTGGAGTGTCATCGGCGGCGAATCGCAGCTTCGTGGCGCGGGTGAACATCGCTTCATACAGGGCTGGGTTGGCGCGGGCAAAGTCGAGGTAGGCGTGCGCGATCGGCGTCAGCGAGCACTCTGCGGTCTTAGCACTGACCCGGGCCGTGTGCAGCAGGTCGGCGAGTTCGCCGAACCCGTCGATGGCCAGCGCCTCGGCGATTTGGTCGAGGCCGGAGAAATGTTTGTACAGCACGGGTTGGCTGTACTCGATCTCGGTGGACAGCCGCCGGGTGGTGACGGCTTCCCAGCCCTCGGCTTCGGCCAACCTGCGTGCCGTGTTCAGGATCAGCCGACGACGGGCCGCTCGTTCGCGCTCGCGACGGTCCTCGATCGCCATACCCGCATGTTAGCACCGCTATGATCGCTAGCGACGCTATTGACACGGATTCGACCGGAGGTTAGCGTTGCTAGCATGCGCGATCGTTGGACTGGAGTTGGCAACCCCGCGAGCCTCGATGGGGGTGCGCGGTGATCGACCTCGCCAGAATCGCGGCATTGGTCGCGGTGTTGGGGACTGCTGTGGTTTTCGGCACCGACGTATTCTGCGCAATGGTCCAGCGACCGGCCTTGGCCGCCGTCGATGACCGAGCCCTGGTCGCCGTGATGGGCAACGTGCATCGTTATGGCGACCGGCGAATGCCGCTCCCCGGCGTGGTCGGGATGGTCGCCGCGGCGGCGAGCGCGGTACTGGCCGCTGTCGCCGGTCGATGGGCCCAGGCCATCCCGGCGGCCGCCGCCGTGGCCCTGCTGCTGGTCTGGCTCGTGCTCTACATACGGATCAGTGCGCCGATCAATCGCCAACTCACCGCCGCCTCCCGCAGCTGCGAGGTCCCGTCGAATGCGCGCGCGCTGCAGGACAATTGGGATCGAGTCATCGACGCTCGAGCCGTCATCCAAGGCCTCGCCGTCACCGGGCTTTGCGTGGCCCTGATGATGTGACCGACATCGGGGAGAAATCCATCCACGACCAAGACAGGACCGGACAATGTTCCAGCCAACGACGTACACCCGGCTACTCATGCGTGCTGCTCCACTATTGAACGTGCCAGTGGCCGCGATAGTCTCCTCCCCGCTTCTCGGCGGAATGCTGCGACGCAACATCGTCCTAATCACCTACACGGGACGACGTTCGGGACGGGAATTCACCATGCCGGTCGCCTACCGACACCGCGGCGACGCGATCGAGATCGCCGCAAATTTGCCCGATGCGAAAACGTGGTGGCGGAACTTTCTCGGCGAGGGTGCCCCGATGACACTGCGCATCGACGGAACTCCGCGCGCTGGACATGCCCTGGCGCACCGAGACGGGACGGGACGGGTGGCGGTCACAGTGCGTCTCGACGCCCCGTGATGCGGTCGTGTCGCTCTGACCGTCAACGTCGGCCTATTATCTGCGTATGAATGCAGATAAGGGGGCTTGCAGCCGTCGGCTTCCCGACGATCAAGTGGACCTGGTGGTCGAAGTTTTCAGGATGCTGGCCGATGCCACCCGCGTCCA
>JAOPVI010000045.1 GCA_025966225.1 Mycobacterium sp. | reverse complement strand
ACGGTGCCGCCGCCGATCACGGTTCCGCTGTAGGTCAACGTGCAGATCGCCAGGGACGCGGCGCCCCGCGGACCCAGGGTGCGTGCGCTGGCCAGGATGGGTCCGTCTAGGTCGCCGAGGTCGTCGGTGCTCAGTTCCAAGGACAGTTCGGACGAGACCGTCCACTCATCGGTGTGACGGCGGTAGTGGTTGACGATTCCGCCCGCCGCGTCGACGAGGATGGCCATCGGCCCGACGGTCGGCGCGCCCGTGAACGGATTGCGGAATCGGTCCATCGGCATCGACAGCACGGCTTCGGCATCGGCCGGTCGCGCGTCCAGATAATCGATTCCGAATCGGACTTGAATCGAGTCGGGCGTTTCGAGATCGTGGTGGTTTACCAGCTCGTCGACACCCGTCATTCGAGAAGGTCGACGACAGTGGATAATTCGGCGCCCGTTAGGACGTACTCCTCTGCCTTCTGCAGATGCCGCTTCCAGAGCTCGCCTGCCTTCTCGACATCGCCTGCCTTGATCATGTCCAGCACCATCCGGTGGGTCTTGGCCGACCGGCGCACCGCCTGCTCCGCGCGGGCACCCTTGGTGGGCTGCAGCGACCGGTTGGCCTTCTCGATGATGTGATGCAGCATGTCGCTGACGATCTGGAGGGTGGCGTTTCCGGACAGTCGCGCCATCGCCGCGTGGAAGTCGGTGAGCTGATCGACGGCGGCGCTGCCGGGATTCAGATCAGACTCGCGTTCGACGATCTGCTCGAGCTCGGCGATGACCTTGGGATTGCGGTCCTTGGCCAACTGCTCGACCATCGGGACTTCCAGGGTCACGCGGGCGTCGTAGACGTCCTTGACCGTGACGCCCTCGTACTCCAGGATCAGACCGGCGTAGCGGGCCAGCGTCTCGCGTCGGGGCCGAGTCACGCGCGCGCCGCCACGGACGCCGCGCTGCACCTGGATCAGGGACTCCGATTCGAGCACGCGGAAGGCCTCGCGCAGTGTTGGTCGCGACACCCCGAAACGCTCCATCAGTTCCGATTCCGGGGGCAGCATCGTGCCCTCGGTGAGCTCGCCGCGGATGAACATCCGCCGCAAGACCGTGGCCACCCGATCGGCCATCTTCGGTTCCCGAAGACTGGTGACCTCCATTACGACCTCCACCGTTTGTGCAATGCACGAATCAATTAACTAATTGGGCCAGATTAGCTGAATACCCAACTCAACCCGTGGATTGGCGACCCGCCAGTGATGAACGTCATCGCTAATATCCCATCGCCCTGCCCATGAGGTCCTTCATTATCTCGGTGGTGCCTGCGTAGAGCCGCTGGACCCGCGAGTCACGCCAGAGTCGCGCCACCTCGTACTCGTTGATGTAGCCGTAGCCGCCGTACATCTGCAGGCAGCGGTCGATGATCTCCCACTGCACCTCCGAGGTCCACCACTTCAGGCCCGCCGCGTCCTGATCGGACAGGGTGCCGTCGTTGACCGAGAGCACGCACTGGTCCAGATACGTCTGGGCGGCATCGAGTTTGGTCTGCATCTCGGCGAGGAAGTGCCGGTTGACCTGGAACTTCCCGATCGGCTGACCGAACGCGGTGCGCTCCAGCGCGTACGCCTTGGTCAGGTCTAGCGCGCGGCGAGCGGCGGGCAGCGCGTAACAGGCCACGCCGACCCGTTCGCTGGGCAGGTTCGACACCAGGTGGTAGAAGCCCCGGTTGAGTTCACCGACGAGGTTCTCCTTGGGCACCTTGACGTCCTCGAAGAACAGTTCGGCGGTGTCGGCGGAGAACTGGCCGATCTTGTCGAGCTTTCGGCCGCGGGTGAACCCCTCCATGCCGTCCTCGATCATCAGCAGGCTGATGCCCTTGTGTCGCTCCGACGGATCGGTCTTCACCGCGGTGAGCGCCAGCTTCGAGAGCAGACCGTTGCTGATGAACGTCTTCTGGCCGTTGACGATCCAGTGGTCGCCCGCGTCTCGGGCGGTGGTCTTGATGCCGCCGAGGTCCGATCCGGCCGCGGGTTCGGACATGGCGATCGAGCCGATCAGTTCGCCTCTGACGAAGCCGGGCAGCCAGCGTTCCTTCTGCTCCTCGGTGGTGAGGTTCTGCAGGTACGGCATCAGGATGTCGTTCTGCACGCCGAGGCCGATGCCCACCGAGCCGGTCATGAACATCTCCTCGGAGATGATCTGGTTGAACCGGAAGTCCTTGACGCCCAATCCGCCGTACTTCTCGTCGAATTCCCAGCCGATCAGGCCGTGCTCACCCGCGGCCAGCCAGGCCTCGCGGCTCACCTTGCCGTCGCGTTCCCACTTCTCGACGTTCGGCACGCATTCGCGTTCGAAGAACGACCGTGCGGTGGCGCGAAACTCGTCGTGGATCTCGTCGAAGATGTTGCGGCGCATGGATTCCCTTCCTAATTTGCCAAGGTGACGAGCGCGGGCAGCGCGTGGCCGGGGGAGTCGTCCTGGAAGAGCCGGTCTGCGAGCAGTGTCTCGAGTTGCTGGTAGGAGCCGAACAGCGAGTCGATCTGAAAGCCGCGGGTCACGTACCGGTGCAGGTCGTGCTCCATCGTCAGTCCGATGGCGCCGCATACCTGCATGGTCGCGTCGGATATTGCCCGATGGGCTCGCCCGGCTGCGGCCTTGGCGGCCAGTGCGGAGAGTTCGCCACCATGACGCCACGTCTCGGCCAGCAGTGCGCGTGCGCCTTCCAGACCGGCCGACGCATCGGCGAGTAAGTGCCGTGGCGACTGGAACGAGCCGATGGGGGAACCGAATTGGATGCGCACGCTGACGTGCTCGACGGCGATGCGCAACGCTTCGTCGGCCAGTGCGACGAGTTCGGTGGCCAGCGCCCGGTGTGCCGCAGCGATGGCGAGGTCCCACTCTGTGGAGGCGTCGACCAGGTCGCCGGTCATCGGGCCGCTCACCTGTGTCCAATATGCCGACGGGTCGAAGGTATCCAACCGCTCGCCGTCGAGCCGGTCGGCATCGACGATGCCCAACGACACGGTGCGCGCCGGGGTCGATACCGGCACGACGAGTCGACCGGTGTCTGGTAGCGGTCCGAGCAGGATTCCGGTGACGCGTTCGCCACCGGACCCGGGCGCGTAGCCGGCGGCGAGGCCGGGCAAGACGATGCCGTCGACGGGGCCATCCAGCACCGAAGCAAGTTCGGCCAGCATGACCTTGTCGAGGGAGTCCGAATTGAGCAACGAACGGCCCTGGGCGCGGAACAGCAACTCGCAGGCCGCAATCGGATACTCGGTCTCGATGTCTGACCACCCGAGTTCTTCCAGCGGCGGCCCAATCGCCACGTGCTCGCCCGCGTTCTTGGCGGCCGCCTCGTCGAAAAGCCGGAAGACGGCCTCCTCGATCATCGGCCACGATTCGTCGGGTGCGCTCATTTGCGTTCCTTGGGAAGTCCGAGGATGTGGTCGGCGATGATGCCGCGCTGCACCTCGGCGCTACCGCCCATGATCGTCGCGGCCCGCGTGTACCACCACTTCGCCCGGGCGGCGTTGAGTTCCTTGGCGCCATCGGTACGTGGGCTGGATGTCGCCGGGGCGGCTCCCGCCATCATCCATTCCCGACGGACGTCGAGGATCAGGTCGTTGATTTCCTTCTCGGCTCTGGCGAACAGCAACTTGTCGACACTGCTCTCCGGGCCGACCATGCGGCCATCGGCCAGTGCCCGCACCGTGGTCGCGCCGCGGGCCTGCGCGGCCACCACTGCGACGTACAACCGTGCGAAGCGTTCGCGGTTGGCCGCTGATGGGCCATGGGTGACCATCTCGGCGCGCAGCCTGCCCAGTTCGGTCAGCGCCGTGGTGGTCACCGCGTAGCCGTACATGCCGCGCTCGTACTGCATCAGGTACATCACCACGCCCCAGCCGCCGCCGACGTCGCCGATCAGCCGGTCACGAGGGACCCGGACGTCGTCGAAGAACACCTCGGCAAGCTCGCGACGCCCGTTGGCCAGAGTGATCGGGCGGACGGTGACGCCGGGGGTGTCGGCGTCGATGAGGAACGTACTGAGCCCCCGGTGACGGCTTTCTGGCGTCCCGGTGCGGGCCAGCACCATGAACCGGGTGGCCGTCGGACCCTGGCTGGTCCAGATCTTCTGCCCGTTGACCACGAAGCCACCGGCGCCGTCGTCAGTGGCCCGGCACCGCAGCCCGGCCAGATCGCTGCCCGATTCCGGCTCCGAGAAGCACTGCCCCCACCACTCGGCGCCGCGCAGATAATTCGGCAGGTACTCGGCGGCCAGGTGAGGGGCGTAATGCTGTGTCGCAGGGCCGATGACCTCCAGGGTCCAGTGCTGCTCCGGTACGGGCAGCATCGCCGCAGCCAACTCCTCGAAATAGACCGCGCGGTGAATCTCGGTGCCGCCGAACCCACCGGCCGCCTCGGGCCAGCCATACCGGTTCCATCCGGCCTCGTGGACGCGGGACAGGATCGTGGCGTGATACGCGAGTTCGTCCTCGGCGTTGTCGAAGGCCGCCGAGCGCCACTCATCGGCCCAGTCCAACTCGTTGAGCCAGCGGCGGAAATCCTGGCGGTACGCCGCGACATCTGAGACATACTCGTCGTGGCGGCCTCCGACCACGGCGTTGTCGACAGGGGCGGACAATCCGTTTCCCCCTTCATGGGTGCCTGAACCCGGCCGCTCGCCGAATCCGCTAAACAGTTATCTATAAGAGGGTACAGTAACCCACACCGACACTTCAGTGAGAGGGATCGCCAATGACGGCTTCACCGGTCGCGGCAAGCACCGTTCAGTTCAACCCCGAGACGCGCTTGTACATCGACGGTCAGCTGCGAGACTCGTCGACCGGCAATACCGCGGACAACGTCAACCCGGCCACCGAAGAGGTGCTCGGCGTTGCCGCCGACGCAGGCGCCGAGGACATGGACGAGGCCATTGCCGCCGCCCGGCACGCGTTCGACACCACGGACTGGTCGACCAATCACGACTTCCGGCAGCACTGCCTGCAACAGCTGCACGACGCGCTGCAAGAAGAGAAGGAAGACATGCGCGCCGAGCTGATCGCCGAGGTCGGAGCGACCGTGGGGATGACGTACATCGCACAGCTGGAGTGGCCGCTGGCGGATGCCATCCGGTACCCCGCGGAACTCATCTCGACCTTCCAGTGGGAGCGGATGCTCGCGCAGGACGCCAAGATGGGCGTGCCTTACAACCGCGTCGTGGTCAAGGAGGCCATGGGTGTGGTCGCGGCGATCACGCCGTGGAACTTTCCGTTCGAGATCATCAGCAACAAGGTGGGTCAGATTCTCGCGACCGGCAACACGATGGTGCTCAAGCCGGCGATCGAGACTCCGTGGAGTGCGTTGCGTTGGGGCCGGATCATCGCCGAGAAGACCGACATCCCCGCAGGCGTCGTCAACATCGTCCCGACGTCGAACAACGACATCGCCCAGCTGCTCGCCACTGATCCGCGGACCGACATGGTCTCCTTCACCGGTTCGACGGCGGTCGGCCAGCTCATCCAGCGGCTGTCCGGGGACACCATGAAGCGCAACATGCTCGAACTCGGCGGCAAGTCGGCCTACCTCATCCTGGACGACGCCGACATGGACATGGCGCTTCCCGGCTGCCTCGGCGCGCTGATGCACTCCGGCCAGGGATGTGCGCTGGCGACTCGGATGCTGGTGCCGCGCTCGCACTACGACCAGGCCGTCGAGGTCGCGTCGGCGACGTTCGGCGCACTGACCGTCGGCGACCCGGCCGATCCGAATACCTTCTGCGGCCCGCTGGTGTCGGCGAAGCAGCGGGCACGGGTGTTGGGCTACATCGAGAAGGCGAAGGCCGATGGCGGTCGGATCACCGCGGGCGGTGGCGTGCCGGACGGTCTGGATCGCGGCTACTTCGTCGCCCCGACCGTCGTTGCGGACGTCGCCCCGGATCACACGATCTTCCAGGAGGAGGTCTTCGGACCGGTGCTGTCCATCACGCCCTACGACGGCGGTGACGACGGTGCGGTGGAGCTGGCGAACAACTCCACCTACGGGCTGGCAGGCGGGATCATGGGCTCCAACGAGCGGGCCATGGCCGTGGCCCGCCGCATCCGCACCGGCTCGCTGATGATCAACAGTGGCATGTACTACGGCGCCGACGCGCCGTTCGGTGGCTACAAGATGAGCGGCATCGGCAGGCAGAACGGCATCGAGGGCTTCGAGCAGCACCTGCAGACCAAGACGATCGGCTACCCCTTGGAGTCGGCACAGTGAGCGACATCCTGAGTGGCATCCGCGTCGTCGAGCTGGCGGCTTGGACGTTCGTGCCCGCCGCCGGTGCCGTGCTCGCCGATTGGGGCGCCGACGTCATCAAGGTCGAGCACCCCGAGACCGGTGACCCGCAGCGCGGACTCATCAGCTCCGGGATCGTCACTGGCGCAGGGGGAGTGAACCACTTCGTCGAACAGCCCAACCGGGGCAAGCGCAGCATCGGGCTGGACACCTCCACGCCCGAGGGGCTCGAGCTGTTGATGAAGTTGATCGAGACCGCTGACGTGTTCGTCACCAACCTGCTGCCGGACTCCCGTCAGCGGATGGGGATCGACGTCGACCAGGTCCGGGCGCGCAACCCCAAGATCATCTACGCCCGCGGCCATGGCTACGGCACCAAGGGAGATCTGGCTGGGCAAGGCGGCTTCGACCTCGCCGCGTACTGGGCGCGCGGAGGAATCGGCGACGCGTACTCGGACGGCAAAGGTTCCTATCCACCGATTCAGCGCCCGGCCTTCGGAGATTCCTACGGCGGGCTGGCGATCGCGGGTGGCATCGCCGCGGCGCTGGTGAAGCGCGAGCGTACCGGTGAACCGTCGGTCGTCGACGTGTCGCTGCTCAACGCCGCCATCTGGCAGCTGGGACCCGACATCGTCGGGTCCGGTGTGACCGGTCAGGACATCCCGAAGTTCAACCTCGACGAGATGCCCAATCCGGTGGCCAGCATCTACAAGACCCGCGACAGCCGGTTCATCGCCTTCGTACTGCTACAGGCCGACCGGTTCTGGTCGGACTTCTGCACCCGGTTGGGCCGCACCGACCTGATCGGCGACGAGCGATTCGCCTCGGCGGCAGTGCGTTTCGGCAACCGCAAGGATTGCATCGCCGAGCTGCGCTCGGCCTTCGAATCCGAGGACCTCTCCCATTGGGAGAAGGCCTTCGCCGGGTTCGACGGAGTCTGGGACGTCATGCACACCGCGCACGAGGTGCACAGTGACCCGCAGGCGATCGCCAACGGGTATCTACCCAAGGTCACCGACGCGAAGGACAACGAATTCTCGCTGGCGGCCAGTCCGGTGCAGTTCGACGAGGTGCCACTAGACCTCGTCTGTGCACCCGAGCACGGCGAGCACACCGATGCATTGTTGGCCGAACTCGGCTTCAGTGAGGACGAGATCATTCAGTTCAAGATCGACTCGGTCGTGCTGTAGTGGCGGCTGAGCAGCTTGCGCGGCGCTTCCTGCACGTCAACCACAACTGCGAGTCACTGGACGCCACCGAGGAGCTCTATGCCGGGCGCCTCGGGTTGTCCGCCCGGATGCGCACCGATCCCAGTGTTGTGACCGATGGCAGCATCCTCGGGCTGGACGGTGAGACCTACTGTGAGACATCGTTTCTCTATGACTCACGCGGCGGCCGCGGTGGCTGCGCGCTGGAAGCCATCGCATACCAGACCCCGGGCCTCAAACGGGATCCGAGCAGCGACCCGACCCGCCCCGGTATCCGGTCGGCGTTGTTGACCGTGGCCGATCTCGATGCCGCCGTCACGGTGCTACGCGACGGCGGTTTCGTGGTGAGTGAGCCCGTCGAGGGACTGATCTCCGGCGCCAAGTCGGTGCTCGCGGTCGACCCGGACGGCGTCGTTATCGAGCTCGCCGAAGCCCCAAGTGAAAAGCCCGGAGCGCTCTTCTCCGGCATCCGCATCGCCGCCATCGACGCGGTCGCCACGGGGGAGTTCCTCACTGCGATCGGCTTCACCGAGGTGGAGGCGCCGGCACTGGCCGAGGTGGCCGGCGACCAGCTCGCGCCCGGCGGGTCGCCCGAGCCAGTCGAATGCGTGGTGGCACGGTACGCGCTCGCTGAGGACGCCCGTCAGTTCAGCGTCTCCGTCGTGATGCATCCCGATACGCGTAAGGCTGAGCCGGTGCCGTGGGGCGGCAACCGCCAGGGCCTTTACCGGTGTGCCTTGCGGGTCGAAAACGTCCACGACGCGCTGGCGCAGGTGCCCGATTCAGTTGAGCTCATGGGTGAGCCGGTGTGGTGCCCGCTTCCGGGTACCAAGATCGAAGGCTTGCACATCGCGTTCCTGCGCTCACCCGACGGCGTCGTGTTCGAGTTCGTCGAACGACCGCTGAGCTTCTTCACCCGATGAGGAGTTGACCGGTGGATCTTCAGATGGCCGGCAACGGCTACGTCGTCGTAGGCGGCACGGCAGGCATGGGACTGGCAGCGGCGAAAGCGCTTGCCAGGGAGGGCGCCTCCGTCGTGGTCGTGGGTCGTGATGCAGACCGAGGCAAGAACGCCGCGGACGAGCTCACCGCAGCCGGCGCCGCCGCGGCCCACGGGCTGGCCTTCGACGTCAGCCGGCCGGGCCAGGCGGTCGCCGCGGTAGACGAAGCCGTCCGCATCCTCGGCAGGCTCGACGGCATCGCCATCACGATGGGTACCGCGGGGATGATGCCGATCGACTCTGACGACGACGCCTGGGACACCGCGTTCCACGACGTCTTGCTGGCGACGACCCGCAGCGTGCAGGCCGCGCTGCCGCACCTGGCCGTTAACGGGGGTGCGATCGTGACCACCTCGGCATACTCGTCGCGTGCACCGCACGAGCCGCGGCTGCCGTACGCGAGTCTCAAGGCGGCCGTCGCCGCGTTCACCCGCGGAATCGCACGCACCCATGGCAAGTCGGGCATTCGGGCGAACAGCGTTGCGCCGGGAGCGGTGGAAACCGATGCGCTGCACGCGATCCGCGGATACGTCGCAGAGCACAAGGGTTACCCGTACGAGGAGGCGCTCGAGCGGGCGCTGGTGGAGGACTTCGGGTTCGACGCCGCGCTCGCGCGTCCCGGGCAGCCGGGTGAGATCGGCGCGCTGATCGCCTTTCTGCTCTCGGACGTCTGTGCCTTCGTGACCGGACAGACCATCTTCGCCGACGGCGGGGCGCCGTAGCTCAGGCCGCCAGGCGCGGTCCTATTCAGCAGGGAGCGGACCGGCCAGCCCACGCGGCGAGGTGCCGTACAGCCAGCTGACCGCCTGACCCAGCTCCGCAAAGGTCAGGGAAACGCTGTCTTTGGCGTGGTAAGCGCCCGGCGCCTCGGTGAAACCGTCAATACGAGTCAGTTTGTCGCCGTTGATACGCAGAATCTGCCCGGTCAGCCAAGAGGACTGTGCGGATTGCAACCATGCCACCACCGCGGAGCTACGGGCGGGATCCAGCGCGGGATCGTCGGCGCGGCCGCCGAACACGTCGGCGGTCATCCGGGACATCGCCAGTGGCGAAATGGCGTTGACCGCAACGCCGTAGCGCTGTGCCTCCATCGCCGTCACGACGGTCAGGTTGGCGATCGCGGCCTTGGCCGCCCCGTACGCGCTCTGCCCGACATTGCCCCACAAGCCTGCGCCGGACACCGTGTTGACGATGTGTGCGTCAATCGGGTTGCCGGACTTGAACTGTGCTCGCCAGTACTCGCAGGCGTGCCTGGTGACGGCGAAGGTCCCCTTGAGGTGCACGGCGATGACGGCGTCCCAATCGGCCTCGGCGGCAGCGGCGACCATGGAATCGCGCAGGATGCCTGCGTTGTTCACCACTCCGGTAAGCGAGCCGAAGGTATCGACGGCAACGGACACCATGTCGGCTACGTCGTCCCACGCCGACACCGAACCCGTGTGTGCGACCGCCTTGCCGCCCGCCAGATCGATCTCGGCGACGACCTCGGCGGCCGGACCGGTTCCGTCGCCACTGGAACCGTCCTTGCCGACGCCAGGGTCGTTCACGACGACCGCTGCGCCGTGGCGGGCCAGTTCGAGGCAGTGGCCGCGCCCGATGCCGCGCCCGCCACCTGTGACGAGCACGACCTTGCCCGTTAGGGGGCCTTCAGGCATGTTCGTTAGCTCCTTCACTGCGAGAACAATTCGGTGATGAGCGTGCGGCGTTGCGGCCAATCGGCTCCGCGTAGATCGGCGTGACCGGACTCGGTGACGATGACGTCGATGTCGTGCGCAGGCGTGGAGGCCGGCCTGCTGAGCTGCTCGACGAGCGGGGAGCGTCCGTTCGTCCGGGTGGGCACCGCGATGATCGACAGGCCGCCCCGGCTCATTCGGGCCGCCGCGCAGTAGTCGGGGTGTCCGCCGATGCCACCGATGATCTTTTCTCCGACGCCTTCGACGTTGAGCTGCCCATCGGGATCGAGTTCGATGGCGGTGTTCACCGCGACCAACGGTGCGCCGCGGGACAGCCGGGTGAGGTCATGGGTGTGGTCGAGACCGTGCAGGATCGGGCGGCCGTCGGCCCATTGGTACAGCGCTTCGCTTCCGAACAGGTATGTCGCCGACGGCGTGCCCGCCAGCAGTCCGCGCCGGTCGAGGTCGACGACGCCTTCGGTGAGCATGCCGGTGTCGATGTGCAGCGGCACCCGGGCCCGCCGCAGCAGGGCAATCCCGAGTTGCCCTGGCCCGTACTGCAATCGCGCCCCCTCGGGCACCAACTGCAACACCCGGTCGGCCAGTGCATCGTGGATCGCTTCGGGCTCGCGCTGCGGCATGCACACGGTGCCACCGGCCACCGTGCCGAGTACCTCGATGTCGGACGGGTCCATTGGAGGCTCGCCCGACGCCGCTGGGGCAGTGGTGTCCACGACGCCGAACGTCCGCGCTCCGCTCTCGATCGCCGCCTGCTGCCAGGACACCTCGGTGCCGAACTGCAGTACGCCGTCGCGTGACACCAGCCGGGTGAGCAGCAGACCGGGCCGCAACACGTCGGACAGAAGCGCGGGTATCGCGGCCAGCCGGGTGGGCAGGAACCGCGCGTTCGGGCTGCGCAGCACGTCGCGCGCGCCCCATCCGGGCATCAGGGCGATCACCTCGCCGAAGGCCTCGGGGTCGAGGCCGTCCATCGGCGTGGGCTGCCAGCCCACCACCAACCGCACCGAGCCCACCTTGCACGCCGCTGCACTCAGCGCCGCGCCGACCGACGTTCCGTCGCTGAGGCAGCGCAGTTGCCCGACGCCGTCGCCGAGGGCAACCGTCATGCCAGGGCGCAGTGTGTCACGCAGCGCACCGGCGAGGGCGGCTGCGGTCAAAGATGTCGTCAACTGGCCACTCTGCTCATCGCGGCTCTTTGGGGAGTCCCAGTACCCGCTCACCGAGGATGTTGCGCTGGATCTCGCTGGTTCCGCCAAGGATGGTCTGCGCCCGGCCAACCAGCATGTGGTGCACCAGGTCGGCCGCATCACCTGAGTCGGCCGGGTCGACACACGCATCGGTGCCGAGCACCTCGGTGGCCATGTCGCCAAGGTCCTGGTCGGTCTCCGAGGTCATCAGCTTGAGCACCGAGAAGGCCGACGACGTGAGATCTCCGGACTCGATGGCGCGTTGCCAGGTGTAGCGAAGCAGCCACATCCGGGACCACAGCCGGGTCATGGACCGCGAAAGCACCGGGTCGAGCAGATCGTGGTCGCGGGCGGCGTCGACCATCCGCTCGTGCAGGCGGAACATCGAGACCGCCTGCGACCCCAACGTGAGGCGTTCGCGCCCCAGGGTCACGATCGCCACGGCCCAGCCCTGCCCGACCTCGCCGACGAGGGCGTCGTCGTTCAGTTCGGCGCCGTCGAAGAAGACTTCGTTGAACTTGCTCTCGCCGTCCATCTGGGTCAGCGGTCGCACCGAGACCCCCGGAGTGTCCATCGGCACGATGAACATCGACAGGTCGCGGTGCTTGTCGGGACCCGTGCGGGCGAGCAGCAGCCCGTAGTCGGCCGAGGCGGCCGCGGAACTCCACACCTTCTGGCCGTCGATGCGCCAACCGGTCGGAGTGCGTTCGGCGCGGGTGCGCACGCTCGCCAGGTCGGAGCCCGCGCCCGGTTCGGAGAACAGCTGAGTCCAGACGGCGTCGCCGAGCCTGATCGGCTCGAGGTACCTGTCCTTCTGCTCTTGGCTGCCGAACTTGATCAGCACGGGACCGACCAGATCCGCGCCGGTGATGTTCAGCTGACGCGGCACGCCCGCGCGCGCACACTCTTCGGCGAAGATGGCCTGATACGCCACGGTGGCTGCGGCGCCGCCGAATTCGCGCGGCCAGTGCAGGCAGGTGTATCCGTGATCGGCGAGCTGGCGGTGCCACGCCCGGCCCGGCTCGACGTCGTCCGCGGTGGGCGTGGGTCCGTAGTTCCGCAGGCCGACCGGCTTGGGCGCGCCGTCGAGGAACTCGCGGAACTCCGCGCGCAGTGCGTCGGTGTCTTCGACGACGGCCGAAGCGTCAGAGGAAGCCGACACCATCACTTGTTTCCGTCGAGATAGTCGTTGTACTCGTTGTGCACCGACTCCATCGCGTTGAGCCGACGTTCCAGCATCGTCACCTCGGCATCGATGTGGGCGGGGTCGCCGGTGCTCGCCTGTACTTCGGCGAGCCGGGCCTTGGTGCGACCGATCTCCTCGACGAGGCGCTCGCGCGCCTCGTCCTTGGTCAGGAGATCCTGATCGGTCCAGTCCGACCGTGGAAGCTGCTCGACCCGCTCCAGGTCATCCGCGGACGTCACGCCACCCGCGGAAAGTTGTAGAACTCACGGGCATTGAGCTCGACGATGCGGTGCACCTCGTCGTCGGGCACCTTCTCCAGCGCCTGGGCGGCACGCTCCCGACTCTGCGGCCAGAACGAGTCCGAATGCGGATAGTCGCACTCCCAGGTGATCTTGTCGACGCCGATCATGTGCCGCATCTCCACGCCGAAGTCATCCTCGATGAAGCATCCGTGGATGTGCTTCTTGAACAGGTAGCTCGGCGGGTGATCCTGGTTGATGTTGTTGTAGAAGCGGTGCTTGCGCCACACGCTGTCGCAGCGCTCCAGGATGTAGGGGATCCAGCCGATGCCGCCCTCGGACAGCCCGATCTTCAGCTTCGGGTGGCGGTACAGCGTGTTGGAGAAGAGCCAGTCCGCCATCGCGGTCATCGACATGGTGCCCATCAACGTGATGAAGACGGCGAACGGAGCATCAGGAGCGATCGGGGGCGGGAAGCCCCCGGAGCCGAAGTGCTGTGCCAGCACCATGTCGGTCTCCTCCATTGCCGACAGAAGCGGATCCCAGTGGTCGGAGTGCACCGACGGCAGCCCTAGCTTGTCCGGCAGATCGGGGAACGTCACGCACTTTGCGCCCTTGGCGGCAACGCGGTGGATCTCCTTGACGCTGGCGTCGACGTCCCAGAACGGCAGCATGGCGACGGGGACGAATCGGTCGGGTGCGGTAGCGGCCCACTCGTCGAGGTGGAAGTCGTTCCACGCTGCGGAGCACAACTTCGCCAGTTCCTTGTCTTCACCCTCGAAGAACACCGCGCCTGCGAACCGCGGGAACGACGGGAAGCACGTCATCGCCTGCACGCCGTCGATGTCCATGTCGGCGACCCGCGCCTTGGGGTCGTAGCAGCCGGGGATCATGTCGTCGTAGCGCACCGGTTCGATGCCGTACTCCTCGGGTTTCTTGCCCGCGACGGCGTTGAGCCCGATGTATGGGTAGATCCGGCCCTCGTACTCCCACACCTGACACATGGCACCGGTGTCGGGTCGCGCCCACTCGATGATCTTCGGTCCGGCCTCGAGGTACTTGGTCGGGAGTCGGTCGCTCCACACCTTCGGGTGCTCGATCAAGTGATCGTCGACGGAGATCAATTCCATCCAAGGCTGCAGCGGCACGGTGGCTCCTCGGGGATTGGGACGGCGGTTAAACAGAGAAACATTTAGTTATTTAGACGTGAGTCTAGTCAGTGGCGGCCAGGCCAGGCAAGCAGACTTAACCGGGCGCTTCGGCGTTGCTTCAGAGCAGTTTGGTCAACGTCGACAACCGAGCCCAGTGCTGGGCGGGTGAGCCCAACAACACCTCGTCGGTGCGGGCCCGCCGGAAGTAGAGATGTGCGGAGTCCTCCCACGTGAAACCGATGCCGCCGTGGATTTGGACGTTGGCGTGAGCGGCATTTCGGAGCGACTCCGAGCACACCGCCTTGGCCATGCTGGCGCGCCACTCCGCCTCGCCTGCGGTCGTCACATCGTCGGTGTCGAACGCCTCGAGCGCGGCCTGCGAGGCCGATCGCGCCCACTCCAAGTCCACCAGCATGTCTGCGCACTTGTGCTTGATGGCTTGGAAGCTGCCGATGGGGCGGCCGAACTGTTCGCGCGTGCGCGCGTAACCGGTAGCGAGCTCGAGCACCCGCTCGCAAGCGCCGACCTGTTCGGCCGACAGCACGGCCAACGCCATGTCGACGTTGCGCGCGACGATGGCGTCGACGGGCCCGTCCCCGGAAAGCCGCACTGCGGGAGCCGAACTCAATGTGATGGTGGCCATCGGTCTGGTGCCGTCGAGCACTCGTTCGGGCTCGGCAACGACGTCGTCGACGGTCGGGTCGAGCACGAACACGGACGGCTCGCCGTCGGGTGCGACGGCGACGACCACCAGGTCGTCGGCCGCGGTTCCGCCCAGCACGTGGCGCACGGTGCCATCGATACGCCAGAATTCGCCGGCGGGCACCGCGCTCAGCGTGACCGCCGATCGACGCCACAGCCCGCCGTCGCCGGTGAGGGCGGCCGCGGCGGTGCGCCTGCCTTCGATCAGCCCGGTGAGCCGTTTCTCGGCGTCTGGGTCGCGTTCGGTCAGGTCCAGCAACAATCCGGTGGCCAGCACCGTCGAGCCGACGAAAGGCACGGGCGCAAGGGCGCGTCCGAGTTCGTGGGCGACCACGCCCAACGCCGATGCTCCGTAGCCGGCGCCGCCGAGCTGCTCGGGCAGCGCGATTGCCGCCACGCCGACCTGGTTGCACAGCACGTCCCAGAGTGCCGTGTCGAAGCCGGAGTTGGCGTCCGGCTCGTCGTCGCTCTCGCCGTAGGCGACGGCGCGGACTCGTTCCTCGGGCGCCAACCGCTCGCAGGCAGATCGCACGGACTGCGCGAGTTCCTCACGCTCGTCAGTGGATAACGCTGTCATCGGGTGCCTCCTGCGATCTGTCTGGCCAGCTCGGACTTGGCGACCTTGCCCAGCCCCGTCAACGGGAACTCATCGACGACGACCAACCGCTCCGGCCACTTCTGCTTCATCAGTCCGCGTCCGTCGAGGAATGTGCACAACTCGTCGAGGGTGACGTCGCGGTGCCGTGGTGAGCGGCGCACCACCGCGCACACCAGCTCACCGCGCAGCTCGTCGGGCTGGCCGAGCACCGCGATCTCGTCGACGAGGGGGTGGGCCAGCAGTTCGTTCTCGATCTCGTCGGGCGCGACGTTCTCGCCCTTGCGGATGATCAGATCCTTGACGCGGCCGGTGACCACGATGCGCCCGTCGGGACGCAGGTAACCCCGGTCGCCGCTGCGGAACCACCCGTCCGAGGTCAGCGCGCCGTCCCACTGCTCGGACTCGACGTATCCCGGGGTCAGGTTGCCGCCGCGCAGCTCGATCTCGCCGCTGGCGGCGATCCGTACCTCCGAGCCGGGGATCGGCAGGCCCGCGCTGTTGGCCAACTGCTCGTCGCTGTCTGCGGCCTGGCTGACGCAGATCATCGGCGCCTCGGTCATGCCGTACGCGTGCACGACGGGAATTCGCAGGTGCTCGCGCACCTGCCGGTGCACCTCGGGCGGGCAGGCGGCGCCCCCGCCGATCAGCATCCGCATCGAGGGCATCAGCAATTCGGCTGTCGGCGCGGCCATCTGGGCGGCCAGCAGCATTTGGTAGAACGCGGTGCTGGCGCCCGTCACCGTTACCCGGTGCTCGGCGAGCAACCGGGGCAGGTCTTCGGCGGAGACCTTGGGCACCAGCAACACCGGAAAGTCGCCGAGCATTGCGGTGGCGAGATAGACCATGCCGCCGACGTGCGCGATCGGGAAGGCGATGGTGCCGACTTCGGCGGGGTGGCTGCCCACCCCGAGATGGGCGACGTAGCCATGCGCGGCGCTGAGGAGCGTGGCGTCGGTGTGGCGCACGCCCTTCGGGCGGCCGGTGGTACCCGATGTGAAGTAGACCCAGCGTGGATCCGTCGCGGAGTGCGGGGCGTCGGCCTCGGGCGGCGCTGCGGTGGCGGTCTGGAGCAAGTCGACGAGGTCGGGTGGTACGACGATCGTACGAATCCCCGGCGCGGCATTGGCTGCCGTCGACTCGTCGACCAACAGGATGTCTGCGTTGGCGACCTCGACCGCCGCGGACACCTCGCGGAGTCGGTAGAGGTGCAGCACCGGGGCCTGGATGACGGGCATCCGGGACAGGGCCAACGTCACCACCGCGGCGTTGACGTGCGAAGGCAACTGCCAGGCGACAGTCATGCCGGGCCGCGCACCGGCCTCCCACAGCCATCCCACGGCGGCTGACGCCAGCGTGGCGACCTCGGCCACCGTCCACGTCACCCCTGCGACGTCCCGCAGTAGGGGACGATCCGGTCTGCTGGCTGCGCATTCGTCCAGCAGTCCGGCGATGGTGCCAGCCGTCACCGCGCATCTCCCGTCATGCGGTCAGCTCATGCGCTTGCCGGGCGTGAACTTGACCGGCAACTCGCGCACGGCGTACACCTCGCCCGCGTCCTCGAAGAGCTTGGCCTCACCGGCAAGTTCGAAGTCGGGCAGGCGCTGCAGGATCTGCGTGATCATGACGTCGAACATCATCTTCGCGTAGTGCGAACCGAGGCAGCGGTGGATACCGACGCCGAAGGCCATCTGCTTTTTCGCGTTCGCACGGTCGAGGTCCAGTCTGTCGGGATTCTCGAACACCGCGGGATCCCGGTTGGCTGCTCCCCACATCAGAATCGCCCGATCGCCCGCACACAGTGGCTGACCGTGGAACTCGGTATCGCGGGACACAGTGCGGGCCAGTCCGATCGTGGGCGAGTACAGCCGCAGCAGTTCGTCGGTGGACTTCTTCAAGAGTCCTGGGTCGTCGATCAGTCTCTTCCGCAGTTTGGCGTCCTCGCACAGGTGCCGCAGCACGTTGCCGGTGAAGCCGCTGGTGGTGTCCATGCCGCCCAGCATCATCAGCACCGTGTACATGGTGATCTGGCCGTCGTCGAGCGGCTTGCCGTTCAGCGTGCCGCGCAGGATGTCGCTGAACAGATCGTCGCCGAGCCCCTCGGCCCGGCGCTCCTGCATGTGCTTGACGATCTCGCCGAACATCTCCATGCCGGCCGCGCCTGCCTTCTCCGGCTCGTGCGCGCGGTCGTGCACGGTGCTGTGCACCCAGTGCACCCACTCGTGGTGCCGGGACTCGTCGAACTTCAACAGTCGCAGAATCAACCGCGCAGGCAGCGGGGTAGTCAACTCGCCGACCAGGTCGCACTCGCCGCGCTCGATGAAGGCGTCGATGGCCTCGTTGGTCATCTCGATGGCGCCGTCGCGGAACCGCTCCGCCGAACCAGGTGAGAACCGCTTGAGGGTGACCTCGCGCAGCTCCTGGGTCTCCGGTGGGTCCGATTCGATCGGCAGGATCGGCAGCCCCATTTCGTTGGCAGGCACGCCAACGGACGGATAGGAATTGAACAAGTCGTCGTCGCGAGCGGCCTCGAACACCGAGGCGTAGTCGACCAGCGCCCAGAAGCCGTCGTAGTGGTCGGAATGCGCTACCGGACATCCTGATTCGCGCATCTCGCGAAAGGTCCCGTGCGGGTTGTCTCTGAACTCGGCCGAGTGATGGTCCAGGTCCACCTCGGCGCGGGGTTGGGCTTCCGCCTGGGTGTCGGTCATTTGCACTACTCCCTTCGTTGGGTTACCTGGAGAGGATGGCGACTGCGGCGGTCCCGGGCGCCCCGTAAAGTTGAGCGAGCCCGACCCGCGGATCGTTGGGTACCTGTCGGTCACCTGCGGTGCCGCGCAGCTGCTGCACCAGCTCGTAGACCTGCCGTAGGCCGGACGCGCCGACCGGTTCGCCGTTGGCGAGCAGTCCACCGTCGGTGTTGATGGGCAGCCGGCCGCCGATCTTGGTGACCCCGTCGGCGAGCAGCGCCTCCTGTTCACCGTCTTTGCACAGCCCGGTCTCGGCCATGTGAATGAGCTCGGAGCCGGCATCGGTGTCCTGCAACTGCGCGACGTCGACGTCCTCGGGGCCGATTCCGGCCAAGTCGTAGGCGGCCTGAGCGGCCTCGGCGGTGGTGCCCGGCCTGATGGGCAGTTCGATCGAGGTGCGCAACAACTCGTAGGCACCCTCGCGCCGGCTGCGCAGCGCCGTCGAGCGCAGGTAGATCGGAGTGTCGGTGTACTGCTTGGCCTTATCGGCGCGGCACACCACGACGGCGGCGGCGCCTTCGTTCGGGTTGCAGTACATGTACTGGCGCAGTGGCGCGTTCACGACGGGCGAGCCCAGGATCGCCTCGATGCTCATGGGCTTGCGCCGCCAAGCGTGCGGCGCCAACGCACCGTTTTCCATGTTCTTGGCTGCGACGCGGGCCAGCGTCTCCTCGGTGATGCCGTGGTCGTACATGTAACGCATGATCTTTGTGCCGAAGTAATGGGTCGTCAGGAACATGCCCTGATCGCCGTACCACTGGGGCAAGCCCGACACCGACGGGTCGGCCCCGAACGCGCCGCGCGGATGCTTGTCCAGTCCGACGCCCACTGCGATGTCGGCCTCGCCGAGTTGCACGTCGCGCGCGGCCAGCGTCAGCAGTGAATTTCCGGTGGCACAGCCGCTCAGCGTCGCGCGCGCCGGAACGCCGGTCATGCCTGCCAGCCCCGTTACCGCCTCCGGGTTGGCCACCTCGAGGCTGCCCGCGTACAGGCTCCCCACGTCCGACCATGGCACTCCGGCATCACGGAGCGCCCTGCTGATCGCCACGGCGCCCAGCTCCAGCGCCGACCGATCCTCATACCGCCCAAACGGGTGAAGTCCGACGCCGATGATGGCGATCTCGGGCGTGCTACTCATTGCACTCCTTCCGGCAGGCGTCGCTGTCGTTCCCGCCGTCGGCGGGCGTGCGCGTTGACTAGGTGCCGCTAAGCCTATAACTATATAGCTGATTCCGTGACCGGGGTCTAGAATCTGCGGTACTCGCGAATGAAAGCGGAGGCGTTGAGCATTTCGTTGCTGTTGGAGATGGCCGCTTCGGGCAACCCGGAGCGGATTGCGCTGGTGGACGGCCATACCCGCTTCACGACGGGCGAACTCAGCGCACTGGCCGACGGGGGAGCGGGCGTGATCGCCGCCTCGGGCGCACAGCACGTCGCCTATGTCGGCTCCGGCGGCGTCATGCAGCCGTTGCTGATCTTCGCCGCGGCGCGGGCCGGAGTGCCATACACGCCGATCAACTACCGGTTGAGCCCCGACGGTGTCCAAGAGCTCATCGGGCGATTGCCCGATCCGCTGGTGATCGTCGACGAGCGCTACCGCGACATGGTCGGCGACGTGGGCAAGCGCGTCGTTGACTCGGAGCAGTTCCTGGCGGACGCCCGGACCACAGAACCCGTAGCGGAGTTCGCTGATCCGGAAGACGTCGCGATCGTGCTGTTCACCTCGGGTACGACGTCGAAACCGAAGGCAGTCGAGCTGTCTCACGGCAACCTGACCAGTTACATCACCGGCACCGTCGAGTTCGATTCGGCCGATGCCACGGATGCGGCGCTGATCTGCGTTCCGCCCTATCACGTCGCCGGTGTGAACGCGGCGATGTCGAATCTGTACGCGGGACGAAAGATGGTGTACCTGACCAGTTTCGACGCGCGCGAGTGGGTGCGCCTGGTCGCCGACGAAGAGGTGACCACGGCGACCGTCGTACCCACCATGTTGGACCGCATCGTCACGGCGCTGGAACAAGAGCCGACCCAACTGCCGGCGCTGCGCAACCTGGCCTACGGCGGGTCCAAGGTCCCACTTCCCTTGGTGCGCAAGGCGCTCGACCTCATGCCCCACGTGGGATTCGTGAATGCCTACGGCCTGACCGAGACCAGTTCGACGATTGCCGTGCTGACTCCGGACGACCACCGTAACGCGCATGGCAACACCGACCAGTACGTGGCCAAGCGGCTCGGCTCGGTAGGGCAGCCAGTACCCGGTATCGAGGTGCAGGTCCGTGACGAACACGGCGCCGTGCTCGGGGTGGGTGAGACCGGTGAGCTGTTCGTGCGGGGTGAGCAGGTGTCCGGCAGGTACACCGGCATCGGATCGGTCCTGGACGACGAGGGTTGGTTCCCCACGAAGGACATCGCCACACTCGATGAG
>JAOPVI010000020.1 GCA_025966225.1 Mycobacterium sp. | reverse complement strand
TCGGCGGCGTCCTGGTTGGCCAAGGCGCGGGCGACCACGCTGCGCTGGGGTAATCCCCTGCCCGACAACGCCGTCGACAGTTGCTCGATGCCCTGTTGACTGAGCAGGTCCCGTGGCAACTCCTGGCTCACGAGCACGTACCGCAGCTTGTCGACGAGGTTGGGGAGGTCGTTGCGGTCGAGGACCTTCCAGCGCGGGCATTCCGGAAGCGCGAAGTCTTCAGCGAGTTCGGCGTTGGGCAGCACGACGACGTGGTCCCAGCGCAACCGGCCCTGCGTCCACCGGTCGTCCTTCTCGATGAACTCGCGCAGCGCGTAGCAGGCTTCGCGGGCCTGACGGACCGGGTGGATCTTGTGCTCGTGGCCGCGGCGCCTCTGGCGCCACGTCTCGCCGTCGTGCCAGACCTCGCCGCCCTTGACCTCGAGGCAGACGATGCCCGCACCTTCGATCGCGACGACGAAGTCGACCTCGTGGTCCTTGAGGTGGTCGGTGACCCGCTGCCCGGGGATGACGCGGTCGTTGGGCTGCATTTGTGCGAGCAGGGCTTGGTAGACCGTGCGTTCGGCGTCGTTGGCCAGGCGCGGGGTCTCCTCCGGTGTGATGGTCACGTCGTCGAGTCCCTCCCGCGGCCGGCTTTGGCCAAGTCCACCGATGTTAGCCACGGTGTCCGTCAATTAGTTCAGGCGGCCAGCGCGATAGTCTCGGCTAGTCATGACACAGTCAGCACGTGCGCCCGGGCCGGGGCGCTGGCGCGGCCTCGGTTGTGCGCTGCTCGTGGTGGCGTGGTCGCTCGTCGGCTGCTCCGAGGTTGCGCCGGATCGCCACCAGCAGGTCGACCAGCTCACCAATCAGCTCCGGTCGATGCCCGGAGTGCGGGGTGCCACCAGCGAGCTCACCGACGACATCCCCAGGGGCTACGTCCACTTCTGGCTGTCGGTGGAGGTGGCCGAGGACGTCACGCCCGATCAGGTCGCGGCGATCGCCACGCGCTACCTGGACGAGCTTCGCAATGTCGACTACTCGGCCTACCAGACCGAACTCGACGTGCACCGCGGCCAGGACCTGTTCGCCGTCGACAGCGGCCGGCTGCCCGTCGACAACGCGGATGAGATCGTGAGCCAAGGCCGAGACTGGGCCACGATGGTCCGTGAATTCCCAAGCGCCGCGGTGAAATTGCGTGCCGCCATCACCCGCGCCGGGGCCGTTCCGGCCGTCGAGGCCGACCGTGGCCATCCCACCCTCGGGGCCATCGAATTCCCCGACCCTGCGGACTACACGGCAGTCACGGCCGCCGTCACCACGCTGGGCGCCCGATTCCCGCAACTGGCCGGCGGCGTGTGGACGATCGACGCGAGCAAGACCCACCCGGCCGTGGTCACGAGTTTCCAGCGGCTGCCGTCCCCCGCGGAGCTCGCCGTGTGGAGCTCGCTCAATGCCGACCAGGCGATCCCGCACGTCGATGCCCTGACCATCAACGCACCGAAGACGCCCCCGGTGTGGATATCCGAGCAGACCATTTCCCACGATCCGGCGGTCGCGCTGCAACTGGCCACCGCCCAGCTCCCGATCGTGGCCACCCTGCCCCGGCCGGTGCTCTACACCGCGACCGACCAACTGCAGGGGCGTCGCGACTTCAACGTCCGCACCACGGGTCCGGTCGCGGTCACCATCGGCGGTTGCACCGTGCGCACCTACCGGCCCGACCCGAACGAACAGCGCCTCATCGACGACTACGAGAACTGCCGCCGGTAATCCCTCACAGCCCTTGGTCGACGAGCCAGGTGTCGATGTACTCGGCGACGCCCTGCCACCCTGGCTCCAGCATCATGTCGTGACCCATGCCGCCGAAGATCTTCGCTTCGGTCTGGTAGGCGGCCGCCGTCGCGTGGACTTCTCGTTGCGTGAAGCAGGGGTCGTCCTCGGCTCCGAGCACAAGCATGGGCGAGCTCACGCGGTCCGGTTTAGAGCGCCGGAAGCACATTCCCAGTGACGCCCGCCTGCTCTCGTTCTGCAGCCGCGCGGTGTATCGAATCACGTCTGACTCCGGCGTGTGCGGCGAGAACATCTTGTCGCGGCAGAGTTCGGGCGTATTCAACAACGCCAGACTATTTCCCGTGAGCAGCGAACGCGCGAGGGGTGCTGGCCGCTGCCTCGTCCACCTCATGACGAACGGCAGCGCGTCCGTCGGAGGCACCGAGGCGACGAACACGCCGGCTGGAGCTTCATGGGACTCCAGATATTTCTGCACGAGGTAGCCGCCCATCGAGTGGCCGATCAGAACCGGGGGCGACGGCAGGCCGTCGACGACGTCGGCGACGTCGTCGAGGTAGTCGACGGTCGTATGCCCGTGTAGCGGTTTGGTACTGGGCCTGCCGCCATGCGCGCGTAGGTTGACCGCCAACGCCCGATACCCCTTGTCGGCGAACAGGTCCAGGAAGTGTTCGTCCCAGCACCATGCTCCGTGCCACGCGCCGTGAACGAACAGCAGTGGCACCGGATGCGCGTCCGTGCAACGTCCCTTGTCGATGACTTCAAGCATCTGTCTGTCCCCCCGGATCAAGATCGCTCTCGGTCAATGCTAGATGCCACACCAGCGGGTTTGGCGGCTTTGCGCGGATCTCGTTCCAAGCCGGCTCCAAGAATCCTCCGTGGCCTCAGATGTCGGAAGTTAGCCAAAGCATGTCCAATGACCCGCCGATGTCGGTCGTTGGTGGTTTGATGTTCGCAGCCCGGGTGAGCAGGGGGAAACTGCGTCCCGGGTGCGTGAGATGTCGGGGGGATTCTTATGACATTGCAGATCGACGCGGAACGGCAGAGCGCGCCGGAGTCGTTGCTGGAACAGCTCGCCGACACGGTTGACTTCGGTGCAGACGTAGCGGCGGTGCCGGACGTGCTTGACCAGTGGCTGGAGGCGACGCTCAAGAACGAGCTCGCGCTCGCCACGATCGAGCGGGACGAGGACGGAGACATTCCGATCTCGCTGGGCGGGCCGGTGGTCTACGTCCGCCAGAGCGGGCCTGGTTCGTCGTTCGTGACGGTGCTGGCGCTGCTGCTCGAAGGCTTCGGCGTGTCGCCATGCGTCTACGAGGCGGTCAACGCGATCAACCTCGAGGTGCCGATGGCCAAGACTGTCGTCGACGCGGACCTCCAGCAGATCGTGATGTCGGTCGAGTTGCCCGTGATCGACACGCTCTCACCGGATGACTTGATGCTCGCCATCGAGACGGTTTCGGACTGGGCCGAATACTTCGATACGTTGTTGCAGAGCAGATTTGGCGGAGCGACGGCGCGCGACATCTGAAGTACGGGGACATCGACGTCGACAAGCTGTAAAGATGGGGATCCGCGGCATCGGCGGCGACATCTTCGGCAGCAAGGGGACAACCATGTCCAACCACTTCACCGGCTTGAGTCTCGGTCCGCCGCTGGGCGACCAGCGGCTCGACCTCTGCGACCTGTACGCCTTTCAGTCGCCCGCAAACCCCGCGCGGACGGTGCTCATCCTGAACGCCAATCCGCAGGCCGACGCGCTGCATCCCGAAGCCATCTACCGGCTCGCGATCGACAACGACGGCGACCTGATCGACGACATCGCCTTCAGCTACGTCTTCTCGACACCGCAGGACGGTGCGCAGACCGTCGACGTCTACCTGGCCACCGGCGAGGAGGCCCGGTCCCCCGAGCCCGTCGGCACCAAGATCTTCTCCGGCGTCGAGGTGTCCTTCGGCCCGAAGCCGAACATCGTCACGTCCGGGGACATCACGTTCTTCGCAGGTGCCCGCAGCGACGCCTTCTTCTTCGACTTCGACGGCATCAAGGCCCTGTTCGACACCTCGGGCGGACGCAACTTCACCGCACCCCACCTCGGAGGTGAATCACCTTGGACCGGAATCGATTCCAACACCGAAGCCAACGTGTTCTCCACCGTGATCGAGCTTCCCACCAAGACGCTGGGCGCCAACCCGGACATCCGGATCTGGGGCCGCTGCAGCCTGCGCCGCGACGGCGAGCTCCTGCACGTCGACCGCGCCGGTCATCCGTCGGTCAGCAGCTTCTTCAACACCGACGACACCAAAGAGGAATACAACGCCAGCGAGCCGCCCAACGACCGTGACCGCTGGACCGACATGTTCGTCCACATCATGGGTCATACCGGCGGCTACACGCGCGAGGAAGCGGTCGCCGCCATCGAGGCCGAGGGCACGCTGCCCGACATGCTGACCTTCGATCCCTCGGCGCCTGCGGAGTATCCCAACGGTCGCGTCTTCACCGACGACGTCATCAACTACCGGCTGGCCTTCCTGTCCAAGGGCGACATCCCGCCCACCGGGTTGAGTCCACACACCGACACCCTCACCGAATTTCCCTACCTCGGAACACCCCACCCAACGACGAACTGACCATCAATCGAGGGAAAGCCAGCCAGCGAGTGCCCTATCCGGCGTGCGTCGCGCGAAGGGCGGAGGCCGGCTCGTGAAGCCCAGCGTTGATGGCGACACGAACAACCTCTAGGGCAAGCTCGTTGCTGACGACGTAAACCTGATGCCGTCCGTCCCGTTTAGCTTTCACGAACCCCCCCAACTTGAGCTTGCCGAGGTGGTGGCTGACCGTTGCCATCGTCTGGCCGGTTTCGTCGGCGAGGGTGCCCACATCGCGCGCGCCCAGGGACAGCAACCACATGATCTGCAGGCGCACGGTCGCAGACAGCATGGCGAACATGCCCGCCGAGTCCTGGATCAGCTGCTCAGGCACTGCTGCATCTGCTGGACCGCTGACGGACACGAATGCTCCTCTCGGGCGACGGCACACTCAGGCTCTCGCACTTGGAACATATTTACAACTGTTTGAACGTTCCCAGGTAAGACACGTGCTGATTCCCAGGGTCGCCGTGTACGCGTTGAGTCGGTTATCGAACGAGGAAAAGGGCCATGGCAACACCGTCAGTTGAGTCCACCCCACGTTGGCGGGACGGGTTCGACGACCAGTGCCAGTTGGCCGAACTCGCGCATTCCCCGGTGTTCGTCGCCTATCAACGCCTCGCGAGTTCGCCGAATGGTCTGACGGAGCGGGCTGCGGAAGCTCGGTCGGTCGAGTACGGCGACAACCGGCCAGGCAACTACGTCGAAGACGGTGTGGTCAAGCGTGTTTGGGTCGCAGTTCGGAGTCCGTTCGTCGGCCTACTGAGCGTGCTCGGCGCGGTGTTGGTCGTCGTCGGTGACGGCGATGGTGCCACCACCGTGGGGGTCATGGTGACATTGGCCGTGGGCCTTCGGGTGTGGCAGCAGACGCGCTCCGTCCGCGCCGTTCGAGGACTACGCGAACAGCTGTCGACAACCGCGACGGTTCGGCGCCGGGCAGGCGTCGGACAGCTGCCAACCGACCGTGAAGTCCCGATCGAGGACTTGGTTCCCGGCGATGTCGTCGTACTCCGCGGCGGAGACGTCGTACCGGCGGATCTTCGGTTGCTCACCGCGGCTGGACTTTTGGTAGATCAGGCCGTCCTGAGCGGCGAATCCCTGCCGGTGCGCAAGCAACCGCCGCCACCGCTGCGCGAGGGCATGCGTTCGGACGTCGGTATCGACACCCCTTCGTTGTGCTTTACCGGAACGACGGTCGTTGCGGGTACGGCGACGGCGTTGGTGGTCGCCACGGGTACCGCGACCCTCCACGATGCCTTGGCGCGCACCATGAAGGCCTTGAGGCCCGAGTCGAGCTTCGATCGTGGAGTTCGAACGGTGGGGTTCACCCTGATCCGCCTCATGCTGGTGATGGCGCCGTTGGTCCTGGTGGTCAATGGGTGGGTCCGCGGGGACTGGGCTCAGGCCGCGATGTTCGGCGTCGCCGTGGCAATCGGGCTGACACCGGAGATGCTGCCGGTGATCGTCACTGCCAATCTCGCCCGCGGCGCCACGCGGCTGGCCCGGGAACGAGTGATCGTCAGTCGGCTCGAGGCGATTCAGGACCTCGGCGCGATGGACGTGCTGTGCGTCGACAAGACTGGCACGCTCACCGAAGACCGGGTGGTGTTCGCCCACAGCGTCGACCCCGCCGGCCGCATCGACGATCAGGTGGGCGAAATCGCCTACGTGGCAGTGTCTTTCCAGGACTGCCCATACAACGCGCTCGACGAAGCCGTCATCGAACGCCTCGTCGGTACAGAAACGGCGTGGTCACCGAGGCCGCGTATGACAAGGTCGACGAGCTCGCCTTCGATCACACCCGGCGGCTGTCGACGGTCGTCGTGCGGCGCCAGAGCGCCGAGCACATCATGATCAGTCATGGCGACCCATTGGAGATCGTCACCCGCTGTGACCGTATCCGACTGGATGACAACGTCATTCCACTCGACCAGACGCTGCGGGCCGAGGCTCGTGAAGTCGTGCACACCTACGCCATGCGTGGAATGCGGGTGCTGGCCGTCGCAGTCCGTACCGGCACTGCGCGCCACTTACCCTATGACGAACGCGACGAGCACGGGCTGGTCCTCGTCGGATTCCTCGGGTTCGTCGACCCCGTCCGGGTCGGCGTCGACGCGGCCATCGACACCCTGGCCGACTACGGCGTCACGGTGCGGATCCTGACCGGCGACAGCGAGGACGTCGCTCGCGTGGTGGCCTCACAGGTGGGTCTGATCCCAGGAAAAGTGGTGCTGGGCAATCACGTCGACGCGCTCGACGACGGGCAACTCGGCACCCTCGTCGACGGTGCGACGGTGTTCGCACAGCTCTCTCCCACTCACAAGGCTCGTGTCGTGGCGGCGTTGCGCACGCGGGGTCACACTGTCGGTTTCCTCGGTGACGGGGTCAACGACGTTCCGGCACTGCGCGCCGCCGATGCCGGCATCGCAGCCGACAACGCCACCGACGCGGCCAAGGGCGCCGCAGACATGATCTTGCTGGACGACGATCTCCAGGTGTTGGCGCACGGCGTGATAGAGGGTCGCCGCACACTCGCGAACACGATGAAGTACGTAAAGGTCACCGCCAGTTCGAACTTCGGCAATGTGCTCACAGTGATGGCGGCCGCCGCGTTCCTTCCGTTCCTCCCGATCCTTCCGGTCCAGCTGATCGTCCAGAACCTGCTGTACGACACCGCACAGTTGGCACTTCCGTGGGACCGCGCCGAGGACGATTACTTGCGGTCGCCACGCCGCTGGAATCCACGCGGTCTGGTCCGATTCATGCTGTGGTTCGGGCCCTTGAGCTCGCTGTTCGACCTCGCGACATTCGCCGTGCTCTGGTGGATGTTCGACGCAGGCAATCGGCCCGCGCTCTTTCACACCGGGTGGTTCGTCGAGGGACTGCTCACCCAGTTGCTCATCGTGCTCGTGCTGCGCGTGCGCACTGTGCCGTGGCGTGGGGCCCGGCCGGCACGGCCCGTCGTCCTCGCAGCGACGGGCGCTGCGGCCGTCGGCCTGCTCATCCCCGTCACCCCCCTGGGCGGGCGACTCGGGCTGGTTCCCCTGCCGATGAGCTATCTACCCTGGATCGGCGCGGCCGCAGTGGTTTACGGCTTCACTGCGCAGCTTGCCAAGCGGTGGTATCTGCGGCGTCACGACGACTGGCTGTGAACCGCCCAGCTCAGGGGCACTGCCCGTTGTTCACGCAACCGGCTGCTGCGGTGGCCTTGAACGTCGGCGAGGCCACCGGCGTCGCGAGCTTCATTGGTGCCAGGTCGTTGGTGCTCGGGGCAGCGGCCGTCGTCGTCGATGGGAGCGACATCGGCTTGACGGCCGGCTGGGTGTAAACGGTTGTGGTCGAGGAATCACCCGAACCCCCGGCAACGGTTTCAGACACCGGCGGGCCTCCGTTGACGACGATCGCGACGGAGGCGATGACGGCAGCCCCGGCCATCGTCGCCGCGATCGACTTCATGCGTTCGATTCTCACTCGACCTCCTCGGTCTGGCCGTGCGCCCACGAGCGCCACGCCGCGCAGGAGCAACAGGAAGGATGTCGGCGGCATCGAAGACTGGCGCGTCGTCGCGCCAGTGATGTTCCGACGGTGAGGATTTCGCCTCAATCCGCCAACCCGAACAGTAGAACTCACCGTGAACATTTAGTCAAGCGATTGTACAAGTGTTAGATGATTGCTCGGCTAGATGCCACTAACGGGACAGCTGAGCAGGCAGACATGATCACGCCACTGGCTCACCGGGTGATCGCATGCGCGAGGTCAATCCTTGTCGATCTTGAGCCCGGCCGGGGTGAGCACGTACCACTTGGCCCCGAAGCTGCTTTCGCCTTGTCCTTCCGTGGTTCCGGGGCCGTGGTCGTCGTCGTAGTAGTAGAGCGGGTGACCGTTGACGACGACCTGTGTGGTGCCATCGGCGCGGGGGCTGGTCGACAGCAGCGCCGCGTTGACCCCGGCGGCGGCGATCGGGGCGCCGGAAGTCAGCAACGGCGGCCATTTCTCGGCGCATCCGCCCGTGCAGGTCGAGGTGGGACTGGTGTCGGCTTCGAAGAGGTACAACGCGCGACCCTTGGCGTCGGTCAGGATGGGGCCAAGGGAGTTCTGTGCGGTCGCGATGCCGGCCGGTCCCGACGGGGCCGCCGCGGCGCTGCTGGCCGGTGTGGTCGTGCTCCCATAGCCGGTCGCCGGTTTCTGCGATCCTGCCGAGCTACATGCGCTGGCGAGCACCACACCGACTGCGCAACCAGCGATCTGAAGGGTTCGTTTCATGGCCGGTGTCCTCACGATGAATGGATGTGACGGTCTCGCCGGTGGCGAGCGCGGGACGCCGCCGCGAAGGGGTGCCAACCGCGGTGTGTCCGCCCATGACACGGGCGGGAAGCCGGAAAAGTTCAGTTCGCGTCAGTAAGTGCCGCGGTCGCGGGGTAGAACACGGGCAGGCCACGTTCAGCCGTGGCTCTCCGACCACTCACCAGAGTTGATCGACACGCTTTAGACTCCGGTTCTGCGTTCGAGTCACACCGCCAAGGGGATGTCATGGGCCTAATGGACAAGATCAAGGGCGAACTGGTCGACATCATCGAGTGGTTCGATGACACCCGGTCGACGCTCGCGTGGCGGTTCCCGCGCTACCAGAACGAGATCAAGAACGGCGCCGAGCTGATCGTCCGCGAGGGCCAGCAGGCGGTGTTCGTCTACCGCGGGCAGATCGCCGACAAGTTCGGGCCAGGCCACTACCAACTGGTCACCGAGAACCTGCCGATCATGTCGACCCTGCAGGGCTGGCCGCACGGCTTCCGCAGCCCGTTCCGCAGCGAGGTCTACTTCATCAACACACGGCCGGTGACCGATCTGCGCTGGGGCACCCCGTCGCCGGTCACGGTCCGCGACCCCGACTTCAAGATGGTGCAGTTACGGGCGAACGGATTGTGCGTGCTGCGCATCGCCGACCCCCAGATCTTCCTGCGCGAGGTCATCGGCACCGACTCGACCGTCACCACCGAGGAAATCTCCGAACTCCTGCGGCGGATCATCACGCTCGCCTTCGCGGACATGATCATGGCGACCAAGCTCGGCGTCATCGAACTCCAGGGCCGCCAGGTCGAACTGTCCGACAAGCTGCGCGACTTCGTCCAGGAGCGGGTCGACGACGAGTTCGGCCTCAAGATCGACAGCGTCACGATGAACATCACGCTGCCCGAGGAGATCACCCAGGCGATGACGCGCGGCGTCGCCCGCGGCGTCGAGCAGGCTGGCTACCTCGACAACGTCGGCCCGATGGATCGCCTGCAGCAGGGCGCGGCCGCCGAGGCGATGGTCGAGGCGGCGAAGAACCCCGGCGGCGGCGCAGGCACCATGATGGGCGCAGGCATGGGCATGGCGCTGGGCCAGCAGATGGGCAACATGATGGCGGCCGGCCAACAGGGCGGCTACGGGCAGCCGCAGCAGGGCGGGTATGCGCCGCAAGCCGGCCCGCCCCCGCTGCCGCAGGCTCAGACGTTCCACGCGGAGCTCAACGGCCAGGCCGCCGGACCGTTCACCATCGAACAGTTGCGGCAGTACGTGCCCACCGGACAGCTGCGCCCGGATTCCAACGTGTGGGCCAACGGCATGCCGAATTGGGTTGCCGCGCAGACGGTTCCCGCACTTGCGCCGTTGTTCGCACCGTCCACCCCGCCGCCACTGCCCCCGCGAGGAGCGCCGGCGTGACACAGGGCCAACCCGGCCCTCCGCAGGGTCGGCCGCAACACCCGCCCCAGCAGTACCCGCCCCCGCCGCCACCACCGGTGCGGGCCAGCCTGCAGTCCACCGAGCAGACCCGCACGTATCCGTGCCACCAGTGCGGCGGGCAGTTGGCGTTCGACATCCGCCTGCAGCAGCTGAAGTGCCCGAGCTGCGGCAACGTGCAACCGATCGTCGAGGCCGCCGACCACGAGGTGGAGGAGCACGACCTGCGCGCGGCGTGGGGAGACCAGCGGTCGAGTTCGGTGGCCCGCTTCGCCGGTTCGGGTGGGGAGGCCGCGCAGAAGGAGATCGTCTGCCAGAACTGCGGCGGCCACACCACGTTCACGGGGACGCTGACCACGGTGCGGTGTCCGTACTGTGCCACGCCGATCCAGCGCGACGACGTCCACGACGCACCCGACCGGCTGCCCGTCGACGCGGTACTGCCGTTCCACGTCGACGAGGCGAATGCCCATGCGGAAGTGGACAAGTGGATCAACGGCCGGTGGTTCGCACCGTCGGAGTTCAAGAAGTACAACGACACCGGGGCGTTCTCGAGCATCTACGTCGCCTACTTCACCTACGACGCCACCGCCGTCACCGACTACACCGGCGAGCGCGGCAGGCACTACACCATCACGGTCGGCTCGGGCGACAACGAACACACCGAGACCCGCACGGAGTGGAGCTACGCCAGCGGTCGGGTCACCAACGCGTTCGACGACCTACCGGTGCTAGCCAACACCGGCATGGACGAGCAGAAGATCCGCGAGCTCGAGCCGTGGCCGACGCAGTACGTGCGTCCGTTCTCGGCGGAGTACATCGCCGGACACCTCAGCCGCACCTACGACCTGACCGTCGAGCAGGCCTTCGGGGTGGCCAAGTCGTCGATGGAGAGCACCATCGAGCACACCGTGCGCAGCGACATCGGCGGCGACGAGCAACGGGTGCACTCCAAGAACTCCAATTGGTACAACATGACGTTCAAGCACGTGCTGCTGCCGATCTGGCTGCTGACCGTGATCTACAACGGGCAGCCGTTTCAGGTGTGCATCAACGGGTTCACCGGTGAGGTGCAGGGCCGCAGGCCCTACAGCAAGGTCAAGATCGCCGCGGCGATCACGGCCGCGGTGTTGGTGCTCATCGTCCTCGCGGTGGCGTGGTCGTCGATGAAGGGAGGCTGAGGTGGTGTTCAACGCATTGATGTTCGTGGGGCTTTTGGTGCTGGCACTGGTGGTGGCAGCCGGGATCATGTTCGCGGTCTCGCTGAACCGGCGCAGCCAGGCCCAACTCGCGGCAGGCGTGGAGCCGGTACCCGGCATGCCGACCGGCGCACCGCCGGAATGGGCCGGACAGCACACGCCGGAGGCGAAGATGCATCGCCGATTGGCCGGGCTGGCAAGCTCTTTGGCGACCATTCCGCTTGGGGACGCGCCGTCGATCGAGCGTCGGGCTGCCGTCGAGCAGCACATCCAGCAACTCGACCAACGACTGATCGGATTGGCCGGGGCGCCCGACGCCGCGCGCCAGGCGGCGGTCGCCGCGCTGGAGCCGGAGGTGGCTTCCGCGGAGGCCGAGGTCGGGCGGTTGGCCACGGAGCCACCGTTGACCTGAGGCTGGGCGGCCGGGAGCTCCCGAAGTTGACGTTCGAATTGCCCAGCTCTGAGCGACAACTCGTTCCCGCCGAGGCTTTTCTGTGGGTTGTGGAGTAAGAATGCCTTCGTACTCAAAATGCAACGATGTCCCTAGGTTCCTTGGAGGCCCCCCGTGATCCGGAATTCCGATGTCGACGCGGATTGCCCGTGGTCGTCGCGGGAGGCCGAGTTGCTCGCGGTGACGCTCCAGCTGCTTCAGGAACACGGGTACGACCGGTTGACCTTGGATGCGGTGGCCACCAGTGCGCACGCCAGCAAGGCCACGCTCTACCGACGATGGCCAACGAAGGCCGAACTGGTGTTGGCGGCATTCGTCGAGGGCACCCGCCAGGTCGCGATCGACCCCGACACCGGAACACTGCGCGACGACCTGCTGGCCTTGGGCGAGTCGATCTGCGCTCACGTGAGTGCCCATGCCAGCACCATCCGCGCGGTGCTAGTGGAGACCTCCCGGAGCGCCGAGCTCAACGCCACGATGCAGCAGCAGTTCCTCGGCGAGCGCAAAGCCCTGATGAAGCACGTGCTGGCCCGGGCCGTCGACCGTGGCGAGATCGAGGCCTTCGCTGTCACCGATGACCTCTGGGACGTGCTTCCCGGCTATCTGATCTATCGCTCGATATTGACGGGCCAGGCTCCGTCTCGCCGTACCGTGCACGCGCTCGTCGACAACATGATCATCCCCAGCCTCACCCGGCACAAGTCGTGACGTACGTGTTGTGGTGTCCGGTCCCGTACCGTACTGTCAACCTAGTTGATATTGCCGCTACCTAGTTCACGACATCACCGCTCGCCGAAAGAGTCACGGATGCCTGGGTTTTCGCTCGGCCGCTCGCTGAGCCGGCGCTGGATGCTGCTGGTGGCGGTGGTGGTCCTGGCGATCGCGGGCTTCGCCGTGTACCGCCTCAACGGCATCTTCGGCTCCCAGGACGTCACGTCCACACCCAACGGCGCCGACAACAACACCGAACCGT
>JAOPVI010000426.1 GCA_025966225.1 Mycobacterium sp. | reverse complement strand
CAGGAGTGCGCTGGCCCTGGCCACGACGGTGTCGGCCTGCAGGAGTGCCGCCTCGACGAGCTTGAGCCGCCTGCCCTGCCTGACGACCGTGGTCCTGGCCGTGAGCGGCGCGATGCCCGCGGGCCGCAGCAGGTCGACCGTCAGCCGGGCGGGCTGGAGTTCGGGATCGCCTGTGTCGAGGTCGATGACGTGTCCGAGCAGCCCCCCGACGACCATGCCGCTGATCGTCTCGCCCCATGGGCCCCTCGCGAACGTGGTTGGGACGAACGCGTCACCGTCGGAAAGGAAGTACGCGGGCGGCAGGGGAGTGGTCATCGCAGGAGACGATATCGACGGGCGTCATCCGCGCCCCCACCGGATCACGCGGCCCACTCGGCAGGGGGAGCGAGCACGATCGCCGAGTTCTGCCCGCCCATTCCCAGCGACGTCTTCAGGGTCAGCCCTGCGGCCATGGGTGTGGCTCCGTCGAGCAGGCGAGCATGGCCCGGTGCGACGGTCGGCGGCGCCGGAATCACGCGGTGCTCGTAGCCGAGGGCGGTCGCCGCGACCTCGACGGCGGCCGCCGCGCCCTGGCAGTGCCCGGCCAACGGCTTGACCGAATAGATCTGGGGCTTGCCGTCGAACAATTCGTCGAGGATGCCCGCCTCGGCCGCGTCGCATTGCTGGGTGCCGGGACCGTGGGCGTTGATGTACCGCACCGCGGACGGTTCGACGCAGGCCGCGTCGAGCGCATTGCGCACGCATTCGTCGACGTACGTGCGGGAGGGGTCGACCGAGGTGACGTGGAAGGCGTCGTGTGTCATGGCTCCGCCGAGGACGGTCGCGTACACGCCGTCGACGGGCCGCGCCGACAGCACGAAGCTGACCGACGCCTCGCCAACGGCGAACCCGCGACTGCCCTGCTGGAACGGGCGGCACGCATCGAGCGGTTCGGTGTCGACGACGGCGACGCCGAGCTTCACGAAGTGCTCCACGTTCTCCGGTGTCAGCGACAGGTCGGTGGCGATGAACACGACGTCGTCGGCGAATCCGGTGTCGAGCCACATCTTCGCGGTGATCAGTCCGGCGTTGCCGGAGGCGCACATCGCGGAGACGTTCATGGCCGGTCCGTGGAAGCCGTACTCCTGCATGAGCATCGAAACCGGCGTGGACGGCATCAATGCGAGGTAGTCGCGGACGCTTCGTCGACCACCCTCGGTGAGGTAGAACTGCCGCCAACCCTCCACCTCGGGAACCACCACCGCGTGCAGCAATCCGACCCGCCGGCCGGGTGTCCAGCCGCGAACGGCCGCGTCGCTGAGCGCCTCTCTGGCCGCGGACCGCATGGCACGCGCAGATCGGCTAGCGCCGTCGCGCTGCTCACCCCCTGCGGGAACCCTTGCCAGCCATGCGCTTTCGCCATCCTCGCCGTATCCCTCCACGAGGTCGGCGGCCGGCTTTCCGCTGAGTAGTCCGGTCCATAGGCAATCCGCACCCCAGCCGTAACCGGTCACCGCGCCGATGCCGACGATGTTCGCGCCGGCCGTGCCCTGTCGCCTCATTGACGTCTCCGTTGATTCTGTTGTTGGCGAGGCCGTTTGGCCCCCCATTGATTAACCCCCCATCGAGCACAATTGACTAGTCCAGCGATTCAACCGATCGGGACCGTTGGCGCGCCGATTCGGTGCTAGTTTGGTTCGCTAGCCGATGGGAGGCGGTGAGTGTGGGGGATCCCGAAAGCGTCGCCGAGGACGTCAGCTCCACCGACGACACCTCGGCTGAGTTGTCGAAGGCGAGCAGCGAATCCGCCGAAGACCGCTATCAACGATTGCTCGAGCACAGCCCGGATGCGATCTGCGTGCATCAGAACGGTCGGCTCGTCTACGTCAACAAGGCCGGGGTGCGTTGGATCGCGGCGCCATCGCCTCACGCGCTCGTCGGTCAGGCCATCACGACCTTCGTCAAATCGGAGTCCGTTCCAGCCATGCTGGAACGAATACTGGCGCTGCGGCGTCAGGGCGACATCTCGGAGCCGTCGGAAGCGGTGATGCGTCGCTTCGACGGCACCGAGATCGATGTCGAAGCGGTTTCCGTGCTCACGGTGTGGAACGGTGAACCCGCCTACCAGGTGATCTTCCGCGACATCACCGCGCGGAAGGTCGCGCAGGCCGCGTTGCGCTTCCAGGCCGCCCTGGCCGATCACGTCAGCGATGCCATCATCGCGACGACCGGCACCGGCCTGGTCACCAATTGGAATCCGGCCGCCGAGGCGATCTATCGCAGACCAGCCGCAGAGGCATTGGGTTTGTCGGTGAGTGAAGCCGTTGGGGCAGAACTGGATCCGGCGGAAGTCATCGCTGCCGGCGGACGGGTCAGCGTCACCCATCGCGCCAGGGATGGTGCGACGCTCGCAATCCGGGTGTCCGCCGCCGAGATGGACGGCGGGTACGTGTTGCTGTGCACCGACCAAACGGCGTTGCGTCGCGCCGAGCAGCATTTCCAAACCGTGGTGAGGTCGCTAGAAGAGGGCGTCGTCGTGTTGGACCACACGGGGCGACTGATCTCCTCCAACCCCGCGGTACGGCGGGTGCTCGGAATCACCGAGGAGGACGACGCCCTCGACTACGCTGCGGTAACGGATCGTTGGATTCTCGACCCTGACGCCGCGTCCCACGACGGCGGCGACCGCCCGGTGCTGAACACGTTGGCGACCGGCATCCCGTTCAGCGGCGAGGCGTACAGCTTCGGGCCGACCGGTGAGCGGCGGTGGTTGTCGGTCAGCTCTCGCAGGCTAAACCCCGACGAGGGCAATCGGTCAGCCTTGCTGATCACCTTTCACGACATCACCGCCGTGCGGAACGCGACCGAGCACTTCGCCCACCAGGCCATGCACGACCCGTTGACCGGGTTGCCAAACCGCGCGCACCTGATCGCGCACGCGGACCGACTGCTCGAAAACGACACCCTCGGCGCCGTGCTGTTCGTCGACCTGGACGACTTCAAGAGCATCAACGACTCACTCGGTCACGACGCGGGTGACGAGGTGATTCAGCTTGCGGGCCAACGCATTCGCGACGCCGTCCGCAATGACGACAGCGTCTATCGGCTAGCCGGGGACGAGTTCGTGGTGCTGGTGGCCGGACCCCTGGGCAGCCCCCAGCTTCGCGATCTCACCGATCGGATAAGCACCAGATTGCGCGAGCCGATGTCGGTGGCCGGATTGACGGTTGGCGTCGGGGGCAGCATCGGCGTGGTCGATCCCGGAGACGGCGAACTCCGCGACGCGGCCGAGCTGCTGCGGCAGGCTGATCGAGCGATGTACGAGGCGAAGGCACGCGGCCGCCGGACTGCCAGGTATGCGCTCGACGAGCAATGGGGTACCGCTGCTCCCACCTACGGCGGACTCACCTAAGCCGGGTCGACGAGCTCGTCGTACGCCCTGCTCTTCTCGATGTAGTCGGCCACCATCGAACATGGTGCGACGATGCGCAACCCGGCGTCCCGCGTCGCCTCGAGTGCCGCGGAGACGACGATGGTGGCCAGGCCGCGGCCCTGGAACGCGTCGTCGACTTCGGTGTGGAAGAAGGTGCGCCGACCGTCGCGATCGGTGAACTCCGCGAATCCGACGGGGCGACCCTCGACCGCGATGGTGAAGCGGCCGGATTCGGCGGTGACGGTGGTCGGTGCACCGGTCTTGTCGGTGGTGGTCGGGCTCACGTTCGTGTGCTCCTCGGTGGTGGGTTGCGGCGGGCGCGCAGTGCGCCATTCGGCAGCGGTGGTGCGGGCAGTCGAGCGCCAGGATAACCGGGCACCGACCCGAAGCGTTCGTCGTGCGCCTCCCACAGCTGGCGGTAGTGGGCGATGTCGGCGTGGCTTCGACCGACGAAGTTCCACCACATCACGAGCGGCTCGAGAAAGGGCGGCCCGCCGAGAACCAACACCCGGGCGGGTCCGTCGGATGAGTTGGTCAGCACCAGCGCGTCGTGGCCCGGCGACTGATACCAGAGGTCGCCGACCTCGAGTGGGGTTCCACCCGCGGACAGGTCGCCCCTGTCCACTAGTACGCCGTGCTCGAAGCCGGGGTCGACGCCGAACGCGACGGTGCTGTGTGGGCGCAGGTCCACTTGCGCACCAAGCAACGGGGTGAAGCTGGGCACGGAGGCCTTGGCACCCGCGAGTTCGCCGAGAAACACCCGCACGCGTGCGCCGTCGTGAACATGTACCGAAGGTGCGTAGTGAACGAAGTCGCGCGCGGTGTCGCGGTCTGCGTCGGGTAGGGCCACCCAGAGCTGCACGCCGTGCAGAACGGTGGTGGCAGTCGTCGACACCTCGGAGTGGCAGATACCGGCTCCTGCGGTCATCAGGTTTAGCTCGCCGGGATGGACCAGCGCCCGCACCCCGGCGCTGTCCTGGTGCTCCACCTCGCCGTTGAAGAGCCAGCTCACCGTCTGAAGCCCGGCGTGGGGATGAGGTGGAACGTCCATGCCAGGCCCCGAGCCGACGTCGTGGGGGCCGTAGTGGTCGACGAAGCACCATGCGCCGATCAGCGACCGTTCGCGTTGCGGCAGTGTCCGTCGCACGCGGATGGCTCGCGGACCCCCGAGCGGGACGTCGCGCGGATGCAGTACGCCGGTGAATGTCGAAGCACCGCAAGCAACTTCATCGGGCTGCGCCTCGATATTGCTCACCCGACCACAGTAGCCCCGTGGCGGCTCAGCCCGCCATTGCCGAGCGAATCACGTTGAAGTCGTGCTCGTCGATCTTGAATACGCCGAACCGAAACCGGTACCCCCAGTGGGCCTTGTCCTCGATGAAGTCGAGTTCGTCGAGCAGCGGACGGATCGGCGTCTCAGCGCACGGCAGAAACTCGATCTTGCGCCGCCACGGCTGGAACTCCGGGTCGAGGTCGGCCTGGTACACCTCGTCGTCGGTCACCTGCCCGATTGCGGTGAAGGCCTGTAGCGCTGGGCCGTCGGGGTAGTCGGTCTTGGGTGAGTAGAAGACGATCCAGTCGCCCCGCGCCATCCGCCGCAACATCTGAGGTTTGCCATGGTTGGCCTGTGTGAATCCGCCTGCCACGCCGCGCTGGACGTGTCCGCGGCTGACGGTGTTTATCCAGTACGTCATGGCGCCAACGCTAGGAGCGCAGTCCGACAACGGCGAGAAGTTATCCACAGGCCGAAGTTTGGGGACGGTGCCGGAGTTGCGCCTCTCGGCAAGTGGTCGCTCGAGGCGACAGTTCTGGGGTGGTACCCGGGGCAAATCCGACACCGTCGCTTAGTCAACGACGGCACTGGCCGCGAGTATTCCGTCAGGCCCCGGCCGATCCAAAAGGCAATGCCCCGCAACACGACCGTTGCGAGGCAATGAATGGAGATCGCCCCCGCTGCCGCCCCCTCGATGAATCGGCAGCGAGGGCGACGATCGTCAGGACGCGACAAGCAGAGGTTCGACGGGCTCCAAGAAGATGCGCCGTGCGCGGACCTGGTAGCCGTTTCGCTCGGCTAGGTCGCGCAGCTGACGAAGTGCATGGCCCCGGCCGCGACCCGCTTCGGGGATGACGACGCCTGCCCACAGCCCTTCGGCCTTCGGCAGTTCGACGGCCTCGCGTGCGCACGCCCACCGACGCGGGCACATCCGGCAGATGGTCTTGGCCTCGTCGTCGGCGACTGAGGTCCAGCGCTCGGGGCTGCGAGTGCATTCGCCGATGGGCAGTCCGTCCAGTGCTACTGCGTTCATTTTCTAGCTCCCTCGTCCAAGCGCTGCAGCCGGGTGCGGCGCGGTGGATAGAAATGTATAGCAATAACCGTAGCGACGCAACAGTTTGCCTGCGACTGATCCGAGCCGGATTCGGTGAAATCGTGCTCAAACCGACGTGGACGAGGCGTGACCTGCGGCTCTAGAAAACTCAGACAAGCATAACTCTGCACCTAAAATGCTCGATGCGAGTAATCAGCAACTATCGTTGGCAAGAATTCAAAGCCGTAGCGATGAGACAGTTGCGGTTCCGCAAGTCGCAGCGGCTCAGTAGCAGTGCTTCGGGTAGATTGGGCCCAAGCCATAGCGGTGCATCGGGTTGGGCTTACGATTACCTCACCGCACAGACGCACGGAGACCCGATTTGAGGCATCACCCGAGATGACCAGACCAGCGCCGAGCCTCGAACCAGGCTCGTTGGTCGTCCGCACCAACGGGTTCTCCTACGTCGTCTCACCGCGGGCCGGGGTGGCGACCATCGGCCGCGACCCGCATGCCCAGGTCAAGATCGACGATGCCCGGATCTCCCGTGTGCACGTGCGGGTGGAATTCGTGGACGGAACCTGGCGGGCCGTCGACACGAGCATGAACGGCATGTTCCTCGGGAGCTCACGCGCTCATTCCGTGGCAGTCACCGACGGGCTGACGGTACGACTCGGCGATCCGGTCGCGGGACCGACCGTGCAGTTCGAGGTGATTCCCGTGAACATGCCCGTCTTGGCTGAGCTGGACGACCCGGAACACACGACCCTGGTCGAGCCGGACGACGACGCCACTGTTGCGTTGCACCCGGGCATGGTGCGGGCAGGTGCCGCGGCAGCCGCGCGGCGCCGCGAGCTCGACATCAGCCAACGCAGTCTGGCGGCCGACGGAATCATCAACGCAGGCGCGCTCATAGCGTTTGAAAAAGGCCGTAGCTGGCCGCGCGATCGGACCCGGGCCAGGCTAGAGGAAGTGCTCCAGTGGCCGTCCGGAACGATCGCGCAGCTCAGGAGTGGCGGCGCCGAAGCCCCTCCGACCGAGCCCAGTGTGCCGATCGCGGTCGCCGACGAGGTGCCGCTGATCGCTCAGGCAGTCGAAGCGGCGGTGAACACGCTCGGAGGGACGATCGACGCGCTGCCGCCCCTCGACGATCCGGACTTCACCCCACGGGTGACGGCGATCCTGACCGACCTACGTCAACTCGAGCAGGTGGCGGCGAGGGCCGCGCGGATCGGTCGGGTCACCCCGCCGCTCATCAAGGCGTTGAGCACGGTGCGTAGGGAGCTCGACGAGCTCACCATGCTCGCCGCGGCGGCCCCGACGGCGTCACTGGGGCAGCGCGTGTACGCCGCCCGCCGTCGCGCGAACCTGACGATCACCGAAACGGCCCAGGCCGCAGGGGTGCCGGAGGAAGCGGTCGCGCGGGCCGAATCGGAACAACCGGTGCCCGCGCCGTCGGCGGTACTGATCGAGGCCCTGCTGGAGCTGCTCGACTGACGCGTCAGTGGCGGTCGCGGCCGTGCTCGTCGTTGGCCGGGAAGTGCTCGGCCAGTGCTGCGGCGATCTCGACGAACTTGCGTCGCGTCGCGGGCGCCAACTCAGTGGTGCCCGCGATGACCCCGCCCGGCCGCAAGTGTCCGTCGAAGGGAACCTCGACGACAACCTGACCCTGTCCTGCGAATTGGTTCGCGAGGATGCCGCGGGTGCGCTTGTCGGCGTGCCCGTCGGAGTCGTTGAGTACCACGACGGTTCGCCGCAGCAGGCTGGTCAGGCCGCGGTTGGCCAACCAGTCCATGGTCTGCCCCGCCGTGGCCGCCCCGTCGACCCACGGCGACGAGACGACGACGAGGGCGTCGAGGTCGCGTAGCACTTCCTGCGTGACGGGCGAGTCCATCGTGGAGCTGCAGTCGATGATCGAAATGGAGAAGTAACGGTCCAGCCGCGAGGTGGCCTCCCGATAGATCGCCGGGTCGAGCACCCGCCTACGGGCTGGGCTGGCCTCCCCGGCGAGCACGAACAGGCCCGCGGCGTTGTTGCCCACCCTGCTCCGCACGTCGGCGAACGTCTCCAGGTGTTGGTCGGACGCGAGCTCCCAGTACGAGCCCATGGCTTTGGGGTCGACGCGGCTGCCCAGCTTGCCGAACGACGTATCGGCGTCGATCGCGACGACGCGGTCTTCCTGGCGCAGTTCGGCGAAGATCGAGCCGATGCTCGCCGACATCGTCGTCTTGCCGACGCCGCCCTTGCCCATGACGCCGACCTTGTAGTGGCCGCGCAAGACCGCCTTGATGCTCGCCTCGAGCTGGGCCTGGCGGACCTCCTCGGAGGATTGCCCGACGTTGATCAGTCCGAACGTGGCCCGATACAGCGCCCGGCGCCAGCCCGAACCCGGCGGCACGCGGCGCGAAGGGACGAGGTCGTCGGCCCTGATGCGGTCCGCGTATGAGCCCGTCGGAGCTGGGGGGACCCCGCGCGAATCAGGCCCGTGAGACGGACCCGACCAGCTGCCGTACGGCAGCTGTCGAGTGTTGGGCGGGGCCGGAGGACGGGGTGCGCGTGGTGGCTGCTGCGCAGGCCAGGCCGGTTGCTGACCCCACTGCTGCTGCGGGTGGTCTGGTCGAATCGGCGCTCCGACCGGGCCGGTGTCCCTGGGCGTGCCCGGCGGCGGGCCGTACCGCGGTGGCGGCGCAGTGCGCGGGAACGGCTGTGCGGGTTCAGGTGGGGCTGGTGGTTCGGGAGGCGTCGGGACGCTTGGCGGCGCCGGGTTGGCGGGCGGCGTCGGGTCCGGCGGCGGGTAGTCGACCGGGGGCCGCGTTGGCACGGGCGGCGCCGCCGGCGTGAACTTCGGCTCCGCGACGGGGGGCTCGTAGTCCGTTTCCTCGGGCCCCGTCCAGCCGAGGTCTCTGCGGAGGGCGTCGTCGCGGTCGCTCACGGCACCAGGGCCCCTTTCTCCGTCGGATCGGACGACGCGACTGTCGGTGTTTCTCCAAGTATCAACTACATGGCAGCGGTGGCGGGCGAACTAGCGGTGAGCGCGGGCCTCGAATGGCATCCAGCAAACTATAGACCGGCACCATCTTCAGTCTGGATGCGCAACGCCGGACAGACCTTGCGCGGGCGGGCGACCGGCCCTCCGCTCCGCGTGGGCGCCGGTAGCTGCGGAATCAGCCCGAGCTCTTCGATAAGGCAAAGCATGCTGGGACGAAACGAAATGGAGTAGCCACACACCGAAAGCAGCATTTACAGCGGTTCGACGGAGTTGCCATCGGGCGACCTGCGTGGTCGTCGTTCATCGACGAGAGCAGCGGAATTGGTGTGTGAGGGACCTGAATCCGCTGGTACGCTCACATCCGGAGAAGGGGTTGAGAAACATGGGGCTGGTGGACGTCGTCGAGGATCTCGGCGGCCTCGTGACCGACGTTGGCAAAGACGTCGGCGAGACCGTCGTCGATGCCGTAGACGTCTTCGGCGCCACCCCGCTGATCGGCCTGGTGAACCCAGGGCTCGGGATCCTGGCTCAGCTCGACGAAGTCATCGGGCTGGGTGGACAGCTCGTCAGCTGGGCCAACGAGACCGGCCTAAACAAGTTGTTGCTTGCGGCGGACTCGCCGATTCTCGCTGCAGGTCAAGCAGTCATCGCAGACATGCGCGAGACGACCGGTACTGGCGAGCCCGAAGTAGGCGACCGGTTGGGCGACGGCGAACAACGCTTCCAACAAGCGACCGACGTGCTGAAAACCGCCCATCCCGGCGGGGATTGGGCCGGCTCCGGGTCGGACGCATACTCCGCCGCGGACACCAGGCAGGCGGGCCGCACCAACGCGTTGGCGGACCTCGACCGCCAACTCCGCGAGGTGATCGCCCGCGAGGCCCGTCAACTAGAGCGCACCAGGGACAAGCTCGACGACGAGTCGAACGGGCTCGCTGAGTTTGGTCTGACGACATTCGGATTCGGGCGCTTCCCCGGTGTCGGCCAGGCGCTCAAACAGGCCGCCGAGCTGCAAGCCGTGATGAAGGCCCTGAGTGCCTGTTCGGCTGAGCTTCAGCGGCTGTCCAGCGAGGTCAGCGCCAACGCCGCGGCGGTGCAGCGACTCGTCGGGCAGTACGCCAGCGCGGCACGGGGCGCGGGCCACCCGGACGGCATTCCGGAGCCAGGCGGGTCGTATCGCGGCCCACTCCCTCCCGGCGCCGGTCCTGTGCCTGGCGGTGGTTCGGGTTCGGGTGGTGGTTCCCCCTCGGCGGGGACACCGTCGAGGCCGGACGTCCCCACCCCGACGATGCCGGAGACGCCGACGTCGGACGGAGCGTCCGATAGCTCGGGTGGAGTGCTGCCCGGCGGACTTGGGGGCTCGCCTTCGGGCGCGGGCGGATCGCCGTCGGGCTCCGGCGCGGGCGGCGGCGGGCTGGCGTCACTGATTGGCGAGATGATCAAAGCGGCGACGCAGAATTCCTCGGATCCGAAGACCCCTGAAGAAGAAGCAGCCGAGAAGAAGAAGCAAGAGGAGCAGGCCGCCAAAGACGCCCAAGCCGCCGAAGCCGCCAAAGAGGCTGAAGACGCCGAAGCCGCGGGCGAGCCCGTTGCGGCACCCGGTGATGTTCAGGGCGGGCGCGCACCCATCCACGTCGAGCTCGATGTCGATCCAGCCCGGCTTGACCAGCCGATGACTGTGACCTTGGATCGGGATCATCCGATCGTGCTGCCGCCCGCGACAACGACACAGCAAGATAAGTAGGAGGGGTTTTCATGTCCACCGAGTTGCGCGTCACCGCGGCGCACCTGCGCGAGTTGGCGGCCAAGCAGGGTGAAGCAGCCGCAGTCATCCAGTCGGCCACCGGTGCGATCGACGGCTTGGCCGGCGCGGTTGGCGCCACCCACGGGCCGATTTCATCGGCCACCGCGGCCGCCGTTCAGGCCGCCGAGAGCGCGCGCGGCGAAGCCGGTGCCCAAACGGCGGCTGAGTCCCGCGGGATGCAGGATCGGTTGGAGGCGTCCGCCACCGCGTACGGCTCCGTCGATCAGGCCGTCGGCGGCGCGCTCAACGCACAGCCGAGTTCGGTCTAGAAGTGGGGTCTTGGCATGAGTAGCAATGGACGCAGCGGCACCCACCTCGACGACGTGGTCGCCGTCGAGGTCACCATCGACGGAATGCTGGTCATTGCGGACAAGCTCCACCTGACGGAGTTCCCGCCTTCGCTCGCGATCCGGCCCAACATCCCGCAGCTCGAGCTGCGGAACATCGTCTGGGAGCAGGTGGGCCGCGACCTGACCGCTCAGGGAGTGCTCGACGTCTTCGGGACGCCGCACCCCGAGGTGGCGGCGATGGTCGACACGCTCAGTCGGGCCGATCGGACGCTGGAGGGCCGTTGGTGGCGGCGCGACCTCGGCGGCAAGATGGTGCGTTTCGTGGTGTGCCGCAAGGGCGACCGCCACGTCGTGGCTGCCCGCGACAACGAACTGCTGGTCCTGCAACGTGTCGCGCCGCAGGTGGGCCTGGCAGGCATGGTGAACGTCGTGCTGGGCTCGGCGACCGCGGTCGACGTGGAACCGCTGACCGCCCCGTCAAGCATGCTGGCCGATGCGAAGACCGCAAATCAGTTGGGACAGTTCGGCATCAACCCGGTTTCGGCCCGCACGTACGCGAACCTGATCACCGAGCCAAAGGGCTGGGTGGAGCTCACCGCCACCGAGCGCCATCCCGGCGGCACCACCACGACCACCGACGTTGCGGCGGGGGTGCTGGATTCCAGCCAGGGCCGCATCGTGTCGATTCCGCGCAGGGTCAACGGCGAGCTGTACGGCAGCTTCCTGCCCGGCAGTCCGGAGAATCTGCAGCGCGCGCTCGACGGGCTGGTGGAATTCCTCCCCTCGGGGGCCTGGTTCGACCGGGCCGACGCCGACACCGCCTACCCGGACTGAGAAAGGCTCTCCCTCGTGGATGACTATCCGCCGCGCGATGACGACGACGATGATGACGACGACGACGACCTCGCGGCTCTGACCTTCTACGCGCCCGAGCAGTCGGACGCGTCGGACGTCGATGCGCTCGAGGAATACGCGCCGGTGTACGACGAAACTGCCGACGACGCCGCGGAAGACGGCTACTTCGGCGCAGACGACGCGCCTGCGTCGGACGACGACCAACCAGCGGTGCCACTGTTCACCGTGACGAACCCACCCGGGACCGTCACCGTGACTACGTTCATGGACGGACGAGTCCACGAGATCGACCTATCCCCGAAGGTAACCACCTTGACCGAATCGCAGCTAGCAGAGGAGATCGTCGTCATCGCCCGGCTGGCCACCCAGGACGCCCGTGCGGCGCAGTTCTCCTTCATGCTGCAGGGCATGAACCAACAGGGCCACGACGAGGTCGCGACGCGAGACTTCCTCGCCCGCGACCTCGACCTGCCGTCTCCGGAGCAGGCGACGGCGATGCGTGCGGAGGTCTTCGCACACCGATATGCGAGCGACCATGAGTGACCAACTCGCCGGACTCTTCGGCAGCGCGGTAGGCATGCTCGAGAACTCCCCGGCCCGTTCGCTCCAGGTGTTCACCGAGATCACGGGTCTGGATGAAACCGCTTGTGACGCATGGGTGGGACGCCTCCGGTGCGGGGACACGGACCGGGTGACATTGTTCCGGGCATGGTTCTCGCGGGGCAACTTCGGGCGGCTGGCCGGTGCCGCCGAGCTATCGATGAACACGATCAACGCCCGCGTTCCCATCGGCGGGCTGTTCGGCGACATCACCTATCCGATCATCTCGCCGATGGCGATCACCATCGGCTTCGCGGTTCGCGAGGCCGCCGAAGGCAACTACGCCGACGCGATGGAGGCCCTGGACGGCATCCCGACCGCGGGTGCCGACCACCTGGTGTCCTGGGTCAAGGCGGTCATCTACTCGGCGGCCGAACGCTGGACCGACGTCATCGATCAGGTCAGGGGCGCTGCGCAGTGGCCGGACAAGTTCCTTGGGGCCGCGGGGGGCGTCGCACATGGGGTAGCAGCGGCCAACCTCGGCTTGTTCACCGAATCCGAACGCAGGCTCACCGAGTCGAATTCGTCCCCGGCGGGCGAGGCCTGCGGAATCGCGATCGCGTGGTATCTCGCGATGACGCGCCGCAGCCAGGGCAACGAAGAGTCCGCGATCGCGCTGCTCGAATGGTTGCAGGCCACCCATCCGGAGCCCAAAGTCGCTACCGCGCTGAGGGATCCAAACTACCGGCTGGCCACCACGACGCCCGAGCAGATCGCGTCCCGCACCGATCCGTGGGACCCGTCGAGCGTGTCCGCGGACAATTCCGGCCGGGAACGGCTGCTGGAGGAGGCCCAGGCGGAGCTCGACCGGCAGATCGGATTGAGCCGCGTCAAGGAGCAAATCGAAAGATACCGCGCTGCAACGCAAATGGCGCGAGTGCGGGCCGCCCGCGGCATGAAGGTCGCGCAGCAGTCCAAGCACATCATCTTCACCGGGCCGCCGGGCACCGGCAAGACGACGATCGCCAGGGTGGTGGCCAACATCCTGGCAGGGCTGGGCGTGATCGCCGAGCCCAAGCTCGTCGAGACCTCCCGCAAGGACTTCGTCGCGGAGTACGAGGGGCAGTCGTCGGTCAAGACGTCACGGACGATCGACCGTGCGGTCGGCGGGGTGCTGTTCATCGACGAGGCCTACACCCTGGTGCAGGAGCGCGACGGGCGGGCCGACCCGTTCGGCACCGAGGCCCTGGACACCCTGCTTGCCCGGATGGAGAACGACCGCGACCGCCTCGTCGTCATCATCGCGGGCTACAGCGCCGACATCGACCGGCTGTTGGAGTCCAACGACGGCCTGCGGTCCCGGTTCTCCACCCGGGTGGAGTTCGATTCGTACGGCCCGACCGAGATCGTCGAGATCGCGGAAGTGCTTGCCAAGGGCAATGATTCGACCCTGAGCGAGGAGGCCTCGAAGCGAGTGCTCGAGGCTGCCACCCTGCTCAGCCAGCGCACCCTCAACAACAAACCCGCACTCGACATCGCCGGCAACGGCCGTTATGCGCGACAGCTGGTGGAGGCCGGCGAGCAGGCTCGCGACATGCGCCTGGCGCGCTCGATGGACTTCGACACCCTCGGCGTCGAGGAGCTCAGTGAGATCAGCGGCGAGGACATGGCCGCGGCGATCGACGGCGTCCACACACGATTGAACGTCGGCGACTGACGCATGGCAGGCTTTCGACTCACCACCAAGGTCCAGGTCAGCGGCTGGCGCTTCCTGCTCCGCCGCGTCGAGCACGCGATCGTGCGCCGCGACACGCGCATGTTCGACGATCCGCTGCAGTTCTACAGTCGCGCGGTGTCGGTCGGCATCGTCATCTCCGTGCTGGTCTGCCTTGGCGCCGCGCTGTTGGCGTACTTCAAGCCACTGGGCAAGCGCGGTGAAGACAGCCTGCTGGTCGACCGCACCACCAATCAGCTCTACGTCGTCATGCCGGGCAGCGGCCTTCTGCATCCGGTGTACAACCTGTCGTCCGCGCGGTTGGTGCTGGGAAATCCGGGCAGCCCCAACGCGGTCAAGTCCGACGAGCTGAACCGCATGCCGAAGGGCCAGCCGATCGGCATCCCTGGCGCGCCGTATGCGACTCCCGTTGCGAGCGTTCCGGAATCGATGTGGACGCTGTGCGACATGGTGACCAAGGTCGAGAGCGTCGCTCCGTCCATCGAGACGTCGGTGCTCATCACGCCCCTCGTCTCCGACGGCGCCGTTGGGCCGATGCGACCCGACCAAGGGCTGCTCGTCTCGTTCAAAGACCAGGACTGGCTCGTCACGCAGAACGGCAGGCACTCCATCGATCTGACCGACCGGGCGGTGACCTCGGCGGTGGGCATCCCGGTGACGGCGAAGCCGACACCCATCTCGGAGGGCCTGTTCAACGCGTTGCCCAACGCGGGGCCGTGGCAGTTGCCTGCCATCGCGGGTGGGGCGCCGAATAACCTTGGCCTGCCGCCGAATCTGGTGATCGGATCGGTGTTCCAAACCGTCACCGAATCGGGTGATCAGAAGTACGTCGTGCTGCCCGACGGCGTGGCGAAGGTCAACGACACCACGGCGGCCGCGCTGCGCGCCACCAATTCCTTCGGGCTGGTCGCACCGCCGTCGGTGGAGTCCAGTGACGTGGCCAAGGTCGCGGAGCAGGTGTACCCGTCGCCGCTGCCCGACCAGCCGCTCGACGTCATCCTGCGCGAGGAATCGCCTGCACTCTGCTGGTCGTGGCAGCGCGAGCCGGGTGATCAGGCTCCGACGACCGTCGTCATCAGTGGGCGCAGGCTACCCATCTCAGCTGGCTCGCTGGACACCGGCATCAAGCAGATCGGCGGCGACTCAACGGTATTCATCGATGGCGGGCAGTTCATCCGCCTACAGTCGCCCGATCCGCGCTACGGCGAGAGCCTGTACTACGTCGACCCCCAGGGGGTGCGGTACGGGCTGCCGGACCAGGAGACCGCAAGTACGCTTGGGCTGAACGCTCCGACGACGGCGCCGTGGCAGGTGGTCGGTCTTCTGGTCGACGGTCCGGTGCTCGCCAAGCAGGCCGCGCTGCTCGAACACGACACGCTCCCTGCCGATCCCAGTCCACGAAAGGTCCCTGGCGGTAACTCACCGGTCCCAGCGGGAGGCGGCTGATGACAACCAAGAAGTTCACCCCGACGATCAAGCGCGGGCCACGGCTGACGCCTGGCGAGATCAACGTGACGCCACCCGACGACCTCGGTGTGGACATCCCGGCGTCGGGCCTGCAGAAGATGCTGCCGTACGTGATGGGCGGCGGCATGCTCGGCATGATCGCGATCATGATCTTCACCGGTGTCCGGCAACTCTCGCCGTACATGCTGATGATGCCGTTGATGATGATCATGGGCACCGTCGGATTCATGGCGGGTGGCGGTCCCGGCGGGAAGAAGGTCCCCGAGATCAACGCGGACCGCAGGGAGTACCTGCGCTACCTCTCCGGACTCCGGACCCGCGTGACGTCGTCTGCGGCAGCGCAGGTGACGTTCTTCAACTACAACGCTCCACATCCCGACGATCTGTTGTCGCTCATCGGGACCAATCGGCAGTGGTCGCGACAGGCCAATGACGGCTTCTACGCAGCGACGCGTCTCGGGCTCGGCACCGCGCCCGCCGTGGACCGACTGTTGAAGCCCGCGGTGGGTGCCGAACTCGTCGGGCCGCAGGCCGCCCCGCAGCCACACCTCGAGCCGGTCAGCCACATGTGGTTGACCAAGTTCCTGCGCACTCACGGCCTGATCCACGATTGTCCGAAACTCCTTCAGCTGCGCACCTTTCCGACCGTCGCCGTCGGTGGCGACACCGCGGGCTCCGCGGGCCTACTCGCGGCGATGATCTGCCACCTGGCGGTGTTCCATCCGCCAGACCTGTTGCAGATTCGGGTGCTGACCGACAACCCGGAGGACCCGGCCTGGGCGTGGCTGAAGTGGTTGCCGCACACGCAGCACCACACCGATTCCGACGCTGCCGGCGCGACTCGGCTGGTGTTCACTCGTCCTGACGGCCTTTCCGACCTGACGGCGCGCGGTCCGCATACCGCCGACGCCATGCCGACCGGACCGTACGTCGTGGTCGTCGACCTGACGGGCGGCCGGGCCGGCTTCCCCGTCGACGGACGCGCAGGCGTCACCGTGCTGACCCTTGGCAATCACAAGGGCTCGGCCTACAAGCTGAAGGTCAACCCCGACGGAACTGCCGACGACAAACTCCCGAACTCGCCGTTCCGGCTGACGACCAGTAGCTCCGACTCGATGACGCCGGAACAGGCCGGCCGGATCGCGCGCAAGCTCGCCGGGTGGTCCATCACGGGCACCATCATCGACAAGAGCACCAGGGTGCAGAAGAAGGTCGCCACCGAGTGGCACCAGATCGTCGGTGCCCAGACCATCGAAGAGGTGACGCCCAATCGGTGGCGCATGTTCACCGACGCCGACCGGGACCGGCTCCGCGTCCCCTTCGGCCACGAACTCAAGACCGGCGACATCATGTACCTCGACATCAAGGAGGGTGCCGAGTTCGGTGCAGGACCTCACGGGATGCTCATCGGTACGACGGGTTCTGGCAAGTCGGAATTCCTTCGCACGCTGATTCTTTCGCTGGCCGCGACGCATCACCCCGACCAGGTGAACCTGTTGCTCACCGACTTCAAGGGCGGCTCGACGTTCCTCGGCATGGAGAAGCTGCCGCACACCGCGGCAGTGGTCACGAACATGGAGGAAGAAGCCGAGCTCGTCAATCGCATGGGCGAGGTGCTCTCCGGTGAGCTGGACCGGCGGCAGACGATCCTGCGTCAGGCCGGCATCCAGGTCGGTGCCGCAGGTGCGCTCTCGGGCGTCGCCGAGTACGAGAAGCATCGCGAGCGTGGCGCCGATCTCCCGCCGTTACCAACGCTTTTCGTCGTCGTCGACGAGTTCGCCGAGCTGCTGCAGAACCACCCCGACTTCATCCAACTGTTCGACCGCATCTGCCGCGTCGGACGATCGCTGCGGGTGCACCTGCTGCTCGCCACGCAGTCGCTGAACACCGGCG
>JAOPVI010000393.1 GCA_025966225.1 Mycobacterium sp. | reverse complement strand
GATTGCGAAAATACGCCGGATCGAATCGTCGCGAACAGAGTTCGGCCCGCCTGGAGACCGGTCAGGTGGGCCGAATCTTGGTCGCGGTTCAAACGCGACTATTGGTTCAGACGCTGGATCTAGACCTGTGGTTCCACGCCGGCGAGTGGTCCTCACTGTTCCTGCCGTTCGTGTGGACGAACGGAAAGCCAACAAGCGGATCAGGATCGCACGCGGATGGCACGTTGACTTCGCAGTGGTACAGAAATCGCTCTGAACTGCATAATACGGGTGCCCCCGGCAGGATTCGAACCTGCGGCCTTCTGCTCCGGAGGCAGACGCTCTATCCCCTGAGCTACGGGGGCGCACGGATAAAACCAGTGCGCCGTTGGGCCCCGACAGCCTAACGCATTGCCCCTGCCCTGATCACACCCCGCGTCACCGCCTGCCCGCCCGAAACTGATTCGGGGGCTGACCACCCCAGACCATAGGATGGTCACCCGTGACCCCCGCCGATCTGGCCGAGCTGCTCAAGACCACCGCCGCCGCGGTGCTGGCCGAGCACGGACTCGACGCGGCCGCCTTGCCTGCGGTCGTACTCGTCGAGCGGCCACGCAATCCCGAACACGGCGACTACGCCACCAACGTCGCCCTGCAGGTCGCCAAGAAGGTCGGCGTCAACCCGCGTGACCTGGCCGGATGGCTGGCCACCGCACTGGCGGCATCGGACGGTATCGCCGCTGCCGACGTCGCTGGCCCCGGGTTCGTCAACCTGCGCATCGAGGCATCGGCCCAGGCCGTAGTCATCAAGCAGGTGCTCGCGGCGGGCGTGGCCTACGGCGGATCGGCCGAACTCGCGGGCACCAACGTCAACCTCGAGTTCGTCTCGGCGAACCCGACGGGACCGATCCACATCGGTGGCACCCGCTGGGCCGCGGTGGGTGACGCGCTCGGTCGGTTGCTGGCCACCCAGGGCGCCGCCGTGGTCCGCGAGTACTACTTCAATGACCACGGCGCACAGATCGACCGGTTCGCCCGATCGCTGGTCGCCGCGGCCAAGGGCCAGCCCGCGCCGGAGGACGGCTACGCGGGCGACTACATCGCCGACATCGCAGCCAAGGTGCTGCAGGAGGCACCCGATGCGTTGAGTCAGCCCGACGACCAGCAGCAGGAGACGTTCCGGTCCATCGGGGTCGACCTGATGTTCACGCACATCAAGGCCTCGCTGCACGAGTTCGGCACTGACTTCGACGTCTACACCCACGAAGACTCGATGCACACCAGCGGCCGGGTCGACGAGGCCATCGCCAAGCTGCGCGAGACCGGCAGCATCTACGAGAAGGACGGTGCGAGTTGGTTGCGCACCACCGAATTCGGCGATGACAAGGACCGCGTCGTCATCAAGAGTGACGGCAATGCGGCATACGTCGCAGGCGATCTGGCCTACTACCTCGACAAGCGCCAGCGTGGTTTCGACCTGTGCATCTACATGCTCGGCGCAGACCACCACGGCTACATCGCCCGGCTCAAGGCCGCCGCCGCCGCGTTGGGGGACGACCCGAACACCGTCGAGGTGCTGATCGGGCAGATGGTCAATTTGGTGCGTGACGGTCAACCCGTGCGGATGAGCAAGCGCGCAGGCACGGTCATCACGCTCGACGACCTGGTCGACGCCATCGGCGTCGACGCGGCGCGGTACGTGCTGATCCGTTCCTCGGTCGACACGCCGATCGACATCGACCTGGCGCTGTGGTCGAGTCAGTCCAGCGAAAACCCGGTTTACTACGTGCAATACGCGCACGCCCGGCTGTCGGCTCTGGCCCGCAGCGCGGCCGACCTCGGGCTGTCCGCCGACACCGGGCACCTCGAGCTGCTCACCCACGACCGCGAGGGCACGTTGATGCGTAGCCTCGGCGAGTTTCCACGGGTGCTGGAAACCGCTGCGTCCCTTCGCGAACCGCACCGGGTGTGCCGGTACCTCGAAGACCTCGCAGGCGACTATCACCGCTTCTACGACTCCTGTCGCGTACTCCCGCAGGGGGACGAGCAGCCCAACGACCTGCACGCTGCCCGGCTGGCCCTGTGTGAGGCGACGCGCCAGGTCGTCGCCAACGGGCTCGCGATCCTCGGCGTCACCGCACCGGAGCGGATGTGAACGCGCATCCGGCCGGGCCGCGCCACGCCGAGGAGATGCATCACTCCGGCGCGCCCGCATGCCCGCAGTCGGCTTCGGAGCTGCTGAGCCTGGCTCCGAACGTGTGGCCGCGCAACGCCGCTCGCAACGCCGACGGCGAAGTCGCCATTGCAGGCGTGCCAGTGAAGCAGCTCGCCGAGGAATTTGGCACCCCGTTGTTCGTCATCGATGAGGACGACTTCCGATCGCGCTGCCGCGACATCGCCGCGGCCTTCGGCGGAGGCGAGTCCGTCCGCTACGCGGCGAAGGCCTTCCTCTGTAGCGAGGTGGCCCGCTGGATCGACCAGGAGGGCCTTGCACTCGACGTGTGCAGCGGCGGCGAACTCGCGGTCGCGTTGCACGCCAACTTTCCGGCCGAGCGAATCGCCCTGCACGGCAACAACAAATCGGTCGCCGAACTCACCGCTGCGGTGAAATCCGGCGTTGGGCACGTCGTGCTCGACTCCATGACCGAGATCGAGCGGCTCGACGCGATCGCGGGCAACGCCGGCGTCGTCCAGGACGTGCTGGTGCGGGTGACCGTCGGCGTGGAGGCACACACTCACGAGTTCATCTCCACCGCGCACGAGGACCAGAAGTTCGGCCTGTCGCTGGCCAGCGGCGCGGCCATGGACGCCGTGCGCCGCGTGTTCGCGGCCGACCACCTGCGCCTCGTCGGCCTGCACAGTCACATCGGCTCGCAGATCTTCGACGTCGCGGGCTTCGAGCTCGCGGCACACCGCGTGATCGGGCTGCTGCGCGACGTGGTCGCCGAGTTCGGCGTCGAGAAGACCACCCAGATCTCCATCATCGACCTCGGCGGCGGCCTTGGTATTTCCTATCTGCCGCAAGATGACCCGCCCCCGATCTACGAATTGGCCGACAAGCTCACCACCATCGTTCGCAATGAGTCGGCCGCAGTGGGCCTGCCCACGCCGAAGCTGGTGGTCGAGCCCGGTCGGGCGATCGCAGGGCCCGGCACCATCACGCTCTACGAGGTCGGCACCGTCAAAGACGTCGCGATCAGCCCGACTGCCCACCGGCGCTACGTCAGTGTCGACGGCGGCATGAGTGACAACATTCGTACGTCGCTGTATGCGGCCGAATACGACGCCCGGTTGGTATCCCGGGTCAGCGACGCGGCGCCGACCTTGGCGCGCATCGTCGGAAAGCACTGCGAGAGCGGTGACATCGTGGTACGGGACGCGTGGGTATCCGACGACATCGCACCGGGTGATCTGATCGGCGTGGCCGCCACCGGTGCGTACTGCTATTCGATGTCGAGCCGTTACAACTTGCTCGGCCGGCCCGCGGTGGTAGTCGTCCGGGGCGGCGCGGCGCGCCTGATCCTGCGCCGCGAAACGGTCGACGACCTGATCAGCCTGGAGGTGACTAGTTCATGAGTGAGCCCGAGAAGTCAGTCGGCGTAGCCGTATTGGGACTTGGCAACGTCGGAAGTGAAGTCGTCCGCATCATCGAGGAGAGTGCGGCCGATCTTGCCGCGCGCATCGGTGCGCCGCTCGAACTTCGTGGCATCGGTGTCCGCCGGGTGGCAGCCGATCGCGGCGTGCCCATCGAGTTGCTCACCGACGACGTGGCGGCACTGGTATCCCGCGACGACGTCGACATCGTCGTCGAGTTGATGGGGCCCGTCGACCCCGCTCGCCGGGCCATCCTCGCGGCGCTCGAACGCGGCAAGTCGGTGGTCACCGCCAACAAGGCGTTGATGTCAGTGTCGACGGGTGAGTTGGCCCAGGCCGCCGAAAGTGCCCGCGCGGACCTGTACTTCGAGGCGGCGGTGGCCGGCGCGATCCCCGTGATCCGCCCGCTGACCCAGTCGCTGGCGGGCGACACGGTGCTTCGGGTCGCCGGAATCGTCAACGGAACCACCAACTACATCCTCTCGGCGATGAACGACACGGGCGCGGACTACGCGTCGGCGCTGGCCGATGCGAGTGCGCTCGGGTATGCCGAGGCCGATCCGACGGCCGACGTCGAGGGATACGACGCCGCCGCGAAGGCCGCCATCCTGGCGTCCATCGCGTTCCACACCCGCGTCACCGCCGACGACGTCTATCGCGAGGGCATTACGAAGGTGACCTCGGCCGACTTCGAGTCGGCCCGCGCACTTGGCTGCAACATCAAGCTGCTGGCGATCTGCGAGCGGCTCACCAACGATGAAGGCCAGCAGCGGGTTTCCGCCCGGGTCTATCCGGCATTGGTGCCCTACGAGCACCCGTTGGCGACGGTCAACGGCGCGTTCAACGCGGTGGTGGTCGAAGCCGAGGCGGCGGGCCGGCTCATGTTCTACGGACAGGGCGCCGGTGGAGCGCCGACCGCGTCGGCGGTGATGGGCGACCTGGTGATGGCTGCCCGCAACCGGGTCCAGGGCGGCCGCGGCCCGCGCGAGTCCAAATACGCCGAACTGCCCATCGCGCCGATCGGCTTCATCCCGACCCGCTACTACGTGAGCATGAACGTCGCCGACAAGCCGGGTGTGCTGGCACAGGTGGCAGCCGAATTCGGCAAGCGCGAGGTGAGCATCGCCGAAGTGCGTCAGGAGGGCATGGTCGACGAGGGCGGCCAAAGGTGCGGAGCGCGCATCGTCGTCGTCACTCACCGAGCCATGGACTCCGCGCAGTCGGAAACGGTTGCGGCACTTGCTGATCTGGACGTCGTGTCAAGCATCAACAGCGTGCTCCGATTGGAAGGGACCACGGAATGAGCCCAGGGATTGCCGTCCATCAACCCTGGCCGGGCCTGATTGCCGCGTACCGCGACCGGTTGCCCGTCGAGGACGGCTGGACGCCCATCACCCTGCTCGAAGGTGGCACGCCCCTGATCGCCGCCAAGCGGCTGTCCGAACAAACCAGCTGCACGGTGCATTTGAAGGTCGAGGGGCTCAACCCCACCGGCTCGTTCAAGGATCGCGGCATGACGATGGCCGTGACGGAGGCCGTGGCTCGTGGTCAGAAGGCGGTGTTGTGCGCGTCCACCGGCAACACGTCGGCCTCAGCGGCGGCCTACGCCGCGCGGGCGGGCATCACGTGTGCGGTGCTGATTCCGCAGGGCAAGATCGCGATGGGCAAGCTCGCGCAGGCCGTCATGCACGGCGCCAAGATCATTCAGATCGATGGAAACTTCGATGACTGTCTTGAACTGGCCCGCAAGCTGACCGCGGACTTTCCGACGGTCTCGTTGGTGAACTCGGTCAACCCCTACCGCATCGAGGGGCAGAAGACGGCGGCGTTCGAAATCGTCGACGCCCTCGGCGAGGCGCCCGACATCCATGCCCTGCCCGTCGGCAATGCGGGGAACATCACCGCGTATTGGAAGGGATACACCGAGTACCATCGCGACGGGCTGTCCGACAGGCTGCCGCGCATGCTCGGCACCCAGGCCGCGGGGGCGGCGCCGCTGGTGCTCGGCGAACCGGTCAGCAATCCCGAGACCATCGCCACCGCCATCCGCATCGGTTCGCCCGCGTCGTGGAACTCGGCCGTCGAAGCCCAACAGCAGTCGAATGGCCGATTCCTGGCCGCGACCGACGAAGAGATCCTCGCCGCGTATCACCTGGTGGCGCGTAGCGAAGGGGTGTTCGTCGAGCCCGCGTCCGCGGCCAGCATCGCCGGGCTGCTCAAGTCCGTCGAGGACGGCTGGGTCACGAAGGGCTCCACCGTGGTGTGCACGGTGACGGGCAACGGGCTCAAGGATCCGGACACGGCGCTCAAGGAATTGCCGCCCGTGACGGCCATCGCCGTTGACCCCATCGCGGTTGCCGCCGAGCTCGGGCTGGTCTAGCGGGGTGAATCGTTGGTGACACAGATTTTGCCTGCCGGACTGACTGCCCACTCGGTGGTCGCGGCGTCGAGCGCAAACTTGGGTCCAGGCTTCGACAGCCTTGGGTTGGCGCTAAGCCTCTACGACGAGATCATCTTGGAGACAACCGAATCCGGGTTGACCGTCGAGGTCGAAGGGGAGGGTGCCGGACAGGTTCCGCTCGACTCGTCACATCTCGTCGTGCGCGCCATCGAGCGGGGTTTGCAAGCTGCGGGCGTCCGCGCGACTGGGCTGAACGTACGCTGCCGCAACGACATTCCGCACTCGCGCGGACTTGGTTCGTCGGCCGCTGCGGTCGTCGGCGGTCTTGCAGCAGCCAATGGGCTTGTCGTACAGGCGGGTTCGGCAGCACTGTCCGACGTCGAACTCGTGCAACTCGCGTCGGAATTCGAGGGGCACCCCGACAATGCCTCGGCGGCTGTGTTCGGCGGGGCGGTGGTGTCCTACACGGAGGGCGACGGTCCGAATCCGAGGTACGCGGCCGCGCCGCTGCGCCTGCATCCGGACATCCGGCTCTTTCCCGCCATCCCGGAGGTGCGCTCGTCGACGGCGGAGACCAGGGTGCTGCTTCCCGAGCAGATCAGCCACGTCGACGCCAGGTTCAACGTCAGCCGCGCAGCGCTGCTCGTCGTGGCGCTGACCGAACGGCCCGACCTGCTGGTGGTGGCCACCGAGGACAGGTTGCATCAACCACAGCGGGCGGCCGCCATGCCTGCGTCTGCGGAATATCTCGTACTGTTGCGGCGTTGTGGGGTGGCAGCGGTGCTCTCCGGTGCCGGGCCTGCGGTTATTGCACTCAGTGCCGGTCCGGAGCTACCCGCTGAAGCCCTGGAATTCGGCACTGCGCGTGGGTTCATCGTTCGCGAGATGTCGGTCGGAGACGGTGTTCGCTGGGCGGCCGGCGTGCCGGTGGGTAGTTGACAGTTGTCACACGCGAATCACCGGTTGTCTTGCTTCGAACACCGATGCGGGTTATTCTCGCTCTCGTCCAGCAATCGCAGCGTCTGTGCCTGCGCCTACACTAGGACGACCACTCTCTCTTTAGGTGTTCAATCTCGTGGACTGTCGATTCGCTCATGCCGGCGAATCCTGGCGATCACCGTTGCACAGGCGACGGTGGGACGAAGGCATTCAGTAACAGGCCTTCAGCCGAACAGCTGAATGCACAGAACCCTCGAACGATCAGATCGGCGAGGGAAGGAAAGGAAATCCGTGACTGATACGGACCTCATCACGGCTGGCGGCAGCAGCGAAGACGTCGCGCTGCCAGACCCCGTGAATTCAGACCTCACCGAGCAGGTCTCGCCTGCTCCGTCGGACGAGCCGGCCGTCGCGCCCCCAACTGCAGCGGCGCCGGTTTCCGACGTCCCGGCGGGCGGTAGTCGCGGCGGTTCGCTGACCGCCATGGTGCTTCCCGACCTGCGCGCACTCGCCAATGAGGTTGGTGTCAAGGGTGCTTCGGCGATGCGCAAGAGCGAGCTCATCGCGGCCATCCGCGTACAGCGTGGCGAGACCAACGGCACTCCGGCCGCGCCGGCTGCCGACGCCGTGTCCTCGGATGCGGCTGCGCCTGCTGAGCAGGCCGCCGATGGCAACGCCGCACCGCCCCGTGCACGTCGTGAGCGGCGCGGCGCCTCGCGCCAGGCCGGTGCGCCGGATGGTGCCGCCGACTCCGGCGAGAAGGCCGACGGCAAGGCCGAAACGCCTGACCCGGCTGACAAGGCCGATGCGCCCGCCAAGACCGACAAGACCGAGGAGAGGGGTGCCCAACAGGCCACCCAGGAGTCCGGTCGGCAGAATCGGTCCGGCGAGCAGGGCGAGAAGAACAACGGCGGCAATGCCAACAGCGGCGGCAACGCCAACAACCGCAATAGCGGCGGCAATTCGAACAACGCCAACAACCGCAATAGCGGCGGCAACAACAACAGCGGCAACAACAGCAACGATGACGATGACGATGACGGTGACGGCAGGCAGGGCCGACGCGGCCGACGCTTCCGTGATCGCAGGCGTCGCGGTGACCGCGTCGGCGGAGAAGGCGGCGGCGGTGGCGACACCGAGCTGCGCGAAGACGACGTCGTGCAACCCGTTGCGGGCATCCTCGACGTACTCGACAACTACGCGTTCGTGCGGACGTCCGGCTACCTGGCCGGCCCCAACGACGTCTACGTGTCCATGAACATGGTGCGCAAGAACGGTCTGCGTCGTGGCGATGCCGTCACCGGCGCGGTCCGGGTCGCTCGCGAGGGCGAAGGTGGCGGCGGTGGCGGTGGTGGCGGTAGCCAGAATCCGCGGCAGAAGTTCAATCCGCTGGTTCGCTTGGACACCGTCAACGGCGGTCGGGTGGAGGACGCGAAGAACCGTCCCGACTTCACCAAGCTCACCCCGCTGTACCCGAACCAGCGGCTGCGCCTCGAGACCACTCCCGAGCGGCTGACCACTCGGATCATCGACCTGATCATGCCGATCGGCACGGGCCAGCGCGCGCTGATCGTGTCACCGCCGAAGGCAGGCAAGACGACGATCCTTCAGGACATCGCCAACGCGATCACCGAGAACAACCCCGAGTGCCACCTCATGGTCGTGCTCGTCGACCAGCGGCCCGAAGAAGTCACGGACATGCAGCGTTAGGTCAAGGGAGAGGTCCTCGCCTCCACCTTCGACCGACCGCCGTCAGATCACACTCAGGCCGCCGAGCTCGCGATCGAGCGGGCCAAGCGCCTGGTCGAGCAGGGCAAGGACGTCGTCGTGCTGCTCGACTCGATCACCCGCCTCGGCCGCGCCTACAACAACGCGTCGCCCGCGTCTGGCCGCATCCTGTCCGGTGGTGTGGACTCCACCGCGCTGTACCCGCCAAAGCGGTTCCTCGGCGCGGCCCGCAACATCGAGTTCGGCGGTTCGCTGACGATCATTGCCACGGCGATGGTCGAAACGGGTTCCACCGGCGACACGGTGATCTTCGAGGAGTTCAAGGGCACGGGCAACGCCGAGCTCAAGCTGGACCGGAAGATCTCCGAGCGTCGGGTGTTCCCGGCCGTGGACGTCAACCCATCCGGCACGCGTAAGGACGAGCTGCTGCTGTCGACCGATGAGTTCGGCGTCGTGCACAAGCTGCGTCGGGTGTTGTCCGGGCTCGATCCGCACGCGGCCATCGACCTCTTGATGAGCCAGCTGCGCAAGACGAAGACCAACTACGAGTTCCTCATGCAGGTCTCCAAGACCACCCCGGGGAACATGGACCACGACTGACCTAGCGCTCAGCGCAAGAGGCCCTCGCACGCTCGGCGTGTGGGGGTCTTTGCGTCAGACGGTCGGGTCGGCCCGTAGCCCGGGCATGACGTAGCGCCGGACGTATGTCAGGACGGCGTCGGCAGTGCTGACGTCGAACGTTTCACCCGGTACGGTCGCGAGCGAGAGCAGCACGCGGGCAACCCATTCCGACGCTTCGGCGATGTCGATGTCGGCATGGATGTCGCCGGAATCCTGGGCCGCGACCAGGTAGCGCGACCAGAATTCGGCAAGGTCGGGCACCAGGCCCAGCACGCCTGCGCCCGCACATGCCGCGAACTCCTCGGGCTCGTCGACCCGCAGTTTCATCAACAGCGCGCCGGGGTCGTCGTACGCGGTGCGACCGTGGCGAATGCCTGCGACGATCTGGCGATCCAGCCCCGATATCTGTTCGAGCATCGCGTGCGACTCCGACCAGTACGCGTCGTTGAGTCGCACGATCGCCGCGCCGAGTAGTGACACCTTGTCGGGGAAGTGCCGGTAGAGCCAGCCGCGGGACACGCCAGCGACCTCGGCCACTTCCGATACCGTCGTCGCGCGAATACCCTTGGCGCGCAGACATACCTCGGCCGCGTCGGTCAACCGATCGCGAACGGTCCTACGTTCCGCAGAGGTGGTCAACGTGGCGGCTCCTGATCATTCTCGCGGCGGGCTTCGATTCGGTCGGATACATGGGAAAAATACCTGCCAAGGGCCACACGGTACCGTGAGCGGGGTCGACGATGGTAGACAGTTTTGAATTAATGTTCACTGACCGGACCAAGGTGGATCTCCATGGCGGAAACGCTCCAGCAGTTACTACGCGAGCGCGCCGAAGACGACACGGTCGGGTTGAAGTATGGCGACCAGAGCTGGTCGTGGCGCGAGCACATTGCGGAGGCCAGCGCCCAGGCCGCCGCGCTCATCTCGGCCGCCGATCACGACCGGCCGATGCATGTCGGCGCCTTACTCGGCAACACCCCGGACATGCTGCGGGCGTTGGCCGCCGCAGGCCTGGGGGGCTTCACGTTGTGCGGCATCAACACCACCCGCCGCGGGCCAGCGCTCGCCCGCGACATCATGCGAGTGGACACCCAGATTCTGTTGGTCGATCCCGAGCACCGCGCGCTGATCGAGGGGCTCGACCTGTCCGGTGTGCGCGTGATCGACGTCTCCACCCCGGAGTGGGCGACTGAGGTGGCCGACGCGCCAGCGCTCACCCCGCACCGGGAGTCGGCCCCCGACGACACGTTCATGATGATCTTCACGTCCGGCACCAGCGGCGAGCCCAAGGCGGTTCAGGTACCGCACGTCGTCGTACTGATCGCGGGCATGGCGCTGGTGGCCAAGTACGAAGTCAGCACCGACGACGTCGGCTACCTGTCGATGCCGCTGTTCCACTCCAATGCGGTGTACGCGGGCTGGGCCGTCACTTTGGTATCCGGCGCGGCGATGGTTCCGGCCAAGTTCTCGGCGTCGCGCTTCCTCGCCGACGTGCGAAAGTACGGCGTCACCTACATGAACTACGTCGGCAAGCCGCTGGCCTACATCCTGGCCACCCCCACGCAATCGGACGACCACGACAACCCACTCCGGGTCGCGTTCGGCAACGAGGCCAGCGATCGCGACATCGATGAGTTCGCGCGCCGTTTCGACTGCTCGGTGTGGGACGGGTTCGGCTCGACCGAGAACGCGATCATCGTCATCCGCGAAGACGGTTGTCCGCCGGGATCAATCGGTAAGGGGTACCCGGGCGTGGCCGTCTACCACCCCGACACGGTCCAGGAATGCGAGGTCGCAGAGTTCGACGACGCCGGCGCCCTGCTCAACTCCGACGCGGCGGTGGGGGAGTTGGTCAACACCACGGGCAGTGGGCTGTTCCGCGGCTATTACAACGACCCGTCCGCCACCGACGAGCGGATCAAGCACGGCATGTACTGGTCGGGCGACCTCGCCTACCGCGACGCCGACGGCTGGATCTACTTCGCGGGCCGCAGCGCCGACTGGCTGCGCGTCGACGGCGAGAACATGGCGACCGCGCCCATCGAGCGGGTGCTCGTTCAGTTCCCCGCGGTCAGCCGCGCAGTCGTCTACGCCGTGCCCGACGAACTGGTTGGCGATCAGGTGATGGCCGCCATCGTGTTGCGGGACGGCGCCGAGTTCGATGCGGGCGAGTTCGAGAAGTTTCTGTCCGCGCACGAGGAGATGATTCCGAAGGCGTGGCCGCGGTACGTCTGGATCACCGACGAGCTACCCACGACGGCGACCAACAAGATCCTCAAGCGGGAGCTCGTCGCGCGCGGCCTGGACGTCGCAGGCGGCGTGATGTGGAAGCGCGACGGCACCGCCTACCAACTGGCCGATACGGAGCGGTGAGGACCGGTTTGACCGGCGTCGTCGCTCGGCGGTGAATCTCACGACGCTTGACCAGGGCGCAGCGTCGTCAGGTTCACCATCGATGCCGCGGCTTCTGGAATAGCTGCCGGTCCGCGGGCGTTTATGACTCTGACGGCTGACCTGGCATAATCGACCGTCGACCCCTCGGTTCCGGTTCACGTCTGATGACTCACAGGTCAGAATTCAGGCGACCCGGCGGCCAACTATCGAAGAGGACCAGAAAATGAGATCGGGTATTCACCCTGCCTACGTCGAGACCAGCGTGGTCTGCGGCTGCGGCAACACATTCCAGACTCGTAGCACCAAGGAGAGCGGCCACATTGTGGTCGAGGTCTGCTCCCAGTGCCACCCCTTCTACACCGGCAAGCAGAAGATTCTCGACAGCGGTGGCCGCGTGGCCCGCTTCGAGAAGCGCTACGGCAAGCGCGCCGGGGCGAGCGCAGCGACGGGGAAGCCCGAAGCCGGCGAGAAGGCCGCCACAACCGACAAGTAGCGCATTGATCGGCGCCCGTTCTGTCGCATCTGCGCCAGGCCGGGCGCCGTTCGCGTCTAGCGCGAAGTGCAGCACAGGGCATTTGGGGAAGGAGGGTCGATGAACGACAACGCGCCGAAGATCGAAGCGCTGCTCGCCGAGCACGCCGATCTCGAGCGACAGCTCGCCGACCCCGCCCTACACGCCGACGCCGGTGCCGCGAAGCGCGTCGGGCGCCGGTTTGCGCAGCTCTCGCCGATCGTGTCGACCCATCGCAAGCTGGAGACCGCCCGCGGCGACCTTGAGGCGGCCAAGGAATTCGTCGCCGACGACGCGTCCTTCGCCGCGGAGGTCATCGAACTCGAAGCGCGTGTCAAGGAACTCGACACCCAGCTCACTGACCTGCTCGCCCCGCGCGACCCGCATGACGCCGACGACGTCGTGCTCGAGGTCAAGTCTGGGGAAGGGGGCGAGGAGTCTGCGTTGTTCGCAGCCGATCTGGCCCGGATGTACATCCGGTACGCCGAACGGCACGGCTGGACGGTTTCGGTGCTCGGCGAGACCTGGTCCGATCTCGGCGGTTACAAGGACGCCACGATCACCATCGCCAGCAAGGGCGACACCGCCGACGGCGTGTGGTCGCGGTTGAAGTTCGAGGGTGGCGTGCACCGCGTGCAGCGGGTGCCGGTCACGGAATCCCAGGGCCGCGTGCACACGTCGGCGGCTGGCGTGCTGGTGTATCCCGAGCCAGAGGACGTGGAGGCCGTGCAGATCGAGGAGTCCGACCTGCGCATCGACGTCTACCGGTCGTCCGGCAAGGGCGGGCAGGGCGTTAACACCACCGACTCCGCGGTCCGAATCACACACTTGCCCACCGGCATCGTCGTCACGTGCCAGAACGAACGATCGCAGCTGCAGAACAAGGCGCGCGCCATGGTGGTGCTGGCCGCGCGATTGCAGGCGCTTGCCGAGGAGCAGGCGTCGGCCGACGCGTCGGCCGACCGCGCCAGCCAGATCCGCACCGTCGACCGCAGCGAGCGCATCCGGACCTACAACTTCCCCGAGAACCGCATCGCCGACCACCGCATCAACTTCAAGGCGCACAACCTCGACCAGGTGCTCGACGGTGAGCTCGACCCGCTGTTCGACGCTCTTGCCGCCGCGGACAAGCAGTCCAGACTGCAAGAGGCATGATCCTGAGCCCGGCGTGATGCACCTGCGGAGGGCCATCAACGAGGCCGCGGGCACGCTGGCCGCGGCCGGCATCGACAGCGCACGGTTCGACGCAGAATGCCTGGCTGCCCACACTGCGGGTGTCGACCGCGGCCGGCTTGCCTTGCACGAGCCCGACGAAGCGTTCTTCGAGCGCTACCGCGAGCTCGTCGCAGCTCGAGCCAGCAGGATCCCCCTACAGCACTTGATGACAACTGCGCCATTCGGCCCCGTCTTGCTCAATGTCGGCCCAGGCGTCTTCGTTCCACGCCCGGAGACCGAGGCGTTGCTGGAATGGGCGCTCACACAAGAGCTTTCCGACTCGCCGATGATCGTCGACTTGTGCACCGGGTCGGGGGCACTCGCAGTCGCACTCGCGCACGCCAGGCCCCAGGCCCGGGTCGTCGCCGTCGACGACTCCTCCGAGGCGCTCCGCTATGCGAGACGGAACGGCGAGGGCAGTGCCGTCGTAGTCCTCGAGGGCGACGTCACCGCGCCAGGCGTGCTGGCCGACTACGACGGGCAGGTCGAGCTCATCGTCGCCAACCCGCCCTACATTCCGGATGGCGCCACACTGGAACCCGAAGTGGCCGAGCATGATCCAGCGCACGCGCTGTTCGGCGGGCCGGACGGCATGGCAGTCATCGGACCCGTCGTCGCGCTCGCGGCCCGGCTCCTGTGTCCTGGCGGGAGCGTTGCGGTCGAGCACGACGACACCACCGCCGCTCAGACCGTGGCGGTGTTCGAGGCGGCCGGGGTGTTCGGCGAGGTCGCGTCGCACCGGGATCTAACAGGACGACCCCGGTTCGTCACCGCGGTCCGCAACGGGTAAGGGTTAGGTCTATGACTGAGGTGTTCGACTGCGCAGACGCGGACCAGCGCCCGGCCGGCATTGCGTCGGCGGTGAGTGCGCTGAAGGGTTCCCGCCTGGTCGTGCTGCCCACCGACACCGTGTACGGCATCGGCGCGGACGCCTTCGACGGCGCCGCGGTCGCTGCGCTGCTCGCGGCCAAGGGGCGCGGACGCGACATGCCGGTGCCGGTGCTCGTCGGTTCGTGGCACACCATCGACGGGCTGGTCTACGCGGTGCCACCCGCGGCACGTGAGCTCATCCGTGCGTTCTGGCCGGGGGCGTTGAGCCTCGTCGTCCGCCAGGCTCCGTCGCTGCAGTGGGATCTCGGTGACGCGAACGGCACCGTAATGCTGCGAATGCCGTTGCATCCGGTGGCCATCGAGCTACTGCGGGAAGTCGGCCCCATGGCGGTGTCCAGCGCCAATGTCTCGGGCAGGCCTGCCGCCGTCACGGCCGAGGACGCCCGCAACCAGCTAGGCGACCTGGTCGAGGTCTACCTCGAAGCCGGGCCGTCGGCCCGACAAGCCGCCTCGACGATCGTCGACCTCACCAGCGCTCAACCCCGCGTGCTGCGGGAAGGCCCGATCACGGCCGCGGCCATCGCCGAGGTACTCGGGATCGACGCCGACTCGCTCGCAGAAGACTCCTAGTCGAGTCCAGTACGGTTCTCAAAGTGGTGAGTGACGCGCTGAGTACGGTCACGCTGGCGCTGTCCGACCGTGGCGCAGGCGTACCGCTGCGCGAGCTCGCACTCGTCGGGCTCACCGCCGCGATCATCACTTATCTCGCGACGGGGTGGGTGCGTGCTTTCGCAACCCGGGTCGGCGCCGTCGCCTACCCGCGCGAGCGCGATGTGCACCTGCAGCCGACGCCGCGGATGGGCGGGCTCGCGATGTACATCGGCATCGTTGCGGCCGTCCTATTGGCGTCTCAACTGCCCGCGCTGACCCGCGGGTTCGTCTACTCCTCGGGCATGCCCGCCGTCGTGGTGGCTGGCGGGCTCATCATGGCGATCGGCCTCATCGACGACCGCTGGGGCCTTGACGCGCTGACCAAGTTCGCCGGCCAGATCACCGCGGCCAGCGTGCTCGTCACGATGGGCGTGGCGTGGAGCGTGCTCTACATCCCGTTCGGCGGCGTCGGCACGATCGTCTTGGACCAGGTGTCGTCGATCCTGCTGACGCTGGCGCTGACGGTGTCGATCGTCAACGCGATGAATTTCGTCGACGGCCTCGACGGGCTGGCCGCCGGGCTGGGGCTGATCACCGCGCTGGCCATCTGCGTCTTCTCGGTCGGCCTGCTCCGTGA
>JAOPVI010000392.1 GCA_025966225.1 Mycobacterium sp. | reverse complement strand
GACGTACCCAACGCGACGGTGATGGTCGTCATGGACGCCGACCGGTTCGGCATCAGCCAGCTGCACCAGCTTCGCGGGCGCATCGGCCGTGGACAGCATCCGAGCCTGTGTCTACTGGTTACCAAGTTGTCCGAAAGCTCTAGGGCCGCAGCGCGGTTGAAGGCGGTCGCGAGCACGCTGGACGGATTCGAACTGGCCGACCTGGACCTGCTCGAGCGGCGCGAGGGCGATGTGCTCGGGCTGAGCCAGAGCGGACGGCCGATCACACTGCGCCTGCTGTCGCTCGCCGAGCATCGCGAGCTCATCGAAGCCGCAAGGGACTTCGCGGAATCGATTTACGACGAGGATCCGCGGCTGGTGCGCAATCCCGGAATCGCGCTACTGGCCGCACCGTTCAGCGACACCGAGCGCGTCGAGTACCTGGACAAGGCGTGAAGAAGCCGAGCTGGCTGATCGCCTTCGTCGTACTCGCGTTCGTCGTGGCCGTACAGGTTGGCCTCGTCAGCCAGCGCACTCCGCAGTTCATCGCCAGAGCCGACGTGCCGATCGTCGCCCCGGGAACCGACGTGCTCGCGGGAATCTCGGAGATACCCGTGCGCATCCACGGGCACGACTACCGCAGAGCGGCTTTCGGCGACTCTTGGACCGATGACAACACCGCACCCGGCGGCCACAACGGCTGTGACACCCGCAATGACATCCTCAATCGGGACCTGGTCGACAAGACGTACGTGGCGACGAAACGCTGTCCCGACGCGGTCGCCACCGGCACCCTGTACGACCCGTACACCAACGAGGTCATCCACTTCACCCGGGGAAACCAGGTTGGCGCGTCGGTGCAGATCGACCACCTCGTCCCGCTCGCGCTCGCATGGGATCTCGGAGCGCGGGACTGGACCGACGAGTTGAGGACGCGGTTCGCCAACGACCCCGCCAACCTGATCGCGGTCCAGGGCCAGGCGAACCAGGACAAGGGAGATGAGCAGCCAGCCGACTGGATGCCGCCGAACCACGCGTTCTGGTGCCAGTACGCGATGCAGTTCATTGCGGTGCTGCGCGGTTACGGGCTGCCCGTCGATGCACCGTCCGCGCCTGTGCTGCGTGACGCTGCGGCCACCTGCCCGGCCGCCTAGCACCAGGCCTAGGTTCCGATCGTCCTGCGGGCTCGCCGTGTCTTTTCGGGAGCCGAAGGCCTGCGCGGTGACGGTGATAGCCCCACTAGGACCGCACAGAAGCGATGGACCATGCGCTGGAAACAGCACTGAACGCCTTCGCGATCACCTTCGCCGACCGCATGCCGGGAAGCGAAGCGAACCCACCTAACGAAGATGCCGCTTACACCGGTTATCTCACGGACCCGGCCCGACCGGCGAGTTCGCTGGTCCTCCTGAAATGGTGCCGGTCGCGTGCGTCAGCCGGCAGTAAGGTGAACAGATCAGGGGCCGCTGACGCGGGGGTGATGGCGCTGGAGGGCACGTATGAGTGAGCTAAGGGTGAAGCCGTCTGAGGTTCACCAATCGGGAGTTGAAATCGGCGAGATCGCCGCGACCGTGAAGTCCGCATTCACCAAAAGTGATACGGAAATTGCTTCGGCTCAGTCCGGTTGGGTGGGCGAATCTGCCCGGGCGTTGGCGTCGATGACTACCGAATGGCAAGAGGCGACGAACAAACATCACGAGAATCTTGTCGAGCACGGGAAGAAGTTCACTACTGCCGCACACAGGTACGGCCAGCACGACGAGTCCTCGGCGGATTCGGTACGCAACGCCGCCGAGAACATTTGATATAGGGGTTGTGCGATGAGTTTGTCGGTAGCCGATATTGATAAATGGAATCCCGAATCGCTCAGTGCGGTGGGTACGGCGAGCGCGGCTCGGGCGAATGCCGCTGCGCAGGCCAGTTCGCGTTTGGCGGGCCTGTCGGCGTTCAACCATTGGGAGGGTGCCGGCGCAGGTGCCGCGCAGGCGCGCACCCAAGTGCTGGCCGATGGTTTGGACCAGCACGGTCAGGCTGCGTCGACGGTAGCCACGGCCGCCAATACTGCGGCCAATGAGGTTCGGCAGATCAAGAATCAGCTCAGTGAGTTGAGGACAACCGTCGGGCAGTACGGCATCATCATTGACGCCGACGGCAGTCGTGTGGTGCCGCCCAGCTTGTCGTCGCTGTCAGCGGCCAACCGCAACCTGGTGCAGGACATGGTCACTATCGGGCAGCAGAGCCTGGACAAATTGCGGCAGGCAGCCGACCTAGCTGACACCCACCTCGCAGCGGCGATGAAGGTCAAGGGCGCGGACGATTTCAATCTGGATACGCAGTACGTTCGCTCGGCGGACTTTGTCGGCGGCCCAGCGCCGGAGGGCACTGTAGAAGTCACCATTGGCACCGGCGGGCTCACGCTGACGGTCGTTCAGGTCACGCAGACGAAAACGTGGTGGACGCAACCAAAGGGATCAGCCGGGAAGCATTGCGCGTGAGGAGTCAGGCAAGGGTATGCCCACACCCATGATTAAAGGTGGAACGTAAACATGCTTAAGAATTGGTTGATTGAGTATTGGTGGATTCTGGCAGCGGTACTGTACGTCATCCTGCTCGCAATATTGGCTCGGGTCTTAAACCGTCGTGGAACGTTTGAAAAGACATGGCCGAGAATCACACTGGCGACCACGTGTGTGATCATAATGCTCATCCCGACCATGCACTCGCCCGTGAGTTTCGTCGTGGCGGGAATCTGTGTGTTCAACGTGTCGATCCTGTTTAGGAGTGTTTTCAAATCCGAGAAATCGTCAGAGCCCGTGGATCGGTGAGTCAGGCGAATTTCGGCATGACGGTTTCCAGCGGCGGATGAAGGACTCGGGCTCAGTCTCCGACACCGTAATCATTCGGTGTTCGCTGGGAACGGTGGCCGAGTATCCCGACGATCCCGCCGAGTGGGGGGACCTCGACGCCATCGCGCGACTGTGGTCGGCCGATGGCATCCGTGAGGCGGTGCTGCTTGCCAGCCCGGTGCTGGCGGCCCAGGTTGACAAGCTGTTGTCGTCTTCGGATGCCGAGACGCCGTTGAAGAAGCGCAAGCGCCTGCACAGGGGCCTGTTGAAGTACGCGCTGCGCCTGAGTACCAGGTGCACGCCGTTCGGCATGTTCGCGGGAGTTGCGGTGCTGCCGGTCGGCGACGGGGAACCGGTACTCGGCAAATTTCATATCCGACACGTCCGGGCAACCGGCGCGGTCACCAGGCGTCTGTTGGAAGAGACTCGCGCGATGCCGCAGGCTCGGCTCTGCCCGAACCCGGCGCTGACCGAACGCGCCGACCGGCTGGTCGTCACCGTCATGCGCGGCGTCGACGACACCCACACCCTGGCCTCGATCAGGGCCACCGGGCCCGCCCGGCTGGCCGTCGACACCGCGGCCGCCGGGACCGCGACGCGGCAGGACATCGAGCAGCTGGTCGCCGCAGCCTATCCCGCCGCCGGCGCCGCGAAGGTGCAGAAGCTGGTCGACGACCTGCTGGAGGCCGAGGTGCTGTTGTGCGAGGCGGAGCACTCCGCGTTCGACGGCGATCCGTTGGCGCGCGTGCCCGACGCCGTCGAGGGCGTCACCGAGATCCGGGCTGCCGCCGCGCGGTACTCCGGCGCGTCCGACCCGGTCGACGACGGCAGCCTCGACGCGCTGCTGCGGCTGTGCTCGGCAGGCGACACGGTCCAACGCGACGTCCACGTCGACCTAGAACTCGATGTGTCCGGGCAGGTGCCCGCTTTGGTGGTCGACGCGGCCCGGGATGCCATCACGGCCTTGACCGCGACCATGGCGCACCTGCCGGCGACCCCCGCGCTCGATGAGTTCAGCGCAGGGTTCTCGGAACGGTACGGCACCACGCTTGTGCCATTCTTGACCGCTGTCGACGAGGAACTCGGGATCGGCTATCCGCGGGCCTACGAGGCCGTCGCGCGCCCCGCTGCCGCCGCAGACGACGGTCCCGCTGCCGAGCGGCGTCGGGACCTGATCGCCCGGCTTTCGCACCGGGCGGCGTCCGATGGCTTGGATGCCGTCGAGCTCACCGACGCCGACCTGGCAGGTTTTCCTGAGCCAGACGGCATGCCCGGCAGCTTCGACGTAATGCTCAGGCTCCACCGCGAGCCGATCGGTCTGCGGGCGACGGTCACCGGACTCGGGTTTCCCGGTGGGTCCACCGTCGGACGCTTCACCGCCGTCATGCCCAGGGTGCGGGACTTCGCGCAGCGCTGCGTCGAATTCGACAGCGCCTGGTGGGCCGCGAACACCGGCGGCCGGGGAATCCTCTGCGGAGTCGACTACATCACCGGAACGGACTCCATCAACGAGGTCGCCGCGACCGCACCGCTGTATCCGGTGACACTCGCGGTCAACGCGCGTCCGCACCGCCCGGTCGGCCCGGTGCTCACCCTGGCCGACGTCTACCTCGGCTACGCGGACGGACGCGTGCGGACCGTCCTGGCCGACGGCACACCGGTGAGCGTGCGTCAGCTCAACATGGCCACGACCAGCGCCTCCGCCAAAGCCATCCGGCTGCTGCGGGAGATATCCGATGCCGGGACCCGGGTACCGTTCTGGTCCTGGGGCGAGGCCGAGGCGATCATGACCCACCTTCCCGCGATCCGATACCGGGGGGTCACCC
>JAOPVI010000384.1 GCA_025966225.1 Mycobacterium sp. | reverse complement strand
GCGACCACCGACGACGAGCTGCTCGACTACATCCACGAGACGCACAACACCGTCTACCACCCGGCGGCCACCGCCAGGATGGGAGCCCCGGCGGATCCGATGGCGGTGCTCGACCCGCAACTTCGGGTCAAGGGCGTGTCGCGACTGCGGGTGGTCGACGCCTCGGCGATGCCGAAACTCCCTGCGGTGAACCCGAACATCACCGTCATGACCATGGCCGAGAAATGCGCGGACCTGATCCGGAAGGGCTGATCCAGTTCCTCGGGGAATACACGCCGTTCCAGTCGATGTCACCCGACGAGCTTGCCGAGCTGGCGGCCGGGTCGGTCCGAGTGGAGTTTCCCGCCGACGCGGTGATCGCCGACTACTCGGTGCAGGTGCCCGACGAGGTCTGGATGGTCTGCACCGGACGCGTCACGCTCCAGGCCAGCACTGACGGTTCGGCGATCGACAACGTCGAGTGCGGCGGCATCTTCGGATACACGCCGCTGCTCACCGGCGGCGGCATGGAGTTCGTCGCGCGGGCCACCGAGCGGAGCACGCTGATCCGACTACCCGGCGACCAGGTGCGGGCTCAGTTCGCCAAACCCGCGGGCCTGGCCTTCCTGGCGTCGTCGGCCTGGAGCACCTCGCCAGGCAACCAGCCAGCGCTGGTTCCGGTCGCCGACACCAGGCCGGTTGGTGAACTGGTGCACGGCGACGTGCTGTTGGTGGCCCCCGACGACTCGGTGCGCGATGCCGTCGTCAAGATGACCGAACACCACGTCTCCTATGCCCTCATCCGCTTGCCCGACGGCGACCTCGGCATCTTCACCGATCGCGATCTGCGCAGACGCGTCGTGGCGGCAGGCCTTTCGGTGGACGTGCCGATCGCGACGGTGATGAGCACGCCTGCCCGGCGAGTCACGGCCGACCTGACCGCCGAGACCGTGCTGATGGACATGTTGGAATGCGGGCTGCGGCACATGCCAGTCGTCACTACGCGCGGCGAGGTACTCGGCGTGCTCGAGGACGCCGACCTGCTCGCCGCATCGACCAGGCAGAGCTTCATGCTGCGCAGGTCCATCGGGCTGGCCGGCGATGCAGAAGAACTTCAGGCCGCCGCGCAGCGGGTCACGCACACCGTCGGTGACCTGTTCCGCAGCGGTACCAAGGCCTCTGCGACCAGCGGCATCCTGTCCGTCGTGATCGACAGCGTCGTGCGTCGGGCGCTCGAACTCGCACTCGCCGAAGCGGCTGCGGAGCCGGGTACCCCCACGTCGGGATTCGCGTGGCTCACCCTCGGCAGCATCGCCCGACGCGAGGCGATGCCGTCCTCCGACGTCGACAGCGCCCTGTCCTGGCGGGATGGGCTGGCCAAGGAGAGTGGGCGGTTGCGGGCGCTGGCCCTGCGTACACACGCCATCCTGGACGGCTGCGGGTTGCCGTCCGACACCAATGGAGCGATCGCCGCCAGCCCGAACTTCGCCCGCTCCCAGAGTGATTGGGCCAACGCAGCCAAGGGTTGGCTCGACGATCCGCTGGCCGACAGGGGACTGATCTTCTCGTCGCTGCTGCTGGACGGCCGAGTGGTCTGGGGCGACGCCGCGCTGCACACGGTGCCGGCGGCCTACCGCAGGATGCGTACCGAGCACCCGAATGCGCTTCGGCTGCAGCTGCTCAACGCGCTCGCCGACCGGGTGCGCACGCGTTCCCTGCGTGACGTGCTCGCACGCCGCGGCGGCACGTTCGACCTGAAGAGCCATGCCGTGACACCGATCGTCAACCTGGCGCGGTGGGGTGGGCTTGCAGGTGACGTCGCGTCGGCGTCAACGCCCGCGCGACTGCAGGCCGCCGCGGCCAACGGCGCGCTCTCCGAACGTGACGCGTCGACCTTGGGTGAGGTATTCGTGATGCTGCAGCGTCTGCGGATGAGCCACCAGGTCGAACAGCTCGCACTGGGAAACCGCCCCGGCGACGTCATCACCATGTCCGAGCTGTCCCCGTTGAACCGCAGCCTGCTCAACGACGGCCTACGCGAAATCGCGGCTGTCCAAAGGCGGGTCGGCAACTTCGGCGTTCCGGCGTTATAGGGTCGGAATCAATGAATGCGGGCTCCGAGGACGGCGGGCGATCCGCCACGGTGCAGTCTGTCGACCGCGCTCTGCTCCTCATGGAGATCCTGGCGACCCTCGGGCAGGCGGGCGTCACAGAGCTTGCCGCCGAACTCGGTGTCCACAAATCGACGGTTTCCCGGCTGATCTCGGTGCTGGAGGGTAGGGGCTTCGTCGAACAGATCTCCGAAAGGGGCAAGTACCGGCTGGGCTTCGCGATCACCCGGCTGGCACGGTCGACGACCGCGCAACTTGACCTGGTGAAGCAGAGTCAGGCCGCGTGCGACGCCCTTGCCCTGGATTCCGGTGAGACGACGAACGTCGCGATCCTGGACGGCGACCGCATCGTGAACGTCGCCGAGGCCGTCGGCCCAAACGGCATCGCGCTGCGCACCTGGATCGGGCAGAGCTGTCCCGCCCATGCGACGTCCAGCGGAAAGGTGCTGCTGGCCGCGCTCGACGGGGCCGAGCTTCGCGAACGCCTCGCCGCCCGACTGGAGTCCTTCACCGGCGAAACGGTGACGACGCGCGCCGACCTCGAAGCCGAACTGCGCACCGTTCGCGCGTGCGGATGGGCAAGTGTCCGTGAGGAACTCGAGGTCGGACTGAACGCCGTCTCGGCGCCCGTCTACGACAGCAACGCCGAGGTCGTCGCGGCACTCAGCGTGTCGGGGCCGTCCTACCGGCTGGGGCAGGACGAGTTCGAGGACATCGCCGGGCGCACCATCGCCGTGGCCGAGCGCATCAGCAGGCGACTGGGCTGGATCGGGCCCTAACCCCTCACGGTTGGCGGAGGGAGTGGTCGACGACGATGTCAGCGACTCGTGCGACCGGGACGGTCGTCACCACCTCGAGTGAACAGGCCGCCCGCAGCAGCGGCTCGACCGTCTCGAGGTAGTGCAGCGTCTCGGCAAGCTCGGCGGACCCCTTGCCGTATGGATTGTTCGTGCGGGTCCGCAGCCGCTCGACGAGCAGCTCAGCGGGCGCGCTCAACAGCACGATCCGGTCGAAGCGGGGATAGAACACGGTCTGGTTTCGAGTGGTGCCCTGAACGAAGAGGGCCGTGGCGGATCCGAAGTCGGTTGCGAGCAGAGCCTCGATGCGGGCTTCTCGCCAGAGTGATTCCCCTGCCACGGTTTCGTGGAAGTCGCCGTAGTCGGTGTCGACGGTCGGGTATCCGCGTGCCGCAAGCTCGTCGAGCAACGAAGACTTTCCGGTCCCGGACATCCCCGTGATCAGTACTCGCTTCACGGGTAGCGGAACCTCAAGTACCGCAGAATGTTTGGTAGGTGCCGAAGTCGCCGGGTGCGGGCTCCGCGTACCGGTCGAGGCCGGGACGGGGGTCGTACGGAGCGCCGATCGCCACCAGAAGCTGTTCGAACGGGGCGAGGTCGCCTGACGTGGCGGCTCCCAGCGCCTCCTCGACGAGGTGATTGCGCGGAATGTAGATCGGGTTGACCAGGTCCATCGCGGCGGCGTCGGGCCGCTCGGCTGCCCAGCGGGCCGCCCATCCGTCGAACCCCGCCAGGTCGGCGAACAGTCCGCGGGCGGGCTCAGTGTCGCCGCGCGCACTGTCGCCGAGCGCCCGGAAGAACGACGTGTAGTCGACGTGGTTGTCCGTGAGCAGGCCGAACAGGTCCTCGATCAACGGCAGCACGGCCTCGTCGGGAAGGGTGGCCGGTAGCCCGAGCTTGGCCCGCATCCCCGTCAACCAGGCGGCGCCGTACTGGAGGCCGAACCCGCGCAACGACTCGGTTGCGAGCGCGACGGCGTGTTCCTGATCGTCGGCGAACAGCGGCAGCAGAGTTTCGGCGAGCCTGGCGAGATTCCAGGCCGCCACGGCAGGCTGATTGCCGTAGGCGTAGCGCCCGCCGTGATCGATCGAACTGAACACCGTCGCCGGGTCGAACGCCTCCATGAACGCGCACGGGCCGTAGTCGATGGTCTCGCCCGAGATCGTCATGTTGTCGGTGTTCATCACACCATGGATGAATCCGACCAACATCCAGCGCGCGACCAACGCGGCCTGGGCTGCGACGACTGCCTCGAACAGGGCCAGGACAGGATTGTCGGCCGCCGCCGCGGCTGGGAAGTGTCTGGCGATCGCGTAGTCGGCCAGCCGCCCAAGCAGGTCGACGGCTCCGCTCGCGGTGCTGGATTGGCCGCTCGCGGCCGCCGCGTATTGGAAGCTTCCGACCCGCAGGTGACTGCTCGCGACACGGGCGAGCACGGCACCGGGCAGGGGGCTTTCGCGGTACACCTGCTGGCCCGTCGCGACCACCGCAAGGGCCCGCGAGGTCGGGATGCCCAACGCATGCATCGCCTCGCTGATCACGTACTCCCGCAGCATCGGGCCGACGGCGGCCAGCCCGTCGCCGCCGCGGGCGAACGGCGTGCGCCCCGAGCCCTTCAGGTGCAGCTCACGACGGTCCCCGAACTCGCCGAGCAGCAGTGCACGCCCGTCGCCCAACCGTGGCACGAAGCCGCCGAATTGGTGACCGGAGTAGGCCTGCGCAACCGGAGTGGAGCCTTCGGGGACGAGGTTGCCGATCAGGAAGCGCAACCCCTCGGGACTTCGCAGCCACGTGGCGTCGAGCCCCAACGAGGTGGCCAACGGCTCGTTGAGCGCAAGCAGTCCCGGCTCGGGCGCCTCGGCGGCCTTCCATGGGATCGCCATTTCCGGCAGTTCGCGCAAGAAGCCGGCATCGAGGACGACGGCGGGGCGCGACGCGATACTCACGCACCCAGGCTAGCGGGAGTGGTTCCTCAGTACCCGGGGTCGAACTCGATGGGCAGGGTGTGGGGTCCGCTCAGCCCGGTGAGGGGCTTCCACGGGGCGGGGCCCGTGCGCCGGGGGTTTGGCATGCGCCGCGCCATCACCGAGAGGGCCTCCGCCAGTTCGAGCCGGGCCAGGTGGGCGCCGAGGCAGTAGTGCATACCGCCGCCGAAGGTCAGCAACGCGGGGGCGCCAGTGCGGGTGATGTCGAGCACGTCGGGGTCGTCGTAGACGGCTGGATCGCGGTTGGCTGCCCCGGTGTTGGCGATGACCATCGTGCCCGCGGGGATCCTCACTCCTTCGAGCTCCACGTCCTCGATCGCCGCGCGGAACGTGGCGAACGTGATCGGGGAATGGCGCATCGTCTCTTCGGTGGCGCCTGCCGCGAGTTCGGAATGCTCGGCGAGGAGTCGCCACTGGTCGGGGTGATCGCAGAGCACGTGCGCCGATGCGGCCACCTGATTGCGGGTGGTGTCGGTGCCCGCGGTCAGCAGGCCGGCGGCGAGCATGCGGAGTTCGTCGGCGTTGAGCCGGTCACCGTCGTCCTCGGCGCGGATCAGCTCGGAGATCAGGTCGTCGGTCAAGGTGTGGCGTCGTTCGGCGACCATCTCGTCGACATAGGCGTCGAGCGCGCTCCAGGCGGCCAGCACGGCGGACTCGTGCTCGGCGGCGTTCCACGTGAAGGCCTTGAAGATGTCGTCGGTCCAGTCTGAGAACAGCTGCCAGTCTTGCGCTTTCGCGCCGAGTAGCGCGCAGATGATCGGGATCGGGTACTGGCGCGCAATGTCGGAAACGACGTCGCAGCGGCCGCGGGCGCTCTGGCGGTCGACCAGGTCGCCGATGACGTCGACGATGGTTTCGCGGAGCCGGGCGGTTGCCCGAGGCGTGAAGGCCTTGGCCACCAGCCGTCGCAGGCGTTGATGCGAGGCCCCGTCCAGAGAAATGATGAGCTTGGCCACCCGGTCCCACAGTGGGCCGGAGGTGATGCCCTGGGCGGCCAGCATCATGCCCTCCGGCATGCGGAACCGTTGATCGCGCAGCACGGCGCGCACCAGTTCGTAGGTCAGCAGCTCGGGTCCGTGCGGCCCGATCGCGATCGGGGCCTCGGCCCGGGCCTGCCGAATGATGGCGTGCGCCTCGTCGGGGCTCTCGGCGAGCTCGTAGTCGATGGTGGGTAGCCCGGCCTCGAAGACGCTTGGGCAATTCGGTCGTTCAATCGCAATGGTCACGGTCGACTCCTCAGTCGGGTTTTGCGAAGACTCCGCGGCTGAGCGTCGCTCACCGTGGGCGGCCCGACGTGAGTAGTGGGCTACTCGAATTCCACGGACTCTTCGAATATGCGATTCGACGGACGTCGGACCATCGGCCACAGCGCGCAATCACGAGGGGCGGATGGCGTATTTCCTCGCCGGAACCGCTTGTCGCGATATACGCGTCCACGCTGATGTTTTGCGCTCACGACTGTTGGAGGCTGACTAGCATGAGCGAGATTGACTGGGGCGGTGTAGGCGTGAGCGAATTGCTGCCGACGGGGACTGTGACGCTGCTCCTTGCCGACGTCGAGGGTTCGACGCGGCTGTGGGAGATCCAGCCCGACGAGATGGCAGCCGCCGTAGCTCGACTCGATCGCGCACTGTCCGAAGTCGTTGCCGCCCACGGTGGGGTGCGGCCGGTCGAGCAAGGTGAAGGCGACAGTTTCGTGATCGCATTCGCCCGCGCCAGTGAGGCCGTGGCGTGCGCGCTGGACCTGCAGCTCGCGCCGCTGGCCCCGATTCTGCTGCGCATCGGGTTGCATACCGGCGAGGTCCGACTGCGCGACGAAGGTAACTACATCGGCCCGACCATCAATAGGACTGCGCGGTTGAGGGATTTGGCGCACGGCGGCCAGACCGTGCTGTCGGGTGCGACCGAGGAGCTTGTCTACGACCAGCTGCCGCCTGACGCGTTCCTCGTCGAATTGGGCAGTCACGAGTTGCGGGGCGTTTCGCGCCCTGAACGCGTCGTGCAACTTTGCCACCCCGACACTCGTAGTGAGTTCCCGCCGCTGCGAACCACCAAAACGTTTGTCGCTGAGCGGCTCCCAACGCAGCTGACCAGCTTCGTGGGCCGTGGCTCGGAGACCGCCGAGGTGCGGCAGACCCTCTCCGGCAACCGCCTGGTCACGCTCGCAGGCGCGGGTGGCGTTGGCAAGACTCGACTAGGTTTGCACGTCGCGGGCCTCGTGGCGGCCGAGTATGGCGACGGGATCTGGTACGTCGACCTCGCCCCGATCACCGACGCCGACCTCGTCCCTGCCACGGTGGCCGCCGCGCTCGGGCTGCCTGATCAACCGGGACGCTCCACCGTTGAGTCGCTCATCCGCTTCGCAGGTCAACGGCACTCGCTCGTGCTGCTCGACAATTGTGAGCATCTTCTGGATGCGTGCGCGGCGCTGATCATGGACCTTTTGGAAGCGTGCCCGAGGCTTACTCTCCTGGCGACGAGTCGTGAGCCGATCGGGGTGGCCGGTGAGGTGACGTGGCGGGTGCCGTCGCTGTCGCTTGCGGACGAGGCGGTGGAGTTGTTCGCCGATCGCGCCCGCCGGGCACGCCCTGATTTCAGACTCACTGACGACAACGCGACGGTGGTCACGGAGATCTGTCGCCGACTCGACGGCATGCCGCTCGCCATCGAGTTGGCCGCAGCACGCGTGCGCGCGCTGTCAGTCGGTGAGATCGCCGAGAGTCTGAACGAACGGTTCCGGCTGTTGACCGGCGGTTCTCGAACCTCGGTTCGTCGACAGCAGACGCTGCGCGCATCGGTGGATTGGTCGCATGCGTTGTTGACCGAACCCGAACGCCTGCTGTTTCGACGGTTGGCAGTGTTCATGGGAGGCTTCGACTTCGATGCCGCCCAGGCGATCGCCGGCGCCACCAGTCTGGAGCGCTACCAGATCCTCGATCAACTCGCACTCCTCGTCGACAAGTCTCTCGTCATTGCCGAAAACCTCTCGGGCCGAACGCGATACAAACTCCTCGAGACCGTTCGCCAGTATGCGATGGAGAAGCTCAGCGAGTCGGGTGAAGCCGGTGCCGTAAGGGCGCGTCATCGCGACTACTACACGTCGCTGGCCGACCTGGTCGACGCGACGGGGGATGCCAATCACGAGGAGCGAGTCGAGCGGGCCATCAGGGAGCTCGATAATTTGCGCAGCGCCTTCGCCTGGAGTCGGGAGAACTCGGACTTCGAACTCGCGCTTCGGCTCGCCTCGTCACTACATCCGCTTTGGCTCGCCCGCGGGCACTTCCGGGAAGGTCTGTATTGGCTGGACAGCGTCTTGTCCGATGTCGAGGCCAACGGCTTGGAAGTGGCGCCCGCAGTGCGGGTTCGGGCGATCGCGGACAAGACGGTGCTGGTGGCCTGGGGCGGCTGGGTCGAGTTCAGCGACGAAGCCGAACAGGCTCTGACCATCGCCCGCGAACTCGGCGACCCAGCGCTGTTGGTACGGGCGCTGATGGCTCGTGGATACATCACCGCATTCGACGCCGGTTCAGCCCAGCCGTTCTTCGCCGAGGCGGCCGACATTGCCCGTGAACTGGGCGACTCTTGGAGGCTGTGCCAGGTGCTCGGGCAACAGACGATGGGAGCGATGGCAGCTGGCGACCCTGCCGCGATGCTTCTCCTCGTCGACGAAGCGCTTCGGGTGGCCGACGCGCTCGGTGACCGGTACGTAGCTCGCCAGTGCTGCTTCGCGCAAGGATGGGTGCGGTCATGCCAAGGTGATCTCGCCGGTGCAGTTGCAAAGTTTCGCGAAGCCATCGACGCGGCAACTGCGGCGCACGACGTGGTGTTGCGGGCGTACGGTTTGGTCACCCAAGCTGCCACGCTGGCCTTCGCAGGAGACGTCGCGGGTGCGCGATCCTCAGCCGACGCGATGGTTGAAAGTGTTTCTGAGTTAGGCGATTACCACCAGGGCATTCGCGATGCGACGGTGGCCTTGGCGGCCCTGGCCGCTGGCGATGGGGCGGCCGCATGGCGGGGGTATGAATTGGCCAGGCAGCGCACCGGATTGCCGCCCACGACCGTCGGGATCTATCCATGGGCGGCGCTTGCGCCGCTGGCGTGCGGTGATTTCGACGCCGCCCGCCGCTGGGCCGATGACATCGTGGCGGTGACGCACGGCTGGTATCGGTCCGGGGCGCTGTCGACGCGGGCTCGCGTCGCGCTCGCCCAGGGTCAACTGGAGATCGCGGATCGCGACGCCCATGAAGCGCTCGAGCTCGCCGCGAGACTGCAAGGTCACGTCGGCATTCCGGACATCTTGGAGTGTCTGGCGGAGCTGGCCGCTGAGGCGAGCAGCCACCGCGAGGCAGCGCGACTGCTCGGCGCTGCCTGCGCCGTACGGCGCAGCATGGGCGCGGTTCGGTTCAAGACCCTCGACGCGAACTACGAGGCCCGATTGGCCGAGCTCCGAAAAGCGCTCGGCGAAGAATTCGACGCGGCGTGGACGGAGGGAGTCGGGCTGTCGATCGACGAAGCGGTCGCCTATGCCCAACGTGGGAGGGGCGAACGGAAGCGCCCCGCGAGTGGATGGGCAGCGCTGACCCCGGCTGAACGCGACGTCGTACGGCTGGCGGTCGAGGGACTCGGCAACAAGGACATCGGCGCACGGCTCTTCGTGTCGCCGCGCACGGTGCAGACCCACCTGACGCACGTCTACGCCAAACTCGGAATCGCCTCCCGCGTCCAGCTGATGGCCGAGGCGGCCCAGTACAGGAACGGTAGGTAAGCTCAGGGCTTTGCGGGGGCTGATTCTTCGCCGCGGTCGACACCGTTGTCACCTGGCCGCAGCCTCCAGTCAGTTCGATCAGGAGCAGTCCGTTGAGCCTCAATACCATCGCGCTGGAGCTCGTCCCGCCGAACGTGGACCGCGGCCGCGAGCAGGCCTTGGAGGACGCGCAGAAGGTGCTGAAGAGCTCCGAAGAGGCGGGCCTCGAAGGTCGGATCCGCCACGTGATGATCCCCGGGATGATCGAGGAGGACGGCGACCGGCCCGTCGAGATGAAGCCGAAGATGGACGTGTTGGACTTCTGGTCGGTCATCAAGCCCGAACTGCCCGGCGTGAACGGGCTGTGCACCCAGGTCACGGCGTTTCTCGACGAGCCGACGTTGCGCGAGCGGCTCACGATCCTCCGCGACACCGGCATCGAGGGCATCGCCTTCGTCGGGGTGCCGCGCACCATGAACGACGGCGAGGGCTCCGGCGTCGCACCCACCGACGCGCTGTCGATGTTCGATCAACTCGTCCCCAACCGCGGCGTGATTCTGATCCCCACGCGCGAGGCGGAGCAGGGCCGCTTCCAGTTCAAGTGCAACCAGGGCGCCACCTACGGCATGACCCAGCTGCTGTACTCCGACGCGATCGTGGACTTCCTCACCGAGTTCGCCATGACCAATGAGCATCGGCCGGAGATCCTGCTGTCGTTCGGCTTCGTGCCGAAGGTCGAGACCAAGATGGGCCTGATCAACTGGCTCATCCAGGACCCTGGGAATGCCGCAGTGGCCGCCGAGCAGGACTTCGTGAAGAAGTTGGCGGGCACCGAGCCCATCGAGCGGCGAAAGCTGATGGTCGACCTCTACAAGCGTGTCATCGACGGGGTCGGCGGCCTCGGCTTCCCGTTGAGCGTCCACTTCGAAGCGGCCTACGGCAACAACACGCCCGCCTTCGACACCTTCGCCGACATGCTCGAGTACTGGTCGCCCGACCGGAGCTAGGCGGTTTCGGCGGGCCCTTGTTCGCACTGTCCACCAGTGAGCGACTCCCGCCACGCATGGCCGGTTGTCGCTGGGAGCTGGGCAACACGAACGTCGTCCCTGCCAGAAGGTCAGTGGGGCGCAAGCCGCCAGTCACTTGCCTGGGGTGGCGAAGACGAACAGTGCCATGAAGGCGACGTTGATGAAGTAGACGGCCTCGACGAGGCCGACGGTGATCAGGAACGGAGTGAACACCGCGCCCGCGAGTAGCGCATATCCCATCAGCGAATCGGTGGGCATGAAAGTCCTCCCATGCGGATTGGTGAAGTAGGAACTCGATGGCGGAAAGCGCCAGTGCGGCACCGTCTTCAGCGTCGATGCGGCGGCCGAGCTGCTGCGTGCGCTCCCGCAGTGCGCGGTCCGACGCGGCGATGCACATCGCGTCGGCGAGTCGCTCAGCGGTGAGTCGGCGCTGCGGAATCGTTGCGGCACTCACGCCGAGGTCGGCTAGGCGCCGGGCCCAGAATGGGCCGTCCCCGAACGCGGGCAGCGCAATCGAGGGCACTCCGGCGGGGCGGCAGGGATGACTTTCTTGTCCGCCCGGGGTCTAACCATTCATGAAGACACCCCCGATCGTGTCCATGCAGGAGTGGGAAGCGGCCCGGGAGGCGCTGCTCGTCAAGGAGAAGGCGGCGACGCGTGCTCTTGACGCGCTGGCGGCCGAGCGCAGACGCATGCCGTGGACGCCGGTGGACACGACGTACGCGTTCGACGGTCCCGACGGCCGGGTGGGTCTGTTGGACCTCTTCCGCGGCCGTCGGCAGTTGATCGTCTACCGCGCGTTCTTCGAGCCTGGTGTGCACGGTTGGCCAGAGCACGCCTGTCCTGGCTGTTCTATGCTGGCCGATCAGGTGGCCGACGTCGCGCACCTGAACGCGCGCGACACCACGTTGGCCTTCGTCTCCCGCGCGCCGCAGGCCGAGCTCCAACGCGTCAAGGCCAGGATGGGCTGGGACATGCCGTGGTACACGATCACCGACACCTTCGACTCCGACTTCGGAGTCGACGAATGGCATGGCACGAATGTCTTCATCCGTGACGGCGACCGCGTTTTCCGGACCTACTTCGTCAACAATCGCGGCGACGAGAAGATGGGCGGGACGTGGAGCTATCTCGACATCACGCCCCTCGGGCGGCAGGAGAGCTGGGAGGATTCGCCGGAGGGTTACCCGCAGTCGGCGCCCTATGAATGGTGGAACTGGCACGACGAGTACCCGGACGTGAAACGGGGTGATGCGACGTGAGCGCGCGCATCGCCATGGTGGGTCGACGGGTCGGTGCCGTGCTGGCAGTGAGTTCGGCTGTGCTGCATGGACTTTCACTCGGACACGTCGCGAATCTCGCGGTCGCCGTCCTGATGGTCGCGATGATCGCCGGCTGCCTGTACTGCGCGTACGAGCTCTGGCTGCGCGGAACCGTGCGAGCGTGGGTGCTGGTGGCCTCGATGAACCTGGCGATGATTGCCATCCACCTTCCGATGTCGTCATCGCACCATCACGGTGGCCGCCTCACCGGAGCGGTGCCGATGCCCGAATCGACGGCCATGACCCTCGCCACGGGCGTCGCCGTCGTGGAAGTGGTGCTAGCTGCGGGCGTGCTGTTCCATCGCACTCGCGCTCCGCAGCTGGTGTTCAAGCAACGGACCTGACGTGAAGTCGTGCCATGGTGGGAACCGTGACGACACCGCCGGTGGGACGCCTCGGAGCCACCTCGATCGATTGCCCGGACCCGGTTGAACTCGCCGAGTTCTACGGTGCGCTACTCGGGATGCGCCGGCTCGTCGAGAGCCCCGACGGCAGCGTCGTCGCGATCACCGACGGCGCCCAGACCCTGGCGATGATGCGCGTCGCCGACTACGTCGCCCCGACCTGGCCCGAACCGGGACAACTCCAGCAGATGCATCTCGACGTCTCGGTGAACGACCTCGACGTAGCAGTGGCGCGGGCCGTCGCCTTGGGCGCGCGGCAAGCCGAACATCAGGCGGACCCGTCGCGGTGGCGCGTGCTGTTCGATCCGGCCGGTCATCCGTTCTGCCTCACCACCGTCGGGGCGGACTGAACGCCTATCGTTGCCGGGGTGTCCGACCCGTCCCACGCCACTGCTGCCGCGTTGCGCGCGCGTCTCGATGGTCTGACGATTCGGGACGCAGCCCGGCTCGGCCGCAGGCTCAAGAACGTCCGCGGCGCTAGCCGGGACAAGCTCGCCGGACTCGCCGAGCAGTTCACCGCCGCCGAGGCGCTGGTCGCATCGCGGCTCGCCGCGGTCCCGGTGATCACCTACCCGGACCTGCCCGTCAGCGAGCGGCGCGACGAGCTGGCCGCCGCCATCCGCGCGAACCAAGTCGTCGTGGTCGCAGGCGAGACCGGGTCGGGAAAGACGACCCAGCTGCCGAAGATCTGCCTCGAACTCGGCCGTGGCATCCGCGGCACCATCGGACACACGCAGCCGCGCAGGCTCGCCGCACGCACCGTCGCACAGCGCATCGCCGACGAACTGGGCACGCCGCTGGGCGAGGCCGTCGGCTACACCGTGCGGTTCAACGACCATGCCAGCGACCGCACCCTGGTGCGATTGATGACCGACGGCATCCTGCTCGCCGAGATCCAGCGCGACCGCAGGCTGCTGCGCTACGACACGCTGATCCTCGACGAGGCGCACGAACGCAGTCTCAACATCGACTTCCTGCTCGGGTATCTGCGCGAGCTGCTGCCGGAGCGCCCCGACCTGAAGGTCATCGTGACGTCGGCGACCATCGAGCCGGGACGCTTCGCGGCCCACTTCGCCGGAGGCGAACATGGATCCAGCGGCGGGGCGCCGATCGTCGAGGTGTCCGGCCGCACGTATCCCGTGGAGCTCAGGTACCGGCCATTGGAAGTTGCGGCGTCATCAAATGATGACGGCACCGATCCGGACGACCCCGACAATGACCTCGTTCGCACCGAGATACGGGACCAGACCGAGGCGATCGTCGACGCCGTGCGCGAACTGGAATCCGAACCGCCGGGCGACGTGCTGGTGTTCCTGTCCGGCGAACGCGAGATCCGCGATACCACCGAGGTCCTGCGCGGCGCCCTCGAACACACGGAGGTGCTGCCGCTCTACGCGCGCCTGGCCACCGCCGAACAACAGCGAATCTTCCAGCCGCACAACGGGCGCCGCGTCGTACTCGCGACGAACGTCGCCGAGACGTCGCTGACCGTCCCGGGCATCCGGTACGTCGTCGATCCTGGGACGGCACGCATTTCGCGATACAGCCGCCGGACCAAGGTGCAGCGCCTACCCATCGAGCCGATCTCGCAGGCATCGGCCGCGCAACGAGCCGGCCGCTGCGGGCGCGTCGCACCAGGGGTGTGCATCAGGCTCTACTCCGAGCCCGACTTCGACTCCCGACCGCGCTACACCGACCCCGAGATCCTGCGCACCAACCTCGCCGCCGTGATATTGCAAATGGCGGCAATGGGACTCGGCGACATCGAGGACTTCCCAT
>JAOPVI010000379.1 GCA_025966225.1 Mycobacterium sp. | reverse complement strand
GCGACCACCGCCAGGAACGACGCGACCTCGGCGCGCTTGCGCGGACCACCCCGGGTGGAGAGCACGAGGAGCAGCACCACCGCGGCGGCGCCCGCCAGCTGTGGCGCACCAAGCCCGTTCACCCCTTGCGGCAACGGGACGGCCAGTGCAGCCGCACCCGCGAGCAGCGGCAGCGCGGCCACCAGCAGGCTCTCGGTCATGTCGATGTTGCCGAAGCGACTCTGCGCGAGAATGCTGCCGCCAAGCACGCCGAGGCCGACCACGGCCAGCGCCACGGCCCACCACCAGCTGTGGTTGGTCGCCGACCATGCGCGCAGCGCCAAGAACGTGATCACGAAGGCAAGGACCGGAACCGTCAATCCGACGAACCGATTCAGCGCCTTCCGATCGAACTCCGGCGACTCGTCGAGCACCGCGATGGCGTCGATGACGTCCTCGACGAGCGGCCGGTACCGTTCGGTGCGGCTCACCGACACCAGCGTCAACAGCGCACCGTCGACCACGCCCGAGTCATCGAGCGATTCGCTCGCCTTCAAGGGCGGAGCGCCTGGACGCGCAAACGCCCACTCGCCCTGCGCCTTGAAGTCGAAGCCCGCCAACACATCTGGCGGAGTGTCCTCCAGCAGGTCGGCCAGTACCGTCACGGTCTCGTCGATGTAGGTCTCGATGTTGGCCGCCGCAGGCAGAACGAGGTCTGTCATGCGTCGACCCGTCAGGATCGTGACCCTGGTCGTCGACGGCCGACCGGGCGTCACGCCCGGCGTGCTGGTTGCGGCGGCCGTGGTGGTCAACGGCGTTCGAGCCTGTCGAAGTCGTCGGACAGCGCGGCGGCGAGTTCGGTGATCCGTCTACGGAACGTGTCGCTCAGCAGCTCGAGTTGGATCTCGGTGCCCGAGGCGATGTGCTTGTCGTACGGCAGCACCACGACGCGACCCGGGGGCACGTGCCGTTCGAACTGTTGCACGAGGTCCTCGACGTCGATGTTCGGCTTGCCTGGCACGACGTGGTTGACGATGACGCACGATCGGCCGAGCAGATCCTGATATCCGTTCTGCCGCAACCAGTCCATGGTCACTGCGGCCTGCCGTGCACCGTCGATCGATGCGCTCGCCACGATCACAAGGCCGGCCACCGTCGACAACACGCCGCGCGAGGCGGGCTGGAACAATCCGGCGCCGCCGTCGGCCAGCACCAGGTTGTAGTACCGCGAGACGACCTCGACGGTGCCCTTCCAGTCTTCGTCGTTGAACTCGCGGCGCGCGCCGCTGTACTCCTCGGAGGACAGCACCTCGAGGTTCGAGCTGTTCATGCTCGTGTAGGCGCGAATGTCGTTGTAGCGGTTCAATTCCTTGTCCGACCACAGATCTGCGACGGTCGCCGCGGACTGCCGGCCGGCCCGGTCGGCCAGGTTGCCACCGTCCGGATCGGCGTCGACCGCCAGGATGCGGTCGCCGCGGATCTTGCTCAGCGTGGAACCGAGCGCCACCGTGACGGCCGTCTTGCCGACGCCGCCCTTCAGCCCGAAGACGCCGATCTGATAGGAGTCGCGTGCGTTGCGGCGGATCCGCGCGTGCAGATCCATCTCGTAGAGCTCGTCGGGCGACAGGCCCAGGTTGATCCGGGTGAGCAAGTAGATGACGTGGCGCCATCCGTGCTGAGACGGCAACTTGACCGCCGATCGCACGCCGACGTGCGAAAGTGCATCAATGGCACGGTGATTGCCGATGCTGGCGGCCGAGGTGGGCACCGGACCCGACAGCTGCTGCTGCGCGGCCGTGCCCCACACCGCCCGATTCTCGGCCTGTGGTTCGGCGAAGTGCTGCGACGGTGCTGGCGCGGGCGCCTGCCGGGCCGGCACGGCCTGCGTCGGCCGGGCCTGCTCGTAACGCGCTCCCGTCGACGTCGGCGCCTGCGGAGCTCGCATCATCCCGTTCTGGACGCGTTGCGTTCCAGTGGCGGGCCGCATCTGAGTGGTGACCTCAGCCGGCCGCGGCGGCGGCGCGGTGGTAGGCGCCGCGGCGGCCTGCGTTTGAGTGGGCGCCACGGGCATGGGGCCGGATGGCCCGTCGCCGCGCGCCGGAGTGGTGGGCTTGGGTGCGGGGGTGGCGCCAGCGCCAGCCACGGACTCGCGGTCTACGGTCACCGTCTCGTCTTCGACCTGCGCCGGATCCGAGGAGTGGAAGAGCCGGTCATAGTCGGCCGACATGGAGAACCTCTCAAAGTTGCGTGTACGCCGAAGCGCACACGAGGTGGGCGAACCAGAGTACGGGCCCGCCCACCCTCGTGTTCGTTCGTGTTAGGCGAACATCCCGGTCACGCCGGCTTCGGTCTGCGACATGGTGGAGCCGGCTTCGCTGATAGTCTGCGCCAGATTCTGCAGCGCTTGATTCAGTTCGTTCGAAGTGCTGTCCCAACGGGTCTGGACGGCCTGGTAGGCCTCCGAACCCGAGCCACCCCAGATCGCGCCAAGCGCGGCCAGCGAGCCCTTGCCCTCGTCGAGCAGTCCCGCGGTGGTCGCCACGGATCCCTGAATCTCGCTCGATCCACCCTCGATGCCTGCGAAGTTCCAAAGCTGTTCACTCATTTTTCAATACTCCGTTTCTTGGTGTTGTGGTCAGAGGTTCATGGCCGAGGACAGCGAAGAGTGCTGATCCTCATCGGTCGAGGTGTACTGCGTGCCGGACTGGTGGATGTTGGACGAGATGTCGTTCAACTCCTGCACCTGGCGGGCGGCTGCCTCGTGGAAGCGCAGCATGGCGGCCTGTGCGGCCGTGCCGGCCTGGCCGTGCCACTGACCGGCCAGCGACCCTGCGGTCGACTCGACCTGTGCGATGACGCCCTTGAGCTCACCGGAGATCCGTTCGAAGTTCGCTGCCTCCTTGGCGAGGACAGCGGCATCGGTATTCATCTGTGCCATTTTGGTTAACCTTTCTTTCCTGTGTCCTCACCACGGGAAATGGCGAGTCCTTACCGTCCCCTAGGGTCGGGAAGTCTTTGTTGTGTGACGACCTACCACTCGTCGTCTTCGTCGTCATCGAAGTTTTGAGGCAGTGGCGACGGAGCAAGCAACGCCTGCCGGGTACCACCACTCTTACCGCGCTCGCCGCCCATCCCCATGGGGTTCCCGCCACCGCTTCCACCGACGGGAGCCTTGCCCGCGCCTTTGGCTCCCGCTGCGGCGCCGACGGGCTCGAGCTCCGGCGTGGTGGTCGGTTCCACCTTGCCGACGAGGTTGGACATCAGCGGTGTACGCGCCGACATGCCGCCAGCCCCGGGAAGGGACGCCGCCCGCACCAACCCCGCGCCGGAGCTCATCCCCGAGCCGCCGACCAGCGGGTGATTGGACAGCGGGGTGGCCCCGAGTAGGCCCACCTGGTGGTTGGACCCGGAACCGCTGAACATCGAGGTCACCTGCTGCAGCGGTGACATCAACTGCTGCATCGGCTGGGTGACCATCTGTCCCATCTGCTGAGGCAGCTGGACCAGCGTCGAGCCCAGCTGCGACGCCATCTGGGTGGCCATCTGGACACCCTGCTGGGCGCCTTGTTGCGACTGCTGACCCTGTTGGCTGGCCTGCTGCCCCGCATTTTCGCCCTGCCGCGCAGCCCCTTCGGCCCGCGTCGCAGCCATGTTGCCTTGGCCGACCATCCGACCCGTCGTCAGACCGACCGACTCGACGATGGCCTGCCCCGTGACGTGAGCGAACGCCGCCTCCCGCATCGCCGCACCCGGCGCCATCGCCGCCGTCATGCCCGTCGCGCTGGCCGCGGTGCCTTCTCCCATGCCGGGCATGACGATCGGCTGCAGCGGCATGATGGGCTCGAACACCGTGTTCATCGCCGTCTCCGACGCATAGGTGTCCATCACGACGGCCGCCTGCGTCCACATGCGGATCCAGTAGTCCACCTCCTGGACCCCGATCGGAACGGTGTTGACGAAGAAGAAGTTGGTGTCGTAGAGCACCTGCGTCGTGACGCGGTTCGTCTCGATTTCGACGAGCGGTGGGGTAGTGACCATCGCGGTGGAATACGCGGCCGCCTGAGCGGCCGCCTGCAGTGACCGCTTCATCGCCTGCAAAGACGTCATGCGGAGCCACAGCACCATTGGCATGGTGGCCGAAACCGCACGCTCGCTCGCCGTACCCGACCAGGCCGACGCCAATGAGGAAAGGCTGGCCATTAGCTCGTCGGCCTGAGTCTCCAGCAAGATCGCGAATGCCTCCCACCCCGCCGCGGCCTGAAGCATCGGCGCAGGACCAGCGCCGACCATCAGTCGGGAGGTGTTGACCTCGGGCGGCATCGCGTGCCAATCCATGGAGGGAATTGCGGGGATCGCAGTCATGATTTGCTGGGAATTAGTCTCGACTCAGACAGTTGATGTATCTATTACGACAGGACGCTGGCGTTGGCGCCGTCGACGGTGGTGTAGACACCGGCCGCCTCCGCGTACGTCGCCCCCGCTCGGGTCAGCTCTTCCTGAGCCAGTGCGTTGAGCGCCATCGACTCCATGCCCTCGGTGGCGAATGCCATCGCCGCCTGCACCGAAACCTCTTCTGCGCCAGCAGGAACGAGTGCCGTTACGGCAGCCGATGCGGCCGTGCCGCCAGCGAGCCCGCGAGCCCCGTTCGCAACGACCTGAGAGCCGATTGCTACCGCTGCCGGGTTGTGGGACATGGGTTGCATAACGAATACTCCTCTTGTAATTCGAGCGGACTACAGTTGTTCCGAACCGGGCACACGATGACATTGCATCGTTGGCATTGAATCGTCCCGCGATCCGTTTGCTAACTCTTCGTCGTCAGCGTTGCTGAACGTCTGCGGGAAATATTACCGGCCCATTGGGGGTGGTGCAGACACTTCTTCTTCGGGTGGGTCCACGTAGGCCGCCTGGATGACTTCCTTTCCATCCGGTGTGACCAAAAACGCCTGGCCAGGGGGCCGGCGCTTGACTTTGATCTCGCTCGACGGAAAGTCGGTTTTCTCCCCAGAAAGGAACATCGTCGGCGACCCTGCCCCGAACGCGGCCCCCACGAACTTGTCCATGGTGGCCCGATGCGCCTGACTCATCTGGCACGTCACGATGACGTGCAGCCCGATGTCCGCCGCCGCAGGTAGGAGCGGTGACAGGGGGGCCATCGGCGGCATCACGCCACTGGCGGCGACGATCATGTGCCAGTCGTCGACCAGCAGCACGACGTCCGGACCGGTCCACCACGACCGGGCCCGCAACTGCGCAGTCGTGAGGTTCGCCGGGGGCAACCGCTTCTGCAGGTTCACGGCCAGCGCCTTGATGGCCTCTTCGAGCGAGGCGTTGTTGCGGTTGACGCCGCCCGCGTCGAGCAGATGGCTCTGCGGGATGGCGTCGAGCAGGCCCGACCGGTAGTCGGCCAGCATGAAGCGCACCTGCTGCGGACTGTTGCGCGCGCAGATCGCCGAAGCGACCGCGTGCGCGGTGCGCGTCTTGCCGGACTTCGGCGCTCCGAAGATCAGCAGGTGGGGCGTCGTGTGCATCGGGTTGTACGCCACCGACAGGTCGGACTCGCGGAGCCCCATGGGCACCGTCCACCGCGTGCGGTAGTCGTTCTCGGGTCCTGGCGGCGTCGGATCGAGGTCCTTGAGGTAGATGCGATCCGGAAGCACCCGCACCTGGGGCGCCTGGTCGGTGTGCAGGCTGCCGATGTGTTGCACCGCCGCCGTGATGGCAGGCACCATGTCGAGGGCGCTGTGTACCCCGTCCAGACGTGGGACGCCGATCATCAGGTGGTGCTTCTCCATGGAGATCGCGCGGCCGGGACGGTTGGCCGGGATCTCGCGGGTGATGCGGTCGATCTGCGTCTCGTTGACGTCGCCGAGCCGGAACTCGACCTTGGTGCCCAGGTAGTCACGCACGCGCGCCTTCAGCTCCGTCCAGCGCGGCGTCGAGATGACGGTGTGCACGCCGAACGCGAGGCCCTGGCCCGCGATGTCCTGAACAATGGGTTCAAGGTCGGGGAACTCGGACACGAAGGCCGGCCACCCGTCGATCACCAGGAAGACGTCACCGAATGGGTCGGCCGACGCCGGGTGGCTGGGGTCGTCACGCAGCTGTCGGTAGGTGGCGATCGAACCGACCCGGTGCTGCTTGAACATCGCCTCGCGTTGCCGCAGCACCGCCTTCAGTTCGGCGACCATGCGGTTGACGCGGTCGGGTTCCGAACGCGTCGCGACGCCGCCGACGTGCGGCAGGTCCTCGAGATATATCAAGCCGCCGCCGCCGAGGTCGATGCAGTAGAACTGCACTTGCCGCGGCGTGTGCGTCGCGGCCGCCGACAGCAGCATCGTCTGGAGGAACGTCGACTTACCGGTCTGGGGCGCACCTCCGACCGCGATGTTGCCGCCAGCGGCGGAGACGTCGATGCCCCACACCTCCTGACGATGTCTGCGCGGCTCGTCCATGATTCCCAGCCCGAACCGAAGCGGCTGACGATGGTCGCGCTCGACCAGCTCGTTCACCGGAGCCGGATCGGTCAACGGCGGCAACCACATTCGGTAAGCGCGGACCTCGCCAGTGGTCAACTGACTCAGCACCACCTCGCGTAGCACGCGCTGTTCGGGCTCGATGCTCATGCGCGATCCCGCTTCGCTTCTCGCTTGCCGCTCATGACGGCACCGCCTCTGCGATCGGCGTTGCGGTGAACTGGTGGATTCGTATCCGGCCCTGGGCGGCGTGCCGTGGCACGGCCTCCCCGACGTCGTCCACGGTCTCGGTGGGCACGTAGTTGGTTCCGGTGTAGACGCTCTGGAACTTGACGGGATCCTCCATGCCGACCCGGACGAATCCGACACCGCTTTCCTTGTTGGTGATGTACTGCGCCTCAGGCGTTCCGATGACGGCCTTGGACTCCGCCGAACTGGTGGTCCGCAGTGCGATGCGATAGGTCAGGTTGGGCTCCAACTTGTCGATGCGCACGCCGCCGGTATTCAGCGACTGCGTGGCCAGCAGCAAGTGCACCCGCAACGAACGGCCGACGCGGCAGATCCGGTCGAACAGCTGAATGAAGTCCGGATGGTTCTGCAGCAGCTCGGCGAACTCGTCTACGACGACGAACAACGTTGGCAGCGGCGGTAAGTCCGCGCCACGCTCGCGGTGCTTCTCGTATTCGGCCACACCGGACAGCGCACCCGCCGCGCCGACCTGTATGCCCGCCTGCCGCAGGATGGACTGGCGACGGTCCAGCTCCCCGGTGAGCACCTCACCCATCCGGCTGACCAGCTCGGCTTCCTCTTCCATGTTGGTGACCACCGCGGCCGTGTGCGGCAGCTTCTCCATGCCGAGGAAGGTCGACCCGCCCTTGAAGTCGGTGAGCAGCAGGTTGACCTGGTCCGGGTGGTGGGTCGCGGCCAGTGACAGG
>JAOPVI010000369.1 GCA_025966225.1 Mycobacterium sp. | reverse complement strand
CGCGTGTCCGCCTGGGCGACGTGACGGTCGGCAACGTGACGAAGGTCGACATGCAGGGCTGGCACGCGCTGCTGACCATGACCCTCGACGGCGACGTCGACCTGCCTGCCAACGCGACCGTCAAACTGGGACAAACCAGCCTGTTCGGTTCCCTGCACATCGAACTGGCCCCTCCAACAAATGCACCACCAGAAGGCAGACTGCACGACGGATCGCTGATCCCATTGTCGGCGGCCGGCACCTACCCGAGCACCGAGCAGACGCTGGCGGCGATCTCCCTGGTGCTCAACGGAGGGGGAGTGGGCCAAGTCCAAGACATCACCGAAGCGCTCAGCACTGCCTTCGCCGGCCGCGCGGATGACCTACGCAGCCTGATCGGACAACTCGACACCTACGTCGGGTACCTCAACGACCAAAAAGGCGACATCATCGCCGCGGCCGACAGCCTCAACAATTTGGTGGGTCAAATCGCCGCACAGAAGCCCGTCGTCGACAAAGCGCTCAAGACCATCCCCGATGCACTTGCCGTGCTCAACGATCAACGCCAAAACATCGCCGACGCCGTCACCCAGCTCGGCAAGTTCTCCGCGCTGGCCGGTGACTCGGTGAACCAGACCAAGAGTGCCCTCGTCGCCGAGCTCACCAACGTCGCACCAGTGCTGAAGTCGTTGGCCGACGCTGGGCCGGCGTTGACCCGCGCCCTGAGCGTGCTGCCCACCTACCCGTTCCCGAAGGAACAGCTGACCAAGTGGATCCGCGGTGACTACGCCAACCTGACCGCAGTCATCGACTTGACCCTGAGCCGCGTGGACTCGTCGTTCTTCACCGGCACCCGGTTCGAGGGCAACCTCACCGAACTGGAACTGCAATGGGGTCGCACCATCGGGCAACTGCCCAGCCCCTACACCGCGGCGAATCCGCTGGTGGTTCCCTACCAGGTCAATCAGGGGTCCTAAACGTGTATCTGCCTAGGCGCGTCGTCGTTCAGATGGCAATCTTTACCACTGGCACTCTGATCGCCGTGTCCGTCATGGCCTTTCACTACATGGGACTGCCCAACTACTTGTTCGGAGTCGGGCACTACCGGGTCACCCTGCACCTGCCCACTGCGGGTGGCCTGTACCCCAGCGGCAACGTGACCTACCGGGGGACCGAAGTCGGCCGCGTCGAAAGCGTTGCCCTCACCGACACCGGCGTCGACGCAATCCTGTCGCTGAAATCCGGGGTGGCCATTCCCGCCGACCTGGATGCCGAAGTGCACAGCCAGACCGCAGTTGGCGAGCAGTTCGTCGCCTTGCGGCCCCGAAGCGGCAACGGTCCGGTGCTCAAGAACGGCGACGTCATCCCCGTCGATCGAGCCTCGGTCCCGCCCGACATCAACTCCCTGCTCGACGCCACCAACCGGGGCATCCAAGCCATCCCGCACGACAACCTCAAGACCGTCATCGATGAGGGCTACACCGCCGTCGGCGGCCTCGGACCAGAGCTGTCCCGGTTGGTCAAGGGAACCACCTCACTGGCGATAGACGCACGCAAGAACCTGGACTCCCTGATCACCCTGACCGATCAATCCCAACCAGTGCTGGACTCCCAAACCAACACGTCGAACTCCATCGCGGCGTGGGCGGCCAACATCGCCACGGTCACCGGGGAATTGAAGTCCCAAGACCCCGCCGTGTCCAAGCTGTTGGCCGACGGACCCGGCGCCGCCGACGCCACCCGTGGCCTGCTCGACCGGCTTCAACCGTCGCTGCCGGTCCTGCTGCACAACCTGGTGAGCCTCGACGACGTCGGCATCACCTACAACAACGACCTCGAGCAGATCCTGGTGCTGCTACCCCAAGGCATCTCGATTCTGCAAGGCGCAGGGCTGGCCAACAGAAACACCAAACAGGCATACAAGGGCGGCTACCTGTCCTTCAACCTCAACCTCAACCTTCCTCCTGCCTGCCTCACCGGATTCCTGCCGCCGCAGCAGCAACGGGTTCCTACCGACGTGGACTATCCATCGCGGCCGGCGGGCAACCTGTACTGCCGGGTGCCGCAGGACGCGCCGTTCAACGTCCGCGGTGCACGAAACATCCCCTGTGAAACCAAACCGGGCAAGCGCGGCCCGACCGCGGGGATGTGCGAAGGCGACGAGAACTACGTACCACTCAACGACGGCTACAACTGGAAGGGCGATCCCAACGCCACCCTGTCCGGGCAACCCGTTCCGCAACTCCCAACCGGCGCAACGACTTCGACCGTCGCCCCCAAGGCCGCGACGCCGCCGCCGATCGCGGTCGCCCAGTACGACCCCAACACCGGTACCTATGTCGGACCCGACGGCCAGATCTACACGCAGACCGACCTGGCCCGGGACGTCAACCAGCATCAATCGTGGCAGGACATGCTGCTGCCACCGAAGGGACAGTGACCCGTTGCCGACCCCAGCCCTGCAGACTCCCCCGCCACCGGACGCGGCGAGCACCGATCCCAACAGTCCCGACGACACCGCCGAGACACAAGACGACGACACCGACGGTCGGACGGAAGCCGACGATAGCTCCGCTGAGGTCACTGCTGACACGGATGGCAGCGCTGCCAACGAGCGGTCGTGGCGCCGAATTACGCCGCCGCGGTTAGCCGTGGTCATCGGTCTGGCGATGGCAGTGGCGCTCGCAGCGCTGATCGGCGTGCTCGGAGTCCGGGCCTACCACGCGCATCAGTCCGCGGAGCTCCGCGCCCTCTATCTGCAGGTCGGACGTCAGGGCGCCGTGAATCTCACCACGATCGACTGGCATCACGCCGACGCCGACGTTCAGCGCATCCTCAGCACAGCTACCGGCCCCTTCTACGACGACTTCTCCCAGCGATCCCAACCCTTCATCGACGTGGTCAAGAAGGTGCAGTCCGTCTCCACCGGGAGCGTCACCGTCGCAGGACTGGAGTCCTCCACCGACACCGACGCGCAGGTGCTCGTCGCCGTCAGCGTCCAAACCACGACGAGCGAGGCGCCGCAACAAACGCCGCGCGCATGGCGCATGCGCCTCTCCGTACAGAAAGTTGGTAACGACGTGAAAGTGTCCAACGTGGAGTTCGTGCCATGACCCAGCCGCACACCCCGACCGCCCAATCCGAAGAAAAAGACAGCGCCGGAACCGAACCCGTCGAACACGGCACTGCCGGCCCCGATGACGAGTCCGAATCGACGGACAACGCAGAACGGCCCGCGGCCGAGGAACGCCCTCGCATCGCAGCCGACGTGACCGGCGACCACTCCGTAGTCGAGGACACGGACATCGAAGCGAGCGACCTGAACCCGCCTCGACGTCACAGGGAGCGGCGCCACCTCGCCGCTTACGTGGTTCTGCCGCTATTGGTGATGTGCATGGCCGTTGGCGCCGGATACCTGAAGTATCAAGCAGGTTCGGTCCGAGAGGCACAAACGGCAGCGCACTCCTCCGTCCAGGCTGCTACCGACGGCACCATCGCACTCTTGTCCTACCGCCCGGACACCGTGCAGACGACGTTGACGGCCGCCAGAGACCGGCTGACGGGGACGTTTCGGGACTCCTACACCTCGTTGACCGACGACGTGGTGATCCCCGGAGCCAAGGAGAAGAAGATCTCGGCCACCGCGACCGTACCCGGCGCGTCGTCGGTGGTAGCGACTGAGAACCACGCAGTCGTCCTGGTGTTCGTCGACCAATCCGTCATCGTCGGCAACGACGCCCCGTCGGCCACTGCATCCGCGGTGCAAGTCACCCTCGACAAAACCGGGGACCGGTGGCTCATCTCGGGGTTCGACCCCAAGTGATGTCTTACCGAGGTGCCCGACCGGCGTCGATTGCCACTACGGGGACAGCGCTCGTCGGAGCCGTACTCACGTTGGCACTGCTCGCCATGGGCGCGACCGTCCATGCGGCGCCAGCTCGTGCCGACCAGGTCGCCTATCTGGTGAATGTCACCGTGCGGCCCGGGTATGACTTCGCCACCACCGACGAATATCAAGCGTCATATCTCATCACCCAGGCGGCCAATGAAATTTGTCCCGCGCAGATTTGGCACCTGCGCAACGCCGCAGCCGGGGATCGGCCGCCAACACCGTGACGGCCATGGCATCGGTTAAGGGGACTGGATGAAACAACTTCCGCGCAAGACCACGATGGTGGCATCGGTGATGATCGCCGTAGCGGTCGGCGTCCTTCACGCAGCCCCTGCAGGGGCGGACAACAAACGGCTCAACAACGGCGTGGCCGCGAACGTCTACACGATTCAGCACCAGGCGGGCTGCACGGGAGACCTGCGCATCAACCCGCAATTGCAGTTGGCCGCCCAGTGGCACGCCGACGACGTTCTGAACAATCGAGACCTCGACGGAGACATCGGATCCGACGGAACCATGACGCAAGACCGTGCCCGTGCGGCTGGATACCAAGGAACCGCCTCCGAGACGGTGGCGATCAACCCGGCCCTGGCGATCAGTGGCGTCGAGATCATGAACGACTGGTACTACCGGCCCGACTACATGGCCATCATGTCCAACTGCGCCAACACCCAAATCGGTGTCTGGTCAGAGAGCAGCCTGGACCGCACCGTCGTCGTCGCGGTCTACGGCCAACCGGCGGCGCCATGAAAACGACCATGCATAAACACGATCGGACGGGCGTTCGCATGATCCATCGCCATCGCAGATTCACGGGGGACAAGGTCAAGCGCGGAGTGCTAGTACTCCGGATCGCGCTCGCCGCGGTACTGGGAATGTGTTGGTGGACAGGTGCCGTGGCGAAGGCTGACTCACCCATTGAGTACCTGATGGTGCCGTCGGCGGCAATGGGACGTGACATCCCCGTGGCCTTTCTGGCTGGCGGACCGCACGCGGTGTACCTGCTGGACGCGTTTGACGCCGCCCCGGATGTCAGCAACTGGGTGACCGCGGGTCGCGCCATGCAAACCCTTGCCGGCAAGGGCATTTCCGTGGCCGCGCCCGCCAATGGGGCCTACAGTCTCTACACCGATTGGGAACAGGACGGCAGCCGGCAGTGGGAGACCTTCCTGTCCCAGGAGTTGCCTGACTGGCTGGCAGCCAACAAGGGCCTAGCCCCAGGCGGGCACGGCATCGTCGGCGCTGCCCAGGGTGGCACCGGTGCGCTGATGATGGCGGAGTTCCATCCGGACCGATTCCGGTACGCCGGGTCGATGTCGGGCTTCCTGACACCCTCGGCGACGACTTTCAACGGTGCGATCACTGCCGGGATGGCTCAGTTCGGGGGAGTGAATACCCAAGCGATGTGGGGTGCGGCGCAGCTGGGCCGGTGGAAATGGCATGACCCCGACGTGCACGTAGCACTGTTGGTCGACAACAACACTCGGTTGTGGGTCTACAGCCCGGCCACTCTCACGTGCAGTGATCCCGCAGCGATGATCGGCTATTGCGACCAAGCTCAGGGCAGCAACCGCACCTTCTACACCCATTATCGGGCGGCCGGCGGGAACAACGGTCACTTCGACATCCCCACGGGCGGTCAGCACGACTGGTCGAGTTGGGGGCCGCAGCTCGCCGCGATGTCCGGCGACCTCGCCGCCACCATCAAATAGCCGACGATCCGAGCACAAGGCCGTAATCGGCGTACTCGAATCGGGTGCTGCTGAGCTGACTTGGGTCAGACGCGCTACCCTCTGCCGAGCTTTGCTCCGGAGGCTGCATCTAGCGCCACATAGCTTGAAAAGCATTTCATAGGAGCGGATTACACGGAGTCGGACACGGCGGCCCGGTTAATCGAAGTCGGGTACCGCGGTGACGGCGGAACACTTGCACTCACGGCGGAGCCGTCGCCGATGACGCAGTCCCGTGACGAAGACCAAACGGCGGGTCATTCTGCTCATGCCCAGGGTGCTCGGTCAGAGCCTCCTTGAGCGCGGTCTCCAGGACCATCTTGGTCGGCTGCTCGAGCAGTCATCAGGCCCGTCTCCCTCGCAAATGAGACCAGCGACCAGAGCGGTCGGGCGGTGTCGACGAGCCGGGCGGGAGAACGTCCATCTTGACGCCAAATTGAACACCGATTAGAATCTAATGCACGTTCGGTTTTGGGTGCCCGGGTGAGGCCCGATCGAGAGGCTCTCCGGGAGAAGGGAGTTGGCTGATGCCGACAATGGAGATTGAACTGGAGGAGCAGCCGTCGCGCTCGTCCATGGGGAAGAAACCGAGGTGGGGGACTGCGCAGTTCCTGGCTTTGGCGGCGGTTCCGCTTCTGGGATACCAGATTTGGACGCTGATCGCGTGGTCATTGTCGGGCCCGTATCAGGTCTTGGATGACAGTAGCGTGGGTAGCCCCAGTTGGGACGCAGCGTGGGCGATTGAGATCGCGTTGTCCGTGATCGTTGTGGGGTTCTGCGTCAGGCTGTGGCGTGAGTACCGACGAGAGCGGCGCTTGACGTTCGACGCCATCATGTTCATTGGACTCTTGCTCACCGTCTTTTGGGACACGGTGGTCAATTTCGTTCAGCCGTTGTGGTTCTACAGTACGAACTGGATCAATCTGAACGACTGGTGGGGACATGCGCCGCTCGTTGTCAGTCCCGCGGCTGGCCACGGCCCGTTTCCAGTGTGGGCGCTCGTGGTGCTCTACCCGTGTTTCTTGGCAGAGTGCTGGCTGACATCGTCGATTCTTCGTGCAGCGCAGCGGCGATGGCCAGCGATCTCACCGGCACGCTTGGTGATTGTCGCGTTCGTGATGGCCTGCAGCATCGGCGCATGCCTGAGCATGATCATGATCTTGCCCCATCTGTGGGGCGGAGCGGGTATGGGCGTGTCCATCCTGGGAGGCGACTACCGCTGGCCGGTCGCGGAGTTCCTCTACATCGGCTTCTGGTCGACCACCCTCGTATCGTTGCGCTTCTTCGTCGATGGTCGTGGCCACCGATTGACGGAGCGAGGCCTAGATCATCTACGCCCAACGACGCGAACCACGGTCAGACTCCTCGCGACGATCGCGTTCTGCAATCTTTCGGTCATCGTGTGGTCCCTACCGGTGCTTTTGACCGGCTTTTACGCGCGCCCCTATCCGAATTACCCGCAGCACCTATCCAATGTCGTGTGCGACACACCCGCGCTACCGGCAGCCACCGCCTATGGCCCGTGCCCGGGTACGGCGGGATTCCGCATCCCCCTTACGCAACACTGACGACGGCCACCGAACCGTGTCGCGTACCCGACCCCACGTCGAGCCCACCGGAAGATCGCCGGGCCTCGCTGTCCCCACCAGCACGCATCCCTCGCTAGCGCTCCGCGCCAATCTGGTTGGCAACGACGCTAGCGCCAGCAAAGGCGACCGCACTCGCAGACGGATCCTGGATGCAGCGGCAACAGCGTTCGCTCGGGCTGGGACCGCGTCGGTCAGCATGGGCGATGTCGCGGCGGCCGCCGGGATGAAAACCGGCAGCCTCTACTTCCACTTCCGCTCGAAGGACGAGTTGATCGACGAAGTCCTGCGTGAGGGTATCGGGCAAGCCCTTGCACATCTAAAGCGTGCGATTGCTGCGCAACGCTCCGCAGGCGGGTCAGCCCAAGCGCTACTCCGCACGGCCATCGAGGCGCACGTCGTCGCGCGCCACGATCTCAGCGACTACGCCACGGTCGTGGCTCGCAGCGCGGCGGACCGCAGTCAGCGTGCCGGGGATCCCTACCTACCGCAGGAGCGCCGCTACGGACGCTACTGGATCGAATTGCTGAAAGAGGCTCAAGCCGCGGGTCTACTGCCTGCAGATCACGACATGCGGTTGCTGCGGGATCTGTTGTTCGGCGCGATGAATGCCCCCGCCACTGGGGCCAGGCGCCCGCAGGAAATCGCTCGAGCGCTCGACGCCATGATCGGCATCGCCGATGACTAACCCCGACCCGTGGTCTGACCAATCGTTCGGATGTCATCGATGCAGATCCATACCCACCGCGACATCACCAACGCCGGGCTCGTCACCAGGTAACTCCATCCCGAAGTTCTGGTGCTGAGCCACTTTTGAGACGATCCGCGAATGAAGGAGAAAGATGAACGAACAACAGGCAACACAGTGGTATGGGGAATGGCTTCGGGCGTGGAACGAACAGCGCCCAGAGCTGTGTCAGGAACTGCTGACTGAGGACTTCGTCCTCTCGACCCCCACGTTACGTAACGCCCACGGAGCCTTGAGCGGTCCGTCAGCTGCGGCCAACTACCTCCGCTACGTCCTAAAGATGTACCCGGACCTGGTCTGGGAAATGACCGGCCCGCCAATGTTCGCGTCGAATGCACTACGCGCGGCGTTCACGTGGAAGGGTACTGGCCACTTCCTGGGACGCATGGACCCACCTGGAATCGACGGAAATGGCAACGCCTTCGCGTTTACCGGCGTCGAAGTCTTCGAATTTCGCGGCGAACGCGCCTGCCACCTCGATGTGTCCTACGACCTACTCGGACTCCTCAAGCAAACTGGGGTCTTGGGTTCCAAACACACGGAACGACCGCCGGTATCGCCCACACCATGAGCCGAAGGCGGTGGCCATCGACGACTGTCACGGGGGCCGCTCAACACGAGAGCTTCCGATCGTTGATGAGTTGCGGCACTGAGATTAGCGTGCCCGCCTAGGTCTAAAACTCCACGAGCGTCGCGATGGGCAGGCCTCGGCGGCGCCGAGATTTTTGGTGATTGGCACTTATTGCGTTGTCACACTATTTTTCTGGGGTGATGTCCTCAACTGTCGGCGCAGTCGCGCGGTGGATCTCCCCGTTCGTGGCGGTCGCCGCCGTCGCCGGCCTCGTCTGTTATGCCGACCCGTTGCAGGTCGGTCCCGCGCCGGCGGTACGCCTGGTCGACGAGGTGAACCCGTTGGCCGGGATGCCCTTCTACGTAAATCCCGCGTCGGCGGCCATGCGCGCCGCCAACAGCGCCGATCCGCCGAGTCCCGAGTTGACTGCGATCGCCAACACGCCCACGGCGTACTGGATGGACCAGGCATCTTCTCCCGCCGTGGACGCGAAGTACATCGCCGCGGCACAAGCGGGCGGCACCATGCCCGTGCTGGCACTCTATGGAATCCCGCATCGCGACTGCGGGAGCTACGCCGCGGGTGGTTTCGGGTCCGCCGATGCCTACCGAGGTTGGATCGACGGCGTCGCATCTGCCGTGGGTTCCGGACCGGCGGCGATCATCCTCGAACCCGATGCGCTCGCCATGGCCGACTGCCTGTCGGCAGACCAGCGCCAGGAACGCTTCGACTTGATGAGCTACGCCGTCGACACGCTGACCCGCGATCCGGCCGCGGCGGTGTACGTCGACGCTGGGCACTCGCGCTGGGTGAGCGCCGACAAGATGGCCGCCATGCTCAACCAGGTCGGGGTGGGCAAGGCGAGGGGTTTCAGCGTCAACACCGCGAACTACTTCACCACCGATGAGGAAATCGGTTACGGCGAAGCCATCTCGGGGCTCACGAATGGATCGCACTACGTGATCGACACGTCACGCAACGGCGCCGGACCGACCGACGACAAGCTCTACTGGTGTAACCCCAGTGGCCGGGCGCTGGGTGCACCGCCCACCACGGCCACCGCTGGCGCGCACGCCGACGCCTATCTGTGGGTCAAGCGTCCAGGTGAATCCGACGGCTCGTGCGGTCGCGGGGACCCCGCGGCGGGGCGATTCTCGAACCAGAACGCCATCGACCTAGCCCACAACGCGGGCCAGTAGGAACCTCACGGGTAGCCGGCAGGCACGATGATCGACGGATGAGTCTCATTCCGTTGCCAACCGCCGCGACAACTGGTGGGTGAAGCGGGTCGGCGCGGTGGACACGATCGCCGTCGCGTTTCCCGGCGCATTTGGCGTCGTCGCCGACCGGCTTCCCGTGGCCGTCGCCAGGGAATTGGGCGTCACCGATCGCCGTCATGAAGACTGCGACCGGGCGATGGGGCACGGGCCTCCCTTTACCGGCCGTGAATCGGTGGTCCGGACCGCTCCGCCCAGGTTCAACCTACAATCCGACACGTGGCCGAACTGGTGCAGCAGTATCTGGACCGGATTCGGGTCGAACACGTCGACGTGGGCGATGGCGTGCTGGCGAGCTACATCCCCGAGTTGACGCGGGTGGACCCCGGCGGGTTCGGGCTCTCGCTGTCGTCGTCTGATGGATTCGTCTACGAATCCGGCGACACTGCAGTCGAGTTCACGATCCAGTCGATCTCGAAGCCGTTCACCTACGCGCTGGCCTTGCAATTGATCGGCCAGGCCGCCGTCGACGCCAAGATTGGAGTCGAGCCGTCCGGCGAGGCGTTCAACGAGATCAGCGTCGACCCCACGACGAAGATGCCCAAGAACCCGATGATCAACGCGGGAGCGATTGCCGCGGTGTCGTTGGTGCCCGCGTCGACCCCCGGGGAACGGTTCGGCCTGATCCAGGACTTCTACTCGGCGTTCGCAGGCCGTCGTCTCGAACTCGACGACGAGGTGTACGCGTCGGAGCTCGCCACCGGCAGCCGCAATCGCGCCATCGCGTACATGTTGCAGAGCTTCGGCGTGCTCGACGGCGACCCCGACGAGGTGCTCGACGTGTACTTCCGCCAGTGCTCGCTGAAGGTGACGTCGACCGACCTGGCCAGGATGGCGGCCACGCTCGCTCGGGGTGGCGTCAATCCGATGACGGGGCGGCGGGTGGCGGAAGCAGGAGTCGTCAAGCGCACCTTGTCGGTGATGGTCACGTGCGGCATGTACGACGCCGCGGGGGACTGGGTCAGCGCCGTGGGGATGCCTGCCAAGAGCGGGGTGGGCGGCGGCATCGTCGCCGTGCTGCCAGGCCAACTCGGAATCGGTACCTACTCGCCGCTGCTCGACGCCAAGGGCAACAGCGTGCGCGGAGTTCGCGTATGCCGCAGCCTGTCCGAACAGCTTGGGCTGCACTTCCTTTCGGTGTCCCGCGACTCCCGCGCCACGCTGCGCGCCGTGTACGAGCCGGTGGACAACGTCCGCGTGTACGAAACTCACGGCGACCTGCTGTTCTGCGGCGCCGAACAGGTGGTGCGCATGGTCGACCGCGAGCGCGACAAGTTCGAGGTGGCGATCCTCGACGTGACCCGGGTGGACGACATCGACGACGCCGCGCGCGCCCTGTTGTCGGGGATGAGCGCCGCGCTGCGGGCGCAGGGCAAGGACGGCTATCTCGTCGACCCTGATGGCATCGTCGTCCGCATCGAATCCGAGTTCGAAGCCGTGCGGTTCTTCAGTGTCGCGGACGCGGTGGCGGCCGCCGAGGAGGCGCTGCGCGAGGGCTTCTCCACCTAGGAGTCGGTGCGCTCGTCGCGTGGGGTTGAAAAACCTGTCCAAGGAATGTGTGCGATTCGTGGTGGCTGGTCGCCCTTGACCATCGAACGCCACCGAACTGGGCGGCGACACCTCGAAGGAGAAACCATGTCCAGCACCATCGCCACGACCACCCGTCGCGTACTCGCCGGTGTACGAGACCTGGGGATACGGCAAGAGCACCAACAAGGAGACGGCGGTGGCGAACGCCATGTTCAACTGCAACTACACCGGGGGCTCTGCGGTTTGGCGGCCGTGTCGCCGAAGAGTGGGTGTGTGGTGCTGTCCACACGCGGCATCGGGGAGGAGTGCGTCGGCGGTAGTGGCAGCACGTTGCCCAAGGCGATGTCGGACGCTCAGAAGAAGCTGTACGGCAGCCAGGTCAAGAACTACATGTGCAGCTGAGCGCCTGCAACGTCAGACCGGGGTCGCCAACTGAGTCGGCTCGTCGTGCCCACGCAGCGTCACCGTCTCGCCCAAATGCCAACGGGCCCGTTCGGATTCGCTCGCATTGGCGATGGTGTCCGAGGATGCGACGACATGGCCGGGCACGTTCTTGGACAACTCGCACAAGCGGGCCGCCTCGTTGACGGGTTCCCCGATGACGGTGTACTCGAAGCGATCCTTGGCGCCGACGTTGCCCGCCACCACCTGGCCCGCCGCCACCCCGATGCCCGCTTGGCATTCCGGAACCTCCACCCGCAACCGTGCTGCCATCGCACGCGCAGCCCCGAGCGCCTCGTCCTCGGCGTGCTCCAGCGACACCGGGGCGCCGAAGACCGCGAGCACGGCATCGCCCTCGAACTTGTTGACCAGCCCGTGGTGCTTGTCGACCTCGTCGACGACGACGGCGAAGAACCGATTGAGTAGGTCGACGACCTCGGCGGCAGGTCTGCTGGTCACCAACTGTGTCGAGCCGATGATGTCGACGAATATCACTGCGGCGTGCCGTTCCTCGCCACCGAGTTTGGGCCGTTCCTTCTCGGCGAGTGCGGCGACTTCTCGCCCGACGTGCTGACCGAACAGGTCCCGCAACCGCTCCCGTTCGCGAAGCCCCACGACCATCGAGTTGAAGCCCCGTTGCAGCTGGCCGAGCTCGGTCCCGTCGAACACGACGAGTTCGGTGTCGAGGTCGCCCTGCTCGACCCGGTTGAGCGCGGCGCGCACGCTCCGCACCGGGGTGGCGGTGAGCCAGGACAGGATCCACATCAGGATGAAGCCGAACACCAGCGCGAAGAGCGCGAGAATCATGACGGCGACGGTGAATTGGGTCGGGGAGACTATCTGCAGTGACAAGGTGATGATCGCGGCGAGCAGAATTCCGAGCACGGGCACTCCGGAACCCAGCGCCCACACCGCCAACGTGCGGCCCATGATGCCGGGTGCGAAGCGTCGGGGCGGTGGCCCCACCTCGAGCGCCTGCGCCGCGACTGGGCGCAGCGCGAATTCGGTGAACAGATAGCAACTGGCCGACACGACGATGCCGGGAAAGCTGACGCCCAGCAGCACCTTCGGGATGAAGTCGGTGTCCTGCAGTCCGTATAGGACGGTCAGCAGGACGGTCCCAACGCCCCACAGCACGAGAAGGACCCGCGTGAGTCGCCACGGGGCGAAGAAGGTATTGCGTTGGTCCTTGGGGGACGGCTCGCGCTCCTCGAGGGCCCAGCGCACGTTGTCGATGACGCGATTGGTTGCCCAGACGACGCCGACCACGAAGGCCAGGGCGATGTAGGCGGGCGCCACGGCGAACGTAATCCACAGCACCTGCGACTCGAACACGTTCGGCACCGGAAAGGTCACGGTGACGACGAGGAACGCAACGCCAACACCGATGAGGTTGGCGCCAAGGACGAACGTCGTCAGAATCACTTGGATGCGGATCCGGCGGCGGCGCTGGCTCTCGGAGACGCGGCCCAGGATCCACGAACCGAACTCGGGAGTCGTCGCCACCCGACTGCTCTGGCTCGTGACCTTCTCGAGCACCAGGCCAAGTCGCTGTGCGTTGGTCTTCTTGTCCGTCATCGTGGCGCCAGCCTAGTTAGCCGCGACCGCCCTCTATGGTTGTTCCGTGCGGCTCGTCATTGCCCAGTGCACCGTCGATTACGTCGGACGCCTTACCGCCCATCTCCCGTCTGCCCGGCGGCTGCTGCTGTTCAAGGCCGACGGGTCGGTCAGCGTGCACGCCGACGACCGCGCCTACAAGCCCCTGAACTGGATGAGCCCCCCGTGCTGGGTGACCGAGCAGGACGACGGTCCGTCGCCGGTGTGGGTGGTGGAGAACAAGACCGGTGAGCAGCTCCGCATCACCGTCGAAGACGTCGAGCATGATTCGAGCCACGCGCTCGGCGTCGACCCCGGACTGGTGAAGGACGGCGTCGAAGCCCATCTGCAGGAGTTGCTTGCCGAGCACGTCGAATTGCTCGGGGTCGGGTATTCGCTGGTGCGTCGCGAATATATGACGGCGATCGGGCCCGTCGACCTGATGTGCCGCGATGAACTGGGTCGCTCGGTGGCCGTCGAGATCAAGCGGCGCGGCGAGATCGACGGTGTCGAACAGTTGACCCGCTACCTCGACCTGCTGAACCTGGACACCGAGCTGGCACCGGTCAGCGGGGTCTTCGCCGCCCAGCAGATCAAGCCGCAGGCGCGCACTCTGGCTACTGATCGCGGGATACGCTGCGTGACACTCGATTACGACCAGATGCGCGGGCTGGACAGCAAAGAGTTCCGGCTGTTTTGAGCACGACGGAGCCGCCCGGCGGTGACATGCAGCCATAGACTGGTCGACATGGCTAGGCGTCGCTCCACACCCCGTAGGCAGGGCGTGCGACCGCTGCCCGTCGAGCGCCGCATCGAGGTGGGCCCCGATGGCTACGACTACGAGGTGCGGCCGGTGGCCGGCTTACGAGCCACCAAGACCTACCGCTGTCCCGGGTGCGATCAGGAGCTCAAACCCGGCATCGCGCATGTGTTGGTGTGGCCTGCCGACGCGGGCGAGTCAGCCGTCGAAGACCGACGGCACTGGCATACGCACTGTTGGGCGAACCGTGCGACGCGGGGACCGACCAGGAAGTGGAGCTAGGAACTCAAGTGCTCAGCTAGTCCTCTTGGGAGGCCGGCTGGACGAGCTCGACCAGCACGCCACCGGCATCCTTCGGGTGGATGAAGTTGATCTGGGAGTTTGCGGTACCCCTGCGCGGTACGTCGTAGAGCAGCCGGATGCCGTCGGCGCGCAGCCGCTCCGACAGCGCTTCGAGGTCGCTGACGCGGTAGGCGAACTGCTGCAGACCGGGGCCGCGCTTGTCGAGGAACTTGGCGATCGTCGACGTCTCGTCGAGTGGGGCCATCAGCTGGACCTGGGCACTGCCCTTGGCCGCGCCGCGCACCGAAAGCATGGCCTCGCGGATGCCCTGGTCCTCGTTGACCTCTTCGTGCAGGACGATCATGCCGAGGTGGTCGTGGTACCACTTGATCGCGACGTCCAGATCGGGAACCGCGATCCCGACGTGGTCGATCGCGGTTACCAGGGCGCTGGCGAGCACCGGTCGTGCATCTACCTGCTCGGTCGTCATAACGTAACGGTAACCTTTACCCGAATGTCTGCGGAATGTGTGATGGGCCACACAACCCCGCGACGAGACCCTTGGAGGCAGTAGATGACGACGTCGGTGATTGTTGCTGGAGCCAGGACTCCGATAGGCAAGCTCATGGGTTCGCTGAAGGACTTCTCCGCCAGTGACCTGGGCGCCATCGCGATCGCGGGAGCGCTGGAGAAGTCGGGCGTGCCTGCGTCGGCGGTCGAATACGTGATCATGGGCCAGGTGCTGACGGCAGGCGCGGGCCAGATGCCCGCCCGCCAGGCGGCCGTCGCCGCGGGGATCGGGTGGGACGTGCCGTCGCTGAGCATCAACAAGATGTGCCTGTCCGGCATCGATGCCATCGCACTGGCCGATCAGCTGATCCGGGCCGGTGAGTTCGACGTCGTCGTCGCTGGCGGTCAGGAGTCGATGACGCAGGCGCCGCACCTGCTGATGAACAGTCGGTCGGGGTACAAGTACGGCGACGTCACCGTGCTCGACAGCATGGCCTACGACGGCCTTCACGACGTGTTCACCGATCAGCCGATGGGGGCGCTCACCGAGCAGCGCAACGACGTCGACAAGTTCACCCGTGCCCAGCAGGACGAGTTCGCTGCGCGGTCGCATCAGCTGGCCGCTGCGGCGTGGAAGGACGGCGTCTTCACCGACGAGGTTGTGCCGGTGAAGATTCCGCAGCGCAAGGGCGATCCGCTGGAGTTCAACGAGGACGAGGGCATCCGGGCCAACACCACCGCGGAGTCGCTTGCCGGGCTCAAGCCCGCCTTCCGCAAGGACGGCACCATCACTGCGGGTTCGGCCTCGCAGATCTCCGACGGCGCATGCGCTGTCGTCGTGATGAACAAGGCCAAGGCCGAGGAGCTCGGGCTGAGCTGGCTGGTGGAGATCGGCGCGCACGGCGTGGTTGCGGGGCCCGACTCGACGCTGCAGAGTCAGCCGGCCAACGCCATCAAGAAGGCCATCGCCAAGGAAGGCATCACGGTCGACCAGCTCGACGTCATCGAGATCAACGAGGCCTTCTCGGCCGTCTCGTTGGCCTCGACCAAGGAGCTTGGCGTCGACGCTGACAAGGTCAACATCAGCGGCGGCGCCATCGCAGTCGGACACCCGATCGGCATGTCGGGCGCCCGAATCACCCTGCACGCAGCCCTTGAACTGGCCCGACGCGGTTCCGGTTATGCCGTCGCCGCCCTCTGTGGCGCCGGTGGGCAGGGCGACGCGCTGGTGTTGCGCAGGCCCTGACGTCAATCCGCACTCAACGACGCCGTGTAGTAGCTGGCGCCGTTGTCCGGCACACTGGGGCCATGACGAGCAGTTTTGATTCGCCGGGGCGAGCGCAGCGACGGGTATTCGACCGGGGCAGTGCAGCGGGGTGGTTCAGGCTCATCGCCTTCGCGGAAGCGGTCAGCTGGGTTGGCCTACTGATCGGGATGTACTTCAAGTACCTGGGCAGCCCTCGTACCGAGCTCGGCGTGAAGGTCTTCGGCATGGCCCACGGGCTCATCTTCATGGGCTTCGTGGTGACGGCGCTGCTCGTCGGTGTCGCGGCCAAGTGGGCCGTGAGCACCTGGTCGCTGGCGTTGCTGGCGAGCGTCGTGCCGCTTGGCAGTGTGATCTTCCTCATATGGGCCGATCGGACGGATCTGATGGGTGTCGCCGCCGTCCCCGCAGGCCTCGCGGAGGCGGGCGCGTCGGGCTCCGAATCAACGTGACAAACTTGTCCATGTGACACGTCCCCGCCCTTCCGTCGGCCCCGTGATGGCCGGTGCGGTTGATCTTTCGGTCCTCAAGCAGCCACCCCCGGGTCCCGACGGCCCCGCCGGTGGCGGCGGCAGCATTTCCGGCGGCGTCGAAGTCACCGAGGCCAACATCGAACCCGAGGTGCTGGTCCGGTCCAGCGAGGTGCCGGTCGTCGTGTTGCTGTGGTCACCGCGCAGCGCGCCCAGCCTCGAATTGGGCGACGACCTTGCTGCCCTGGCCAAGGCCGACGACGGCAAGTGGATATTGGCGACGGTCAACGTCGACACCACGCCGCGGGTGGCTCAGATGTTCGGCGTGCAGGCCGTGCCGACGGTCGTGGCGCTGGCGGCTGGCCAGCCGCTAGCCAGCTTCGAGGGCGGGCAGCCACCGGAGCAGTTGCGTCGCTGGGTCGACTCGCTGCTGAACGCGACGGCAGGCAAGTTGAGCGGCGGGGCTGAGGGCGAGGTCGAAGAGGTCGATCCCGAGTTGGTCCAGGCGCGAACGTATCTCGACGACGGTGACTTCGATGCGGCGCTCACCGCGTACGAGGCGATCCTCGAGACCAAGCCAGGGCATCCCGAGGCCAAGGGCGCCATACATCAGATCGTCTTCCTGAAGCGTGCGACGGCACAGCCGCAGGACGCCATCGCGTTGGCTGATGCCGCGCCCGATGACATCGATGCCGCGCTGGCCGCCGCCGACGTCGAGTTGTTGCAGCAGGACGTCTCCGGCGCCTACGACCGGTTGATCGCTCTGATCAAGCGCACCGCAGGCGACGAGCGGACGACGGTGCGGACCCGACTGATCGACCTGTTCGACCTGTTCGACCCCGCCGACCCCGCCGTCATTGCCGGCCGGCGCAACCTCGCCAACGCTTTGTACTAAGTCCCGGCGAGCAGTCGCAAACGCCCCTGAATCCCGCGGAATGAGGGGCGTTTGCGTCTGCTCGCGCGATGAACGCTAGGCCGGTTCGAACCACAGCGCGGCCAACGGTGGCAGCACCATGGTCGCCGACGCGGGCCTGCCGTGCCACGGCTCGTCGACCGCCTCGACGGCGCCGTAGTTCCCAATGCCTGCGCCGTTGTAGACGTCGGAATCGGTGTTGAGCACCTCGCGCCACGTGCCCGTGTGGGGGAGTCCAAGTCGGTATTGGCTGTGTTCGGAGCCGGAGAAGTTGAACACGCACGCCATGATCGACCCGTCGTCGCCGAAGCGCAGGAAGCTCAGCACGTTGTTGGCCGAATCGTTGGCGTCGATCCACGAGTAGCCCTCTGGGCTACTGTCGCGGGACCAGAGCGCGCGTCGCGTCCGGTAGACCTCGTTGACGTCGCTCACCATCCGCTTGATGCCGCCGGAGAAGCCGTCCTCGTCCAGCTGGAACCAGTCCACCCCGCGTTCCTCGGACCACTCCGCTCGCTGGCCAAACTCCTGGCCCATGAACAGCAACTGCTTGCCCGGATGTGCCCACTGGTACGCAATCAGGCCGCGTAGTCCGGCCGCCTTCATGTGGTCATTGCCCGGCATGCGGCCCCACAGCGTGCCCTTGCCGTGCACGACCTCGTCGTGGCTGATCGGCAACACGAAGTTCTCGCTGAACGCATATAGCAACGAGAACGTCATCTCGTGATGGTGGTAACTGCGGTGGATGGGATCACGCTCGATGAACGCGAGCGTGTCGTTCATCCAGCCCATGTTCCACTTCATTGAGAAGCCAAGGCCGCCAAGGTTGGTCGGGCGGGTTACCCCTGGCCACGACGTCGACTCCTCGGCGATCGTCACGATGCCTGGCGTGACCTTGTGGACCGTGGCGTTCAGCTCCTGCAGAAACTGCACCGCCTCGAGATTCTCACGTCCGCCGTAGATGTTGGGCGTCCAGCCGTCGGCAGCACGCGAATAGTCCAGGTAGAGCATCGATGCGACGGCATCCACCCGCAGCCCGTCGATGTGGAACTCCTGCAGCCAGTACAGCGCGTTGGCCACCAGGAAGTTGCGCACCTCGGGGCGGCCGAAGTCGAACACGTATGTGCCCCAGTCGAGTTGCTCGCCGCGCCGGGGATCGGAGTGCTCGTAGAGCGGGGTGCCGTCGAACCTGCCCAGCGCCCAGGCGTCCTTCGGAAAGTGCGCGGGCACCCAGTCGACGACTACCCCGATGCCCGCCTGGTGTAGCCGGTCGACCAGGAACCGGAAGTCGTCGGGAGTGCCAAGCCGCGACGTCGGCGCGTAGTACGACGTGACCTGATAACCCCACGACCCGCCGAACGGGTGCTCGGCCACCGGCAGCAGCTCGACGTGCGTGAAGCCCTGCTCGACGACGTAATCGGTGAGCTGCGTGGCCAGTTCGCGATAGCTCAGGCCGGGACGCCAGGACATGAGATGCACCTCGTAGGTGCTCATCGGCTCGAACACCGGATTGCGCAGTGCCCGCTTGGTCATCCAGTCGGCGTCGTCCCACGTGTAGTCGCTGACGGCGACCCGCGACGCTCTTTGGGGTGGCACCTCGGCGGCGAACGCCATCGGGTCGGCGCGCTCGGTGACCACGCCGTCGGCGCCGTGCACGCGGAACTTGTACAGGCCATCGACGGGGAATCCGGGCCAGAATAACTCCCACACTCCCGCAGAACCGAGGGTGCGCATGGGGGCCTCGTTGCCGTCCCAGTGGTTGAAGTCGCCAATCAGGCTGATGCCCTTGGCATTCGGTGCCCATACCGCGAAGGACACCCCGTTGACGTCACCGTCGGGGGTGGTGAAGGTACGTGGGTGCGCGCCCAGCACCTCCCAGAGCCGCTCGTGGCGGCCCTCGGAGAACAGGTGCAGGTCCACTTCGCCGAGGTTGGGCAGGAAGCGGTACGGGTCGGCCACCGTGGTCACGACGGTCGCCCCGTCTTCGCCCTGATAGCTGACCTCGAGTCGGTAGTCGATCAGGCCGGTGAAGGGCACCGCCACGGCGAAGACACTGGATTCGACGTGGGAGAACGGGTACCGCTCGCCGCCGATGAGCGCGACGATTTCCGTCGCCCACGGCCGCATCGCCCGGATGACGGTGTGATCGCCGTATTCGTGCGCGCCAAGGATCGAATGCGGGTCGTGGTGCTCGCCTGCGAGCAGTCGCTTCAGCGCCACGGCGTCCGGCCGCAGGTGGTCGCTGGTGATGTCGGTGCGGGTCATGACAGTCATTCCCTCCGCAGCAGTTCGAGCCGCTTGTCAGATGCGATTTGTGGCATGTTCAGGATGTGGGCGACGGACCTGACCGGGTCGAGTCGGACGTAATTCGACTGGCCCCACTGGTATTCGTCGCCGGTGACCTCGTCGCGCACCCAGAACCGGTCGTAGGGTTCCAGGCCGAGCGCCGCCATGTCGAGCCAGATGGTGGCTTCCTCCGGGCCGAAGGGGTTCAGCGTGACCACCACCAGCACGCAGTCGCCGGTGATGGGATCGAACTTGCTGTAGGCGAGCAGTGCGTCGTTGTCGATGGGGTGGAACTTGATGGTTCGTAGCTCACTGAGCGCCGGGTGTAGCCGACGGATCTCGTTGAGCCGGGTCAGGAACGGCTCCAACGAGGCGCCGGTCGCCAGGGCAGCCTCGAAGTCGCGAGGCCGCAACTGGTACTTCTCGGAGTCGAGATACTCCTCACTGCCGGGGCGGACGGCCTGGTGTTCGAACAATTCGTATCCGGAGTAGACGCCCCATTCCGGACTCATCGTCGCGGCCATAACTGCGCGGATGGCGAACATCCCAGGGCCGCCGTGCTGCAGGCTCTCGTGAAGGATGTCCGGCGTATTGACCCAGAGGTTCTGCCGCGCGTAGTCGGCGTGCTCCGCGATCGACTCACCGAACTCGGTGAGTTCCCACTTGGCCGTGCGCCAGGTGAAGTACGTGTAGGACTGCGTGAAGCCCAGTTTCGCGAGCCCGAAGAGCCGGGCCGGTCGGGTGAACGCCTCGGCCAGGAACAAGACGTCGGGGTCGTCGTTCTTCACCTCGCCGATGAGCCAGGCCCAGAAGTTGGGTGGCTTGGTGTGTGGGTTGTCGACCCGAAACACCTTGACCCCGTGCGAGACCCAGAATCGCACGACCCGCAGGACCTCCAGGTAGAGGCCCGCCGGTTCGTTGTCGAAGTTGATCGGATAGATGTCCTGGTACTTCTTCGGCGGGTTCTCGGCGTAGGCGATGGTGCCGTCGGGTAACACGGTGAACCACTCGGGATGCGTCTTGGCCCACGGGTGGTCCGGTGCGCACTGCAGCGCCAGGTCGAGCGCGACCTCGAGGCCCTGATCGCGTGCGGCCGCGACGAAGTCGTCGAAGTCTTCGATGGTGCCCAGCCTGGGATGGACCGCGTCGTGTCCACCCTTGTCACTCCCGATCGCCCACGGCGAGCCGACGTCCTTGGGGGCCGCGGCCACGGTGTTGTTCTTGCCCTTGCGGTGCACCTTGCCGATGGGATGAATCGGGGGAAGGTAGACGATGTCGAAGCCCATCTTCGCGATGCGGGTGAGGGCCTTGGCCGCGGTGGCGAACGTGCCGTGTACGGGGTTGCCCTTGCTGTCCCAACCGCCAGAGGACCGGGGGAACATCTCGTACCATGCGCTGGACCGGGCCAGCGGACGATCGACCCATACCCCGTATTGCTCACCGCGCGTGACTAATTCACGCAATGGATACTTTCCGAGCAGCTGGGCTAGCTCAGGCGCCAAGGCCGCGCCTGCGCGGGTGAACGGATCGCCGGGCTCGCGCAACCTGGCCGCGGCTTCTACGAGCGGATGGCGGTCCTGGCGAGGCACGCCCGTCGAAGCCCGTTCGAGGAGTTGAGCCCCCAACAGCAGATCGTTGTTCAATTCGGACTCGCCCTGTCCGGCCTCCAGCTTGGCGATGACGTTCTTGCGCCACGTCGCCAGCGGGTCGCCCCAACCGTCCACCCGGTACGTCCAGAGCCCGACCGCGTCGGGAACGAAGTGGCCGTGCAGCACGTCCGGGGTGCGCCCGGGTGACATCGACAGCAGTTGGGGTCGGCGCACCTTCGAGGACGGGCCGACGACCTCCGCGATCGGCACCGCTTCCACTTGCGGCGCTGCACCGATCGGCGCCTTCGCCAGCCGCGGATAGGACTGACCGTGATATCGCACCACCAGGGTGGCCGACAGTGCGTCGTGACCTTCCCGCCAGACCGTCGCGGCGACGGGCACGACCTCGCCAACCACGGCCTTGGCCGGATACCGCCCACTGGAAACCACTGGCGCGACATCATCGATCTCGATACGACCGACCACCACCCACTCCTCACGCCCGCGGCTCACTGACCGCGCGCTGTCGTCGTTTCGTTCTAAGAGCTCTTCCAGCAGCTTCTTCAACAGCTTTTTCATGCCCCGTGGCGCCTTATACCCACCGTAGTGTGCGGCTCAACCAACCGTGGCCGATGCGCTGGTCACAAATCACTTTGTGCTCTGCGCATGTGCTCAGCGCCTTCGATTTTGGATAGTCCGTAAGGTGAATTCGTGTGATTGCCCGATGAAAGCTCTGAGACGGTTCACCGTCCGCACCCATCTGCCGGAGCGGCTCGCGGCTTTGGAGCGCCTTTCGGTGAACCTGCGGTGGTCGTGGGACAAACCGACGCAGGACCTGTTCGCCGCCATCGATCCCGAACTTTGGGAGCACTTCGGATCCGACCCCATCGCGTTGCTCGGCGGGGTCAGCCCGAAGCGGCTGGACGGGCTTGCCGTCGACGATTCCTTCCTCGGCAGGCTCGACCACCTGGCCGGTGAACTCGACGACTACCTGACCAGGCCGATGTGGTACCAGCAGCAGGCGGCGGCGGGTAAGTCGCTGCCGACGGGGATCGCATACTTTTCGATGGAGTTCGGGGTCGCCGAGGTGCTGCCGAACTATTCGGGCGGACTGGGGATCCTGGCGGGTGACCACCTGAAATCGGCCTCCGACCTGGGATTGCCACTGATCGCGGTCGGGTTGTGGTACCGGTCCGGTTACTTCCGGCAGTCCTTGACCGCGGAGGGCTGGCAGCACGAGAACTACCCGGCGCTTGACCCCCAGGGTTTGCCGCTACGGCTGCTCGCCGACGAGTCAGGCACGCCGTTGCTGGTATCGCTCGCCATGCCCGACTCCGGCGAGCTCAAGGCTCGCGTGTGGATCGCGCAGGTCGGTCGAATTCCATTGCTGCTCTTGGATTCCGACATCCCCGAGACCGAGCACCACCTGCGTAGCGTGACCGACCGACTGTACGGCGGCGACCAGGAGCACCGGATCAAACAGGAGATCCTGGCGGGTATCGGCGGAGTGCGGGCGATCCGCGCGTTCACCGCCGTCGATGGGCTGCCTGAGCCGCAGGTGTTTCACATGAACGAGGGTCACGCAGGCTTCCTCGGGGTGGAGCGCATCCGCGAGCTCGTCACCGACGGGGGCCTGGACTTCGACACCGCGCTGACCGTGGTGCGCTCGAGCACGGTGTTCACCACTCATACCCCGGTGCCCGCGGGAATCGACCGCTTCCCGGTCGAGATGGTCACGCGCTACTTCGAGAGCGCACCGGGTAGCCCGTCCGGAGCGACGTCACGCCTGGTGCCCGGTGTTTCGCTGGATCGCATCATCGCATTCGGCGCGGAGGACGACCCAGAGAAGTTCAACATGGCCCACATGGGGCTGCGCCTTGCGCAACGCCACAACGGGGTCTCGCTGTTGCACGGCCGGGTGTCGCGCGGCATGTTCAGTGAACTGTGGCCGGGCTTCGACGAGTCCGAGGTGCCGATCGGATCGATCACGAACGGCGTGCACGCGCCGACTTGGGCGGCGCCGCAGTGGATCGAACTGGCGCGCGAACTCGTCGGCGAGGATCTCGGCTCGCTGAGCGAGGCCGACACGTGGCAGCGGCTTCAGCAGGTCGACCCCGGCCACCTGTGGTGGATCCGCTCGCAACTGCGCGAGTTGCTGATCGCCGACGTCCGTGCGAGGGTGCGTCGTTCCTGGCTGGAACGCGGGGCATCGGAGGCGGAACTGGGTTGGATCGCAACGGCTTTCGATCCCAACGTGTTGACCATCGGATTTGCCCGGCGAGTGCCGACCTACAAGCGGCTCACCATGATGCAGCGCGACCCGGAACGGTTGGAGCGACTACTGCTGGACGAGGAGCGCCCGTTGCAGCTCATCGTCGCGGGCAAGTCCCACCCCGCCGACGACGGCGGCAAGGCCTTGATCCAGGAAGTGGTGCGGTTCGCCGACCGGCCGAAGGTGCGCCACCGCATCGCGTTCCTCCCGGACTACGACATGTCGATGGCGCGCCTGCTGTATTGGGGCTGCGACGTGTGGCTCAACAATCCCTTGCGGCCGCTGGAGGCGTGCGGAACGTCGGGCATGAAGAGCGCACTCAACGGCGGGCTGAACTTGTCGATCCGCGACGGCTGGTGGGACGAGTGGTACGACGGCGAGAACGGCTGGGAGATCCCGACGGCAGACGGACTCGCCGACGAGTCCCGTCGCGATGACCTCGAGGCCGCCGCGCTGTACGACCTGCTCGAGAAGTCCGTCACGCCGAAGTTCTACGAGCGCGACGAGCGCGGCATCCCCCGGCGCTGGGTGGAGATGGTGCGCCACACGCTGCAGGT
>JAOPVI010000346.1 GCA_025966225.1 Mycobacterium sp. | reverse complement strand
CACCCGAAGCAGCTCGGGCACGTCGACGTGCTTTGGCGTCAATCCGCCCCGTAAGACGTTGTCGGAGTTCGCCATTACTTCGAAGCCCACCCCGTGCAGGTAGGTATGCAGGTTTCCAGCGGGCAGGTAGATACCCTCGCCGGGAGCCAGGCTGATCCGGTTCAGCAGCATCGCCGCCAGCACGCCCGCATCGCTCGGGTAGCGCTCCCCCAACTCCAGGGCGGCCTTGGCCTCGGCCGCGAATTCCGTTGCCCCCGAGCGAAGGTAGTTGACCGCACCGTCGAGCGCCGCGGGCACCAGCGCGTCGAGGGCGGACTGCGGCGCGGTGATCCACGTGGTGAACAGGGCGCGTAGCCCATCCGCGTCCGCCTGCCCGGACAACAGGCCGACGAACGGGTCGAGCTCGGGGACGGCGAGCGCCTGCAGAAATTCGATGGTGCGGTCGACTGGACGGAAACCTGCGAGCGCCTCGAAGGGGCCAAGCGCGACGATCAGCTCCGGTTTGTCGCTGCGGTCGCGGTAGTTGCGCGTCGGCGCCGACACCGGAATGCCGAGTTGGTCCTCGCGGGCGAAGCCCTCCCGCGCCTGCTGTGTGCTCGGGTGCGCCTGCAGTGACAGCGGCTCGTCGGCGGCCAGCACCTTGGCGAGGAACGGCAGCGCATCGCCGAACCGCTCGCGGGTGGCCGTGCCGAGTTGGCCCTCCGGGTCTGCCTTGATGGCATCGAGCAGCGACTGCTCGCCATGGTCGGTTTCGAGCTGGGCCGGATCGCCAGGATGTGCGCCGAGCCATAGTTCAGCTTCGGGATGCGCTGTGGGACTCGGCCTTCCAGTGAATTCGGCGATTGCGGTGTGTGAGCCCCACGCATAGGTTCGCACCGCGCCGCGTAGCAGATCCACCTCTTCTAACCCCGCGCCAATCTCAAGTACACCGCTGTCATCTCCAGCCGCACTGCCATCAACGCCAACTGCTGTTCAGGTCGACTTCCCGCGGTCGGCGTCGTGACGTCGGGTACGTCCTCGGCGCTGACCACGTCAATGTCGTCGAACCCGGACAACCTCGTGGCGAGCACCGAGCGCTCGTCCCCGGTCGTCAATACGACCGTACGCACTCTGGCTGGCAGCGGGCCGTCGAGTTCCTCATCGTGGAACAACGAGCTCTCGTAGTCGGTAATCTGACCGGCCACCCCGCCACGCACTGCGACGAGGGCGTCGGATAGCTCGACTGCGGCCACCACCTCGAGCCCGACCCGGAGCATGATCGCGCAGCCGTGGCGGGCCAATGCCAAGGTCGCCGCGTTATCGCCCGCGAGCACCAGCCGCCGCCCCGACATGCGTTCGGCCAGCCGCTTTGCAGGGTTGGTGAACGATTCGCGGCCAGCACTGTTGCGCAGCGTCTCTGCGTCGAGGTCGTCTGCGAGCGCGGCCACGTCGACCTGCATGGCAGGGTCGATCACGCGCAAGATCGCCAATCCGGCCGCAACGTAGCGCATCAACCCGAAGTCCTCGGGGACCAGGAGCCGTGGGCTCAGTACCACCGCCCGGCCCGCGGCCGCCTCGCGGAGCGGGCCTTCCTCTGGCGCAACGACGACGACTCGCGCACCCCGCCGAATGCCTGTTGCCGCAGCGGCCACCAAGGCCGGGTCGGCCGGATCGTCACCCGCAACGACGAGCACGTCCAACGCGCCGATCCACGGCGGCACCTCCGGTTCGACGACGAACGGCGCCGCCATCGACGCGCCCAGTGCGGCGGCCAGCAGGACGCCGGCCGTCGCCGCCGTACCCCGGGTGGCCACCCAGCTCACGGTGCGCGGCGGAAGGTCCGACCGCAGCGGGTCGAGTACGCCTTCGTCAAGCGCGGACGCGGTGGCCCGCATCTGCGCCCCTGCCATCGACGCCGCCCGCAGCAGCCCCTCGCGGTCGGCGGCGAGCAATCCCTCGACGTCGTCGAGGTCGATGGTGGCGTGGGGGGCGCTCACGTCGCAGGCCCACTGCCCGATGCGATCAACGCCGCCACGTGTCCGACGACTTCGTCGACCACGTCGGTGCTGCGCGCCTCGACGTTCAACCGCAGCAGCGGCTCGGTGTTGGACGTTCGCAAGTTGAACCAGCAGCCGTCGCCCAGGTCGACGGTGACACCGTCGAGGTGGTCGAGGGACCGGATGCGGGTTTCGAACGACTTCAGCACGGCGTCCACGCACGCGGGCGCATCGGTGACCGTGAAGTTGAGCTCACCGGAGGCTTCGTAGCGCTGGTAGTCGGCCATCAACTCCGAGAGCGGCCTGTCCTGTTCGCCAAGCGCCGCCAACACGTGCAACCCGGCGAGCATGCCGGAGTCGGCACCCCAGAAGTCCCGGAAGTAGTAGTGGGCGGAGTGTTCGCCGCCGAAGATCGCACCGGTCGCTGCCATCAAACCCTTGATGTAGGAGTGTCCGACCCGCGCGCGAACCGCCGTGCCGCCGCGCTCGACGATGAGCTCGGGCACGGCGCGGGAAGTGATCAGGTTGTGGATGACGGTGGCCCCGATTTCACGTCCGAGTTCCCGACCGGCCACCAGGGCCGTCACCGCTGACGGGGAGACCGGATGGCCTAGCTCGTCTACGACGAAGCAGCGGTCGGCGTCGCCGTCGAAGGCCAGCCCGATGTCGGCGCCGGTCTCGATGACATACGCCTGCAGGTCGACGAGGTTCGCTGGGTCGAGCGGGTTGGCCTCGTGGTTGGGGAAGGTGCCGTCGAGTTCGAAGTACAGCGGTAGCAGTGTGATCGGCGGGATGGCTCCCAACACCGCAGGCGTGGTGTGCCCACCCATCCCGTTGCCCGCGTCGACGGCCACCCGCAACGGGCGGATGCCCGAGATGTCGACGAGCGAACGCAGGAACTCGGCATAGTCGACGAGCACGTCTCGGTCTTCAATCGCGCCTGACGGACCGTCATGGGTGGGCACCCCACCGATGACCTCTGCGCTGATGTCGGTGAGCCCGGTGTCCTTGCCGACTGGCTTGGCGCCAGCGCGACACAGCTTGATGCCGTTGTAGGCGGCGGGGTTGTGGCTCGCGGTGAACATCGCACCGGGACAGTCGAGCAGGCCCGAAGCGAAGTACAGCTGATCGGTCGATGCGAGCCCGATCCTGATCACGTCGAGCCCCTGCGCCGCAACGCCATCGGCAAAGGCGGCGGCCAAGGACGGAGAGCTGGCCCGCATGTCGTAGCCGATCGCCACCCGCTGGTTCATCCCCGAGTCGCTGCGCTCCTGCCCGCCGGAGTTCATCCCCGAGTCGCTGCGCTCCTGCCCGCCGGACGCCCCTTCCGCCCGCATCAACCGCGCGAAGGCGCCACCGACGTCGAACACGAACGGCTCGTCGATCTCCTCGCCGACCAAACCCCGTACGTCATACGCCTTGATGACGCGGTTGACAGCCACAGCGGGCCGGGACATGACTTGTGGGTTCCCCTCGATCGGCGGACTCTTGGCGCCAGCCTATCGGCTCGCGAATCGGCACGCCGACGGTCAGCGAGTCTGACCGATTAGGGCTAGTCGGTTGGGTCCGGCAGTACGCGTAGATGTCCTCGGCGGCGCCCGTTGTGTTCCGATCTCGGGGCGGGCGGCGCCATCACCGCACCCCCGGTGGGGTCCGAGAATCCAGCGGCCACAGCACCGAAAGGCCCGGGCCCTTCGCGACCTTCACGCACGGCGTCTGCCAGTGCCACCAGGTCGTCGTCGTCGCCATAGGACGGAAGCGGTCCTGCGTGACGTACCAACTCCCACCCACGCGGCGCGGTGATACTTCCCGCATGAAGGACACACAGATCCCACGAGTGCGGCTCCGAGACGGTCGCCAGCGGGCCGACGACGGCAGTCGAGTCCGAATACACGAAGGTCAGCGTCGCTACGGCGTAGTGCGGGCACCCGGGCCTGCAGCAGCGACGGGGAGCATTCACGGACACGAGGCTATCGCGCAACATCCCTGCGAGCCGACGGACACGCGCAGACGCGGGCGGCCCGATCTCCAACCGTTACGATCAACGGTCATGGCCGACCCGCGTTCCCGCCGTGGTCGTGAGATGCGGGGCCCATTGCTTCCCCCGACGGTGCCGGGCTGGCGAAGCAGGGCCGAACGGTTCGACATGGCCGTGCTCGAAGCGTACGAACCCATCGAACGACGATGGGCCGACCGCGTCTCGACATTGGACGTCGCCGTCGACGAGATTCCGCGCATCGCAGCGAAGGATCCCGACAACGTGCAGTGGCCGCCGGAAGTGATCGCGGACGGCCCGATCGCACTTGCCCGGCTCATCCCGGCGGGCGTCGACGTGCGGGGGAACTCCACTAGGGCGCGAATCTTGTTGTTTCGCAAGCCAATCGAGCGGCGGGCGAAGGACACCGCCGACTTGGCTGAGTTGTTGCACGAAGTCCTGGTGGCGCAGGTGGCCACCTATTTGGGCGTAGAACCCTCCGTCATCGATCCCACGATGGACGACGAATAGGTCGGTTGATCAGATTTGCGCTCGGAGCGCGTGTCAGATGATGCCGCGCTTGAGGCGACGACGTTCACGTTCGGACAATCCACCCCAGATCCCGAACCGCTCGTCATTGGCCAACGCGGACTCGAGGCAGCGGTCCTTTACCTCGCAGCCCAAGCAGATGCGCTTGGCCTCACGGGTGGAACCGCCCTTCTCGGGGAAGAACGCCTCAGGATCGGTTTGCGCGCACAGCGCACGCTCCTGCCACTGCTCGTCGTCTTCCGTGGCCGCATAATCGTCGACCGCTTCAGGCACCAAACTCAGTTGCGGCCGTCCAGTTGGGGTCAACTGTGTCGGTCCCGTATTCGTGTGCGGTGTGCTGCCTACTGAGCCGAGCATTCGGCTGTCAAATCGGATGACATGATCGAAATCGACGCGCTCATAAGACATTTTCCGCCTCCTCACCTGTCTAGTACTTCCCTATGTCGAGCCTTACCACGGACCCGTGGGGCCCTTCAATTCGAACAAGTGATCGAATCTCGGTCTGCGACACCGGAACCGGCCGGCCAACCGGGAAATGACACTGATGTGATTAGACACGGGTTAGCTGCAGCGGTCAAGCTCTACAACGGATTCTCATACCATCCCGTTACCAAATTCGGGCGCGTCGGTTACCTGGCGTGTCGGTCACAGCCCCCGCCGTCGTCCTTGGTAACGGCTAAAGGCCTAGTGTCGGACGATGTGAGAGTCACCGTTCTGGTCGGCGGAGTCGGGGGGGCCCGATTCCTGCTCGGCGTACAGCAGTACCTCGGCCTTGGCCAGTTTGCCGGGAATGCCACCGGGCCGACCGGCGAACACGAACTGACCGCGATCGTCAACGTCGGTGACGACGCCTGGATGCACGGAGTTCGGATCTGTCCCGATCTCGATACCTGCATGTACACCTTAGGTGGAGGTATAGACCCCGAACGGGGCTGGGGCCACCGCGACGAAACCTGGCACGCCAAGGAGGAACTCGCCGCCTACGGAGTACAACCCGACTGGTTCGGACTAGGCGACCGTGACCTTGGCACCCATCTGGTGCGCAGCCAAATGTTGCGGGCGGGGTATCCGCTGACTCAGGTCACCGAGGCGCTTTGTGCGCGTTGGCAGCCAGGGGCCCGCCTGCTCCCTGCGAGCGACGAGCGCTGCGAAACACACGTCGTCGTCACCGATCCCAGCCCGGGGGAACAGGCCGGGGAGCGGCGCGCCATCCACTTCCAGGAGTGGTGGGTGCGATACCGCGCCCAAATACCCACCCACGGTTTCGCTTTCGTCGGGTCGGAGCAGGCGACGGCAGGACCAGGCGTCACCGAGGCCATCGCCGGGGCCGACGTCGTGTTCCTCGCTCCGTCCAACCCGGTGGTCAGCGTCGGCGCCATCCTCGCCGTACCCGGAATCCGCGGCGCACTGCGCTCGACGACGGCACCGGTCATCGGCTATTCGCCCATCGTCGCTGGAAAGGCGTTGCGCGGCATGGCCGATGAGTGCCTTTCAGTGATCGGCGTGGAGACCAACTCGGAAGCCGTCGGCGCCCACTTCGGCGCCCGTTCGGCCGTCGGCATTCTGGACGGCTGGCTCATCGACGAGGCGGACCGCGCGGTGATCGACGGCGTCGAAGTGCGCGGGATACCACTGCTGATGACCGACCCGAAGGCCACCGCCGAGATGGTGCGGGCTGGTGTCGAATTGGCGGGCCGCTCGACGGGAGGGCAGCCATGAGCACCGACCACGGTACGGCCGCCGCCGTCGAGATCCTGCCGGTGACGGGGCTTCCCGAATTTCGGCCCGGTAACGACCTGGCCGCGGCGATCGCCGGGGCGGCGCCGTGGCTGCGAGACGACGACGTCGTGGTGGTCACCAGCAAGGTGATGTCCAAGTGCGAGGGCCGCATAGTCCCTGCGCCGACCGACCCCGAAGAACGGGATGCGTTGCGGCGCAGGCTGATCGACGAGGAGGCCGTGCGCGTGTTGGCGCGAAAGGGCCGGACGTTGATCACCGAGAACGCCATCGGACTCATCCAGGCGGCGGCCGGAGTGGACGGTTCCAACGTCGATGCGGCCGAACTCGCCTTGCTTCCAGTCGATCCCGACGGCAGTGCGGCGACGCTGCGGACCCAGCTGCAGTCCCTACTGAACGTCACGGTCGGAGTGATCGTCACCGACACGATGGGCCGAGCCTGGCGCAACGGGCAGACCGATGCCGCCATCGGCGCCGCGGGCCTTACCGTCCTGCACGGCTATGCGGGCGCCGAGGACCAACACGGCAATGAGCTACTGGTGACCGAGGTGGCCGTCGCCGACGAGCTCGCCGCCGCGGCCGATCTGGTCAAGGGCAAGTTATCCGGTATCCCCGTGGCCGTGGTGCGTGGGCTCACACTGCATGACGATGGAACCAACGGCCGCACCTTGGTCCGGGCCGGCGAAGAGGACCTCTTTTGGCTCGGCACCGAGGAGGCCATGGACGTCGGCAGGCGTCAGGCTCAATTGCTGCGACGGTCCGTGCGCCGGTTCGCACCCGATCCCGTCGACCCCGCCATCGTCGAAGCGGCCGTCGCCGAGGCGCTGACCGCGCCCGCCCCACACCACACCCGTCCGGTGCGCTTCGTCTGGATGCGCGACGGCACAACCAGGCGCGCACTGCTGGACCGCATGAAAGCGCAGTGGCGCGCCGACCTGACCGGTGACGGCCGACCCGCGGACTCGGTCGAGCGGCGCGTCGGCCGAGGTCAGCTGCTCTACGACGCCCCGGAACTCGTCATCCCGTTCATGGTTCCCGACGGGGCGCACTCCTACCCCGACGCGGAGCGCACCGCCGCGGAGCACACGATGTTCACCGTGGCCGTCGGCGCCGCGGTCCAGGCCCTCCTGGTGGCGCTCGCCGTGCGCGGCGTTGGCAGCTGCTGGATCGGATCCACGATCTTCGCCGCCGACCTGGTGCGCGACGAGCTTGCGCTGCCCCAGGACTGGGCGCCGCTCGGCGCCATCGCGATTGGCCATCCCGCCGACCCGTCCGGACCTCGCGCCCTGGTGCCGACCGACGACCTACTGATCGAGCGCTGACGTTCGCGCCGACCTCCAGTCCGTCAAGAGCGTCGGCGCCAACCAGATACACAGTGCAAGGTTGTATGCGCCGAGCACCCCGTAGAGCAGGGTGTCGCGCGGGTCGAATCCGAGCAGCCCTGGGGCGTGATGGGCAGCTTCGACGGCGCAGATGACGGTCAGTGTCGCCCAGCCGCCGGTCGCGACCGCACTGAACCCGACCGTCGTCCAGCGTCCAAGGCAGGCCAGAATCGCCAGCGCTCCGCCTGCCATGAGCAGCCCACCATGGAGTGGCGTGACGGTGAGGCCGAGCACCGGAATGCCCTCGAGGCCGAAGCGCAGATTCGCCGCCATCGACCAGGCCAGCGCGAAACCGCCCACCACGCCGATCGCTAGCCCCTGACCCAGTAGCGCAATGCGCGCAATGCGGAACCGCGACGTCGCATGTTCGCGGCGCTTCATTTCGCCGTCCGATGCCACCTTGGAGGGTGGCCGCGTCGGCGTCGGGGCGAACGGCGCCGGTTCGGACACGGACGGTACGGCGACGTGTACCGCATACCTGTGCCCAATCACGATCCCCAGTCTGCCGCTGGTAGGCGGGCGATGGGCGATACGCAAGGTGATTGCCAGGTGATGTCGGCACTGCTCACAGCCTGCGACATGCGGCGACCAAGCGCGGGTTCACGAGCACGAGTAGGTATTGTCACGGCTGATGGACAGGCGATTCAACCGGATGATGGCCGTGGGCGCCATCGCGATGTTCTTGGCGGCCGCCTGCGCTTCACGCCCAGCTCCGACCATTCCGATCACGGTCTACGCCGCGTCGTCGCTGGTCAAGAGCTTCACTGCGATCGGCAAGAATTTCGAAGCGTCGAATCCCCGATATTCGGTGATGTTCATCTTCGCGAGCTCGCCGGAACTCTCGAGTGAGCTCGCAGATGGAGCCGACGCGGACGTCTTCGCATCGGGCGACCGGGCCAACATGACTGCAGTCGCCGACGCGGGTGGGGTATCCGGCACGCCGGTACCTTTCGCAGCCAACAGGCTCGTCGTCGTCACCCCGGCAGGCAACCCCAGGCAGCTCACGTCGTTCCCCGACCTCGCTCAATCCGGCTTGCGAGTCTCGGTGTGCGTCGCTCAAGGCACGTCGTGCGGGTCGGCCACCCAGTTGGTCGAACAGCGGACCGGCGTTCAGCTTCGCCCGACGAACTCGGAGCCGACGCCGAGTCATGTGCTCCAGGACGTGACGAGTGGGAAAGCCGACGCCGGTGTCGTCTTCATGACCGACGCGCTGGCGGCCGGCGACAACGTCACGTCGTTCCCACTTCCCGAGGACGCCGACGCCGTCACATCGTGGATCACCGTGGTCAAGGGGACGGACCAGGATCGTGGGGCGGCGCTGTTCGTCCAGGAGGTCACTGGGGCCAACGGCAGGCAGATTCTCGCGGACAACGGCTTCAGCCCCCCGCCGAAGAATCCTGCGGGGTGAGGCAGTTACGTTACTCACTTGCTGTGAGCAATCGTGAGTAGCGGTGTGAGCGTCTGCGGCTGTGATTCTGCGGCTGTGATGTAGCGCTGCGGGGTGCAGCACAGTCGCCAGAGCTAAGCTGCGGCGGCCCGACACGCCGACGCGATGAGGTCGTCCAGCTGCCACCCGGCGAGAGCCAGGTTGTAGTCGTGCGGTGTGTAGTTCGCGATGGCGAGCGCATACGCGCGGTAATACAGCGCCGCGAGGGTAGCGAAGTCCTCGAACACGCCGTAACCGCTGCCCCTGCCTGCGGCCTCGACGGTGTTAGCTGCGTCGGTGAGCAACGGGCCCATCGCGGTTTGTGTCGCGCGCTCGTCGGGGGTCCAGTTGCTGGCGGGAATGTCGTGGTTCGACGCAGCCCAGGTCTGGGTTGCGGTCTGCAACGCCGTCGCGGCCGGGACCCACCGGCCGCACGTCGGCCCGGCCTGGGGCAGGAACCGGTCCGGGCTGGCGGGGTCGCCGACGGCCGGGGCATCCGTGGGTGGGTCCGCCGCCGATACGCTTGAAGCCCTGGCCTGTGCGACGCCGGAATCGGCCGACGTGCAAATCTGTGAAATAGACTGGAACGCAGCCATACTCGTGTGGGCAAGGAAGTCGTCGACGGGTTGGTACTGGGCCAATGAGTCCGCGTAGGCGCGCCCGTACGCGACATACGTTTCGTACAGTTCGCGCATGACCCGGTGTGGGGTCTTCTTCGCAAGAGTCACGGCAGCATCGACCGTGTCGGTGATGGCCTTGCCGACGGCCTCGTACTGCTTGCGTTGATCGGGAGTCCACGCCGAGCCGGGCACCGATGCGTCGCGGTCGTTCCAGCCGTGGGACTGGGCAGCGCCGAGGACGTTCTGGATGTCGTCGAAGCCTTGGCACGTTACGTCCGAGGTGATGATCGAGACAGGTCCGACGTCGTCGGCGCTGGCGATGGTCCCTGGGTCCGCCGTGTCGGGCGTGGCCGGCGGAGGGCCTGAGGTTGGCGCGGACGCCTGGTTAGTGGCGTTCGACGCAGCGTCGTTTCCCTTGAACAAGAATATTGCGGTGATGGTAACCGCGAGGACTGCGGCTAATGCGACGAGTCCCATGGTCCACTTCGCGTGCCCGGTTTGGGTCCGCTGCCGTGCCGGCCGATCCTTGGGACCCCACTCCGGCGGGAAGTGCTCAATCCTTCGGGCCCTGCCGCGGCTCGGGCTCTGCGCTACCGTGGGCTCCGTCGATTCGGGCTCATCCGGATCCTCGGGCGGGCTCATTCGCGCTCCATCATGAGGTAGGCCCACCGCTTCACAACTGTCGCCACTCGGGTCGCAGGTCTTCGCTCATTTGATGTCCTTGCTGTCAGCGGAGGCCCTGGCGCTTTGCCTGGCGACGAGTGTAGTTCCCGGTCCTCGGTGGAGATCACCTCGTCGGTAGCCATGCCTGGCATGCGACGCTGGGCAGAGGGTCAAATGAACCAGCAGCGTCGTTGGCCGACGATGGAGCTACGGTTCCCGGCGGCGACGTTTTTCGAGTTGGCCAACTCTCCTACGATGTCAAGGTAGCTCGATGCCTAGCTCAAACCGTATCGATCGCAAGGTGCGCGCGGATGCAGCGCTGGCGACACGGCCGTCTCCACCCGTGCGTTCCTGCCACGCTCTTGCCGTCTGCTGATGATCTTGCCCGCGGTGTGTAATCTCCCATCTCGATCTCGCGCCGTTGGTCGGGGTCCTCGTTCGGTCGTCGCCGACAGAGCGGCTTGAAGCGATGGGGGGAGCGCAGTTATGAGCCTGCATCAATCGGTGGTCGACACGTTGGCGTCCTGGCAGCCGGCGAATCCCGCGGACGACGCGCTTCGCCACGCCGTGCTCGCCTTCGTGCTGGCCCGGCCCGACGCGTGTGAGCGGGCCTGCGTCCCCGGGCACATCACCGCTTCGGCCCTGGTGCTCGACCACACTGGCCGACAGGCCGTACTTACGCTGCACCCGAGGTTGGGGCGCTGGGTTCAACTCGGTGGCCACTGCGAGCAGACCGACAACGACATCGTCGCGGCCGCACTCCGCGAGGCCGAAGAGGAGTCCGGAATCAGCGGACTGCGCATCGATTCGGGTTTGGCCGCGCTGCACGTGCACGCCGTGACCTGCTCGCTGGGTGTCCCCACCCGCCACCTGGACATGCAGTTCATCGCCCACGCGCCGCCGGGCGCCGAGCTGGTCTGCAGTGACGAATCGCTGGACCTGAGGTGGTGGCCGCTGGATGGCATACCGGAAGGCGACTACGGGCTCACCCAGTTGGCGAGCACGGCGACCCGCCATTGAGACAAAGGCGGCGAGCCGCCAATGATGAAGGAGCGGCTCAGACGTCGGTCGAGTAGCGGATACCACCGTCGGGGATGGCAACCCCGGGCCACACCCGCGCGCCGCGCAACAACTCGCATCGCGCACCGATGTGGGCGCCGTCTCCGATGACCGCGTCGCGGATCAATGCCCGTGGACCGATCCGGGCGCCGAACCCGATGATGGAACGTTCGATGACCGTGCCCGCCTCGATGCGGGCGCCGTCGAAGATCACCGCGCCGTCCAACCGGACACCAGGCCCGATCTCGGCGCCGCGCCCGACCACCGTCCCGCCGATGAGCAGCGCACCCGGCGCCACGGCCGCCCCGTCGTGCACCAACTCCTCGCCGCGGTGCCCGCCGAGCGCGGGCGACGGCGCGATGCCCCGGACCAGGTCGGCCGACCCGCGCACGAAGTCCTCGGGAGTACCCATGTCGCGCCAGTAGCTGGCGTCGACGTACCCGCACACCTTGAGCCCATCGGTCAACAAGCCAGGGAAGACCTCGCGCTCCACCGAGACTTCGCGGCCCCTCGGGATCCGGTCGAGCACCTCACGCTCGAAGATGTAGCAGCCCGCGTTGATCTGATCGGTCGGCGGATCCTGAGTCTTCTCCAGGAACGCCGTGACCGCACCGTCGGAATTGGTTGGTACGCAACCGAATGCGCGCGGGTCGCCGACGCGCACCAGATGCAGTGTGACATCGGCTTTGCGATCGGCGTGACTGGCCAGCATCGCTCCGAGGTCGGCGCCCGACAGCACGTCGCCGTTGAACACCATGGTGGTGTCGTAACGAAGTTTCGGCGTCACGTTCGCGATGCCTCCACCGGTGCCAAGCGGTTCGGCCTCGAAGACGTACTCGATCTGCAGCCCGAGTTTGGAGCCGTCGCCGAACTCGGCTTCGAAGACCTCCGCCTTGTAGGACGTGCCGAGCACGACGTGCTGGATGCCCGCCGCGGCGATCCGGGACAGCAGGTGGGTGAGGAACGGCAAGCCAGCCGTCGGAAGCATGGGCTTGGGCGCGGACAACGTCAGCGGACGCAGCCTGGTGCCCTGCCCACCGACGAGGATGACGGCATCGACTTCCGCCGGGTTCACTGGGTTTACTGGGCTTACTGGGTTTTCCAAGTCGATCCCAACGTCATTGCCGTCCCTTCGCGAGTTTGCGCCGAGAGTTGCCGACAACCAGGCCCGCACGAACCGTCAGCGCGGACTTGATCGCCCAGCGCAACGGCGCCTGCCACCAGCCCGGATGCCGATCAGCCAGGAAAGTGTAGGTGCTCGTGTGATGGGCAGCCAAGTTGCGGGCCGGGTCGCGACCGGTCGCATGACCCTTGTCATGCAGGATCTCCGCAGTCGGAACGTAGACGTTCTGCCAACCGGCGCGGCCCATCCGGTCGCCCAGGTCAACGTCTTCCATGTACATGAAGTAGCGCTCGTCGAACCCGCCAATCTCGTCGAAGGCGGCCTTGCGCACGAGCAGGCAGGACCCCGACAACCACCCCACGGCACGTTCGCTGGGTTCGAGCCGCTCCTGGCGGTAGGCCGCCGTCCACGGGTTGGACTTCCACAACGGACCCACGACCGCGTGCATCCCACCGCGGACGATGCTGGGCTGGTGCCTGGCCGACGGATACACCGAGCCGTCGGGATCGCGAATGAGCGGGCCGAGCGACCCGGCCAGCTGCCACCGCTCCGCGGCCTCCAGCAGCACGTCGATGCTTCGCGGACCCCACTGAACGTCGGGGTTGGCCACGATGAAGAACTCGGCGTCGGAATCTGTGAGGTACTCGGCGACGGCCAGGTTGACCGCGCTGCCGTAACCCAGGTTTCCGCCGGTGCGCATCAGCCGGGCGTCGGGGTGACGCTCGAGCGCCTCCTCGGGAGCGCCGTCAGTCGACCCGTTGTCGGCCATCACGACGGTCACGGGCAGGTCGGTGGCGTGCGCGAGCGAGGCGAGGAAGCGGTCGAGGTGCGGGCCAGGTGAATAGGTCACCGTCACCACAGTCAATCGGTCGTCACTCACGGCGTAGAGGGTAGCGGCCCGCTCACACATCCCGAGTCGCTGCGCTCCTGCCCACCGGAAGCGAGCGCGGTGGCCAACGCGTCCCGCCACGGGCGCAGCGGGGTCAGCCCGGCTTCGGCGGACCCGCGGCTGGACAGTGCCGTGTACGCGGGCCTTGGCGCCGGCCGCGGATGCCGGTCGCTACCGACGGGGTGCACCCGGTCGGGGTCTGCGCCCAGCAGTTCGAACACCGCCTTGGCCTGCTCATATCGACTCGCCTGCCCAGCATTGGCCGCATGCAGTACGGGTTCGCTGACGTGGCCCCCCGCTACCTCGAGCAGCGCCTCCACCAGGTCGCCGACATAGGTGGGCGAGCCAATCTGATCGGCCACGACGTCGACTTCCGCGTCGCTGAGCGCCTTGGCGCGCATGACTGCGACGAAGTCGGTGCCATCGCCGGAATAGATCCACGACGTCCGCACCACGTGCGCGTCCGGCATCGCGGCCAACACGGCGACCTCGCCAGCCAGTTTCGTGCGCCCGTACACGTTGCGGGGGCCGGTCTGGTCGGCGATGTCATAGGGCCGGGGACTGCCGTCGGCGAACTCGCCGCTGAACACGTAGTCGGTCGAGACGTGAATCAGCGCGGCCCCCGCCCTGGCACACGCGTGGGCCACGTTCTCTGCGCCCGTCGCGTTCACGGCGTGCGCCCTGGCCTCGTCGCGTTCGGCCTCGTCGACCTTGGTGTAGGCCGCGCAGTTGACCACGACGTCATCCGCGGCCACGAAGCGTTCGACCGCGACGGCGTCGGTGATGTCGCATTCCGCCGAGGTCAGCGCCAATACCCGGTGACCACGGTGACGCGCCTGGGCCTCGAGTGTGCGGCCGACGAGCCCGCCTCCGCCGGTGATGACGATTCGCTCAGACATGACAACGAGTCTGGCACGCCGGTCGTCGCTACCCGGTCTGCGGCCAACTCGCCAGTAGCCTGGGCTGATGCCCGGTCGTTTCGCCCGCACCGTTGCCGTCATCGCGGCGTCGGTCGTCGTCGTCGGAACAGGAGTGGCCTGGGGCAAGATCCGTTCGTTCGAATCGGGCATCAACCACATCAGCACCGCCGCACTCGGGGGCGGTGGGGACGACGGCGCGATCGACATCCTGCTCGTCGGTATGGACAGCCGCACCGACGCCCACGGCAACCCGCTGTCCGCCGACGAACTGGCCATGCTGCGCGCAGGCGACGACGTGTCCACCAACACCGACACGATCATCCTGGTGCGCATCCCGAACAACGGGAAGTCGGCGACCGCCATTTCGATCCCCCGCGACTCGTACGTGGACGCGCCCGGCATCGGCAAGACGAAGATCAACGGCGTCTACGGCTCGGTCCACCTGGAGCGGCTGAAGCAGTTGGTCGAGAACCAGGGTGTCGACCCTGCCGTGGCCGAACCTGAGGCGACCGAAGCGGGCCGCGAGGCACTGATCAAAACCGTCGCCAACCTCACCGGCGTCACCGTCGACCACTACGCGGAGATCGGCCTGCTCGGTTTCGCGCTGATCACCGACGCCCTGGGCGGGGTCGACGTGTGCCTGAAAGATGCGGTGGACGAACCGCTTTCGGGTGCCAACTTTCCGGCAGGCCCACAGAAGCTGGACGGACCGCAGGCGCTGAGCTTCGTCCGGCAACGGCACGACCTGCCCCGCGGAGATCTCGACCGAGTGGCGCGGCAGCAGGCGGTCATGGCCGCGCTGGCACACCAGGTCATCTCGGGCAAGACGCTGTCCAGCCCCGCCACGCTCAATCGCCTCCAGGACGCCGTGCAGCGCTCGGTGGTGCTGTCCGAGGGCTGGGACATCATGGACTTCGTCCAGCAGATGCAGAAGCTGGCGGGCGGCAACGTCGCGTTCGCGACCATTCCCATCCTGCAGGAGGACGGCTGGAGCGACGACGGCACCCAAAGCGTGGTGCGCGTCGATCAGGCTCAGGTCAAGGACTGGGTTTCCGGCCTGCTGAAGGACCAGGACGAGGGCAAGACCGAACAACTCGCGTACTCACCCGACAAGACGACTGTCGCGGTCGTGAACGACACCGACATCAACGGGCTCGCCGCCGCCGTATTGGACGTGCTGAGCGGCCAGGGCTTCACCCCCGGCGAAGTTGGCAACAACAGCGGCGGGCACGTGCCGGCTAGCCAGGTTCAGGCAGCCAAGACCGATGACCTTGGCGCTCAAGCTGTTTCCAAGGCGCTGGGCAACGTGCCCGTCGTCGCGGACTCGTCGGTGACGCCAGGGTCGGTGCGCGTGGTGCTGGCGGGCGACTACGCCGGACCTGGTTCGGGCCTGGAGAGCTCGACCGGCACCGTCGATCCCGCGGCCGTCGAGTCGACCGAGTCATCCGAGCCGCCACCGCCGCCGTCGCCGGTGCTCACCGCGGGCTCGAACGATGCGGCCTGCGTCAGCTGACGCGCGCTACGCCGCCGCCATCGCCGACACACCTGCTGCCACAAACGATTTGACCGCGACCGAGCCTAGGCAATCGACAGCGATGTGAGAGACCTGGACGGCGACGTCCATCGCGTACCGACCCAACTAAGCTCGTGCTCATGCCCCGTTCGGATACCCGGCCGCCCCTCGACGTCGATGCGCTGCGGGCCGCCAGCCTCCGCTCCGGGCACGCCTGGCGCCGGCTCGACGTCGTGTCGAGCACCGGTTCGACCAATGCCGACCTATTGTCCCGAGCCCGGGCCGGTGACGACGTCGCGGGCAGCGTGCTGCTCGCCGAGTTTCAGAGCGCGGGTCGCGGCCGTCATGGCCGCAACTGGGCCACGCCGCCTCGGGCCCAGATCGCGATGTCGGTTGGTGTCGACGTCACCGGGATAGCGGCCGAAGCATGGGGCTGGCTACCGCTTCTCACCGGTGTCGCCCTGGTCGATTCGATCGCTCAGGTGTGTGGTGTGAGCGTCGGCCTGAAATGGCCCAACGACGTGCTCGCCGGCGCGGACAAACTGGCCGGGGTGCTCGCCGAGGTTGCCTCCCCCAGTCCGACGATCGTGATCGGGCTGGGACTCAACGTGTCGTTGACACCCGACGAGTTGCCGACCTCGACGGCTACCTCCCTGCAGATACTCGGTGCGACCGCCCTCGATCGCAACATCTTGGTTACGGCGATTCTGGACCGCCTCGGCGTACTGATCGATCGTTGGCGATCCGCCGCGGGCGACGACGACCGGCTGCGGAGCGACTACCTGCGGTGCAGCCTTACCATCGGCACGACGGTTCGGGCCCTCCTGCCGGGCGATCGCGACATCGTCGGCGTCGCGAAGGGGATCGACGAGTCGGGCCGCCTGCTCATCGATGACGACACCACAGTGCAGGTGGTGTCGGCCGGCGACATCACGCATCTGCGGCCGGTATCCGGTGGCTAAAGCGAACTGCCCGGTCAGCGCAGCAGTGCGCGTGACATCACGACGCGCTGAATCTGATTGGTGCCCTCGTAGATCTGCGTGATCTTGGCGTCGCGCATGAACCGCTCGACCGGGAAGTCCACGGTGTACCCGTAGCCCCCGAACAACTGCACGGCATCGGTGGTCACCTGCATGGCCACGTCGGAGGCGAAACACTTCGCCGCCGACGAGATGAAGCCAAGGTTGGGCTCGCCGCGCTCCGCCCGCGCCGCGGCGCTGTAAACCATGAGCCGTGCCGCTTCGATCTTCATCGCCATGTCGGCGATCATGAACTGCACGGCCTGGAAGTCGGCGATGCGCTGGCGGAACTGCTTGCGCTCCTTGGTATATGCGATGGATGCCTCGAGTGCGCCCTGAGCGATGCCCACCGCTTGGGCGCCGATGGTCGGGCGGGTGTGGTCGAGCGTGGCCAACGCTGTCTTGAAGCCGGTGCCGGGGTCGCCGATGATGCGGTCGCCGGGAATGCGGCAGTCCTCGAAGTACAGCTCGGTAGTGGGCGAGCCCTTGATGCCCATCTTCTTTTCCTTGGGCCCCACGCTGAAACCCGGATCGTCCTCGCGTACGACGAAGGCCGAGATGCCGTTGGCGCCCTTGTCGGGATCGGTGACGGCCATGACGGTGTACCACTGCGAGTGGCCACCGTTGCTGATCCAGCACTTCGATCCGTTCAGCACCCAGTCGTCGCCGTCGGCCTTGGCACGTGTGCGCATCGCCGCGGCGTCGCTACCGGCCTCGCGCTCCGACAGCGCGTAGGACGCGGTCGCCTCGCCGGCCCCGATCGACGGCAACACCTGCTTCTTGAGCTCCTCGGAACCCCGCAGCAGCATGCCCATCGTGCCCAGCTTGTTGCAGATCGGAATCAGCGACGACGACGCGCACACCCTGGCGACCTCTTCGATGACGATGCAGGCCGCGACGGCATCGCCGCCTTGACCGCCGTACTCCTCGGGAATGTGGATGGCAGAGAACCCGGAAGCGTTCAACGCGGCTAAGGCTTCGTCCGTGTAGCGGGCCTTCTCGTCCACGTCGGCCGCGTACGGGGCGATCTCCTTGTCGCAGAGCTCGCGCAGTATCGCGCGCATTTCGTCGTGCTCGTCGGAGAGCTTGAGGACGCCGAAGGACGGGTCACCGATGGCCATGAGAACTCCTTGCTACTCGTCAGTAACTTTACCCCGCGTGTCACGGTCCGATCAGCCGCTGCCGCAACGCCGCGTCCTTCTGCAGCACCATGTCTTCGAGATCGGACTGGAACTGCTCCATGCGGGCGCGCAGGTCGGGGTCCGACGAACCCAGGATGCGCACCGCCAGCAATCCCGCATTGCGCGCACCACCGATCGACACCGTCGCCACCGGCACCCCCGCGGGCATCTGAACGATCGACAGCAGCGAATCCAGCCCGTCGAGCCGCGCCAGCGGCACCGGCACGCCGATCACCGGCAACGGCGTCGCAGAGGCCACCATGCCGGGTAGGTGGGCCGCGCCGCCTGCGCCGGCGATGATGACCTCGATGCCCTTGCCTGCGGCGGTCCGTGCGTAGTCGAGCATCCGACCCGGCGTGCGATGGGCCGAGACCACGCCGACCTCGAACGGCACCTCGAATTCCGCCAACGCCGTCGCGGCGTCCTCCATGACGGTCCAGTCGCTGTCGCTGCCCATGATGACCCCGACCCTGGCACTCCTAGGCATGTTCGTCCCATCCGTCCGTCCACTCACCATGTGACAACCAATGTGCGGCGCGCACCGCACGTTCTCGAACGTCGGCGACGTAGGCCGCATCGTCCAACGAACCACGAAGGGCGCCAAGCACGTTCACGTGACCGATCTTCCGACCGGGTCGCTCGGACTTGCCATACAGGTGCACCTTGGCATCGGGCATCCGCGCGAAGAGGTGATGAAGTCGCTCGTCCATGGTCATCGCGGGACTCTGCGGTGCGCCAAGGACATTGGCCATCACGGTCACCGGGGCGATCGGGTCGGTGGCGCCAAGCGGATAGTCCAGCACGGCGCGCAGATGTTGCTCGAACTGACTGGTCCTTGCGCCGTCCATGGTCCAGTGCCCGGAGTTGTGCGGCCGCATCGCGAGCTCGTTGACCAGCAGCGTGCCCGCGTTGGTCTCGAAGAGCTCGACGGCCAGCACCCCGACCACCCCGAGTTCATTGGCCAGTCTCAGCCCGAGGTGCTCGGCCTGGCCCGCAAGCTCGGGATCCAGGCCGGCCGCCGGGGCGATGACCTCCACGCAGATGCCGTCACGCTGCACCGTGTGCACGATCGGCCAGCATGCACCCTGACCGAAGGGCGAGCGGGCCACCAGCGCAGCCAGTTCACGGCGCAGGTCGACGCGTTCCTCGACGAGCATCGGAACACCGTCGGCCAGGTAACGCTCGCTGACCGCTCTGGCCTCGGCCAGGTCGCGGGCCAGGGTGACCCCACGTCCGTCGTACCCGCCGCGTGCGGTCTTGACGACGATCGGTCCACCGATGCGCGCAGCGAAGGAGTCCACGTCCGCTGGCCGGGTCACTTCCGCGAAGCGCGGCACGGGGGCACCGAGCTCCTCCAATTTGCGGCGCATCACCAGCTTGTCCTGCGCGTGGATGAGCGCCTGCGGTGGTGGTGCGACGTTCACGCCCTCGGCGACGAGCGCCTCCAACAGCTGTCTGGGGACGTGCTCGTGGTCGAACGTGAGCGCGGCCGCGCCCGCCGCGGCGCGCCTCAGGGCATCGAGGTCGGTGTGCGCCCCGATGATGACGTCCGGTGTGACCTGCGCCGCAGGTTCGTCCGAGGCGGTGGCCAGCACCCGGAGGGTCTGACCGAGTGCAATGGCGGCCTGGTGCGTCATCCTGGCCAGTTGCCCGCCGCCGATCATGGCCACGACAGGGGGTGAACTCACGCTGCTATGTTGTCATGGCCGTCGAGGCCCCTACCTGCACGGGTACGCGTCGGGTGCCTTGTTTCCGTACACTCCCGTCTTGTGTCTTTCGCTGATGCCACGATCGCGCGGCTGCCGCGCCCGATCCGGCCCTTTGCCGAGCGGCATCACGAGCTCATCAAGTTCGCGATCGTCGGCGGGACGACTTTCATCATCGACTCCGCGATCTTCTTCACGCTCAAGCTGACCATCCTGGAGCCCAAGCCCGTCACCGCCAAGATCATTGCGGGCGTCGTCGCGGTGATCGCGTCGTACATCCTGAACAGGGAATGGAGCTTCCGCGACCGAGGCGGACGCGAGCGTCACCACGAGGCCCTGCTGTTCTTCGGCGTCAGCGCTGTCGGGGTGGTGCTGGCCATGGCCCCGCTGTACTTCTCCAGCTACGTGTTGGGGCTCCGGGTGCCCGAAGTGTCGCTGACCATGGAGAACATCGCGGACTTCGTCTCCGCGTACGTCGTCGGCAACCTACTCCAGATGGCGTTCCGGTTTTGGGCCTTCCGGCGCTGGGTGTTCCCCGACGAGCTCGCCCGCCATCCCGACAGGGCTATCGAGGCGTCGTTCACCGCGGGTGGCATTGCGGAGGCGATCGAGGACGAGATCGAAGATGGCCACGGCAGTGTGACGCCGCTGCGGCCCTGGCGGGTTCGCCACGAAGATCAGCTTGGCGATTCCTCCGAACCCAGGGTGTCGAAGACTTCGTGATACAGCAGTGAGTGAACCTGTTCCACACGAGGGATGTCGTGGAACTCGAGGGGATCTTGGCTCGCGGACTCGATGATCAAAGTGCCGGTGCGCACCACCCGGTCCAACAGCCCATGCCGGAACTCGACGCTGTTGATGCGCGCCAGCGGGATGTCGATGCCCGATCGGGTCAGCAGGCCGTGCCGGAACATGACCCTGCGGTCGGTGATGACGAAATGCGTTGAGCGCCAGTTCAGAAACGGCCACAACACCAGCCACCCGATGATGATCAACCACACCACGCCGATGACTGCCATCACGACGTTGGTGGCGACGGCCGAAGTCCAATGAGCATTGCTGACCACCGCTGCGCCGAACGCCGCCAAGGCGGTCGCGACGAGCAGCACCAGCACCGGCAGGATCAACCGCTTCCAGTGCGGATGACGATGCAGCACCACGCGCTCGTCGGCGGCCAGCACATTCTCTGGATAAGCCACGCTGGCACTCTACGGCGCGAGCGGACGCAGGTGCGGCGAATGCCGCCGATCCCAGCCGGAGCGTAGACGCCGCCGACGCTACTCCCGCAAACACTTACGTCGGCGGGCAGAGCACTTCAGTGCAGGCTATTGTCAATCGGCTGAGTTTTTGCTGTGCCAGCGATACCTCTTACGAACCCGAAGGCAGTCCATGTTGATCGATGGGAACACACGTGCGACCGGCGGCGTCGTCGAAACCGACATCTGCGTCATCGGCGCCGGACCCGCGGGCATCACCTTCGCCCGCGAATTCGCAGGGACAGCAGCAAGCGTGGTGGTGCTTGAAAGCGGTCATTTCAAATATGACCAGAACGTTCAGGATCTAGCCGCGGGTGAGCTCGACAATTACTATTGGGACAGCAACGCCATCTCCGACGGCCGCCAGAAGCAATTTGGCGGCACAACCAATATGTGGGTGTACAACACAGTTCCCGATGACGGCCGTAGGTACGCGCGGTGCGTACCGCCCGAAGAAATTGATTTTGCTGCCTGCGCCGACCAACCTGATCAATGCTGGCCGATGCCGTTGAGGGAGCTCGATCCGTTCTTTCAGAGAGCGCAAATCGTTTGGAACGGCGGGAAATTCAACTACGACGTTTCGACATGGTCGGGTACCGATGCACAGGCGGTCCCGTCAGGCAATGTAGTTGAGACAAGAATCAGTCAACACGGTCCGTGCGACGTCTTCGGTCTGCATTACCGCGACGATCTGTTGCTGGCTCCCAATATCGATGTCTACCTCGGATGCACCGCACTCGCGCTCGAATCGGATGGCGCCACTGGCCTGGCCAAGAGCCTGCGCGTCGCGCGACCGGACGGACAGCCGTTCTCCGTGGCAGCGAAGATCTACATACTCGCTGGTGGTGGGGTGGAGAACGTACAGATGCTGCTCCTGTCGGATGCGACGCGGCCCGGTGCGGTCGGTAATCGGCACGACAACGTCGGTCGTTACGTGACGACCCATCCAGACTTTCGCATGGGCACGGTCAGCCCTGACAATCGCGCATTATTCGACGACCTCGCCCTCTATGACCTTCGCTGGAAAGACCGTTATATGGTCGCCGGATTCTTCACCATTGCCGAAGAGGTCAAGAAGTCCGAACGGCTCCTGAACATGAGTGTCGCACTGGTACCGCGCGGCGACGGGTTCGGAACGGCAGCCCACCGCGCGATGACTTCACTATCTTCCGCGATCCGCAGACGGGAACGAGCAACCGGCGGCGCGGGTGACCTCCGAACAATTCTCCGCTCGCCCAAAGATGCCGCCGCCGCGCTATCCCACCGAAAGACCCGACACTGGGAAGAATGGCGTGGCGGGTGGTCACGCCCCGAAGTCGACCGCAACGAATTCACCTCCATCGAGCTGTGGGCATCTCCTGAGCAAACTCCTGAGCGCGAGAACAAATACACCTTGGCTGACACGTCTGATCGGCTCGGTCGGAACCGGATTAAATTTGATTGGCAGTGGTCAAAGAGCGACCGTGAGAATATCGAGCGCTCCGTCGAGATCTTCGGTTCGCAACTGGAGGCCAACGGTTTCGGCAGCTTCCGGCGATGGCTCGATTTCGAGGGACCCGCACGTCCCATGCAATTGGGGCTGCACCATCCGATGGGCGGCACGAGGATGCATGTCGACCCGCGCCTCGGCGTCGTTGACGAGAACTGCCTCGTTCATGGTTCCGCAAACACATACGTGGCAGGCAGCTCGGTGTTCCCCACCGGACTCGGCTACGCCAATCCGACCCTGACGCTATTAGCTCTGACAGTGCGCTTGGCCGACCGAGTCAAGGCCGAGATGGGGGTTTCGGGAGCGTAGACCCGACCTCAGACGGGGCGAAGGTGCACGACGTGTAGGGCAGTCAGCCGGCTACCTCTTCAGCAACCCGGTTTCGTGATAACGACGATCCGTGTTCACCTGCCACGGATCCACATCCTCGCCGAAATATCCATCGACGCTGCGCATCGCACTCAACATCGCGTGGTCTTGGTTGTCATAGCGGTGCATGCCGTTGCGTCCGATTGGGTGAAGACCTGGGCAATTTCGACGCAGAAAGTCACGAATTTGGGCAACACTTGCATCCCGACCGGGATCGCAGATCGGATACGCGAATTGTGAGCGGACGATCATGACATGCTCAACTGCGGAGTCCTCGACGCCCAGCGCAACAAGGTCTTCATCCACAATGCTTCTCAAACGCTCGTCATCCGCTGTCAACAGGTCTCCGTCTGGGCCGGCGAAGTACTCGAATCCCAGATAGGTGCCGTCCCAGTGGTCTGGAGCAAGTCCGCTCGACCACAGGCCGTAATTCTGAATTCGCCCCGCATGAAAGCCGTTTCCTGGCGTGTACACCCAGTGGTAGGGGATGTCAAAGTGCTTTCGCAGTGCGACAGCGACCGTTGTGAGGGCACGGTGCCTGAGAGTCGCGGCCACCGCCCGAATGTGCTTCGGCGGCTCAGGCTCCAAGGCGTTTATTAGAAATTGCAGCGGCATGCTCGAAAACACCGCATCTCCAGACGCAACTCCGCCGTTCTGCAGCTCTACGGTCCAATTTCTGCCGTCGGACCGAACCTTGACGACCCGTGTGTTGAGAGACGTGGAGACTCCGACGTCCGCCAATGCGGCCGCTGCAGCTTCCCAGAGTTGACCAGGTCCGAGCACGGGATACCGAAAGACATCGTCGTCGGCGGAATCCCGCTCTCTTCGCAGGCGCCAATTGATCGGCTTTATTCGCTGGTTCGCCCAATCACTCGCTATGTCATCAGGGTCGGCGAGCCATGTCTTGCGGACATAGCCGTCGAAGAACAGGTTGTACCAATAGC